>CAZQCR010000009.1:0-26769 GCA_964591745.1 uncultured Anaerolineaceae bacterium
GGTTCGCTGGTCTTTCCCCTGGCACGAGCCGCACTCCGTAACCTTCGGGATAGCCGAATCCGGCGCTCCGCCGTCCACTCCATCCCCGGCCACCCATTCCGGGCAGCCATTCCTCTCTTCCGACCTGACCTTCGGCCCTGGTAAGAGTTACGACATACGCTTTACCACAGCAGGCACGTTTGCCTACAACTGCTACATCCACCCGGGGATGGTTGGCACGGTAACCGTTGTGCCGGCCGGCGTGCTCGCTGACTCCCAGCAATCGGCGGACCTCCGAGCCGCGGCCGAATACAGGCACGACATCGCGGAGATCCGGGCGATCGCTGTTGACCTCGCGAATAAGCCGGTCCCGACCGTGTCCCGCCCGGACGCGACCACCGCCCACCTTCTGAAGATCGCCGGCAAGACGGCCCACGGAGACGTGCAACAGTTCTTTCCGGCAACGATCTCCGTCCGCCAGGGCGACACCATCACCTGGCGGAGCGTTGTCCACACCCCGCACACCGTGACATTCGGGCCGTTTCCCACCGGGCCGGTGGTGCCGGACAACCCGTTGATTGCTGAGCCCGCGATCCCGGGCGCGACCTACGAAGGTTCGGGCTACTGGAACAGTGGTGTGATCGGTATCGACTGGCCCGCGGGAATCGACTTCTCCGTGACGTTCTCCAGGCCCGGGAACTTCCGGTACTACTGCACGCTCCACGAGAGCCAGGGCATGATTGGGATCGTCACCGTTCTTGGCCCTGCCGCAACACCGTCCGCGAGCCCTTCGCCCACTCCCGAACCGCCCGGCACTGGTACCGGGAGTTCGCCGCAAAGGCGCCAGTTGGGGTGGCGGCTGGCTGTGGTGGTGGCCGGAGCCTTTGTCCTCGCTGCCAGCGCTATCACCAGGCGCGCGGCAAGGTGAGCGCCGTACCACGCCGTCGGCCTTGTAGCAGATCGAAGCGGTTGGCCGCAAGCTGCCGTTCCCCCTGGTGCTGAGCGCCGCCCTTTGCCTTGCCCGTCCCCGCGTTACACTGGGCACATGACTACAGAGCCCTCCTCTGGCGCGCGGGCCGGTGTTCCCGCCCCCACCCGCGAGCCCCGTGTCGCCGTTCTTTACACCAGCGCGACTACCGTGCTGCCCGATATCGCCCGCCTGATGCAGCTCGCCGGCTTCGAGGAGCACCTTCCGAAAGAGCGGGAGACCATCCTGAAGATCAACATCAGCTGGCAGCACTACTACCCCGGCTGCAGCACCAGCCCCTGGCAACTCGACGGCGCCATCCAGGCGCTCCGTGGCGCTGGCTACGAAAAACTCACCCCCGTCCAGAACGGCACCGTCGTCGTCAATTCCCACGATGGCGAGCGCGGCAACAAGCACGACCGCGTCCTCCGCACGCACGGCCTCAAGAGCGTCCACCTCCAGGACCCCGGCGTCCGCTGGATCCCCTACGCGCCCCGCGGCGAGATGCTCGTCCTCGACAAGATCTTCCCCGATGGCATCGAGATCCCGGAAATGTTCCTCGGCACGAACATCATTCACATGCCAACCCTGAAGACGCACGTCTTCACGACGATGACCGGGGCCATGAAGAACGCCTTCGGTGGCCTCCTCAACAACCGCCGGCACTGGACGCACTCCGTCATCCACGAGACGCTCGTCGACCTCCTCCGCATCCAGCAAGAGATCCACACCGGCGTCTTCGCCCTGATGGACGGCACCATCGCCGGGGACGGCCCGGGCCCCCGCGCCATGCGCCCGCACGTGAAAAACGTCATCCTCGCCAGCTCCGACCAGGTAGCGATAGACGCCGTCGCCGCGAAGCTCATGGGCTTCGACCCGATGAGCATCCCCTTCATCCGCCTCGCCCACGAAGCCGGCCTCGGTGTCGGCGACCCGGCCCGCATCGAAGTCGAAGGGCTCGATATCTCCGGCATCAACTTCGGTTTTAGCAAAGACGAGGACACCTTCGTCAGCTGGGGCCAGAAGCAGATCTACTGGGGCAAGCTGAAGAAGTTCGAGAAGCCGCTCCTGCGCACGCCAATCGTGCCCTGGGCCTACGCTGCCTCCAACCTCTATCACAACTTCTACTGGTACCCGCTCATGGGGAAGCGCCGCATCTCCCGGATGATGGAGACAGAGTGGGGCCAACTCTTCAAGAGCTACTGACAGCAATCCGCACGAACGCCCGCCCCGGGGGCCATCGCTCCAGGCTTCGCAGTCCGGCGGTGCGCAGCCGCGGGACCTCGCTCGCCCGGCGGTGCCCTATACTTCGCCACCGATGACCACCAGCCGCCTCGAAGCGTTTAGCGACGGCGTCTTCGCTATCGCCATCACCCTCCTCATCCTCGAGATCCGCATCCCCGAAGGTGGTCCGGGGAAAGACCTTGCCGATGAGCTACTTCACCTCTGGCCCTCATACGCCGCCTACGCCGTGAGCTTCCTCGTCATCGGCATCTACTGGGTCAATCACCACACCGTCTTCGACCATGTCGAACGCGTCGACCGGCCCCTCCTCTTCCTCAACCTTGCGCTGCTGCTCTGTGTCTCCTTCATGCCGTTTCCTACCGGCGTCGTCGCGCGTTTCATTCGCGAAGACGAAGCGGAGATCGCGCTGGCGGCCTACAGCGTCACGATGACAGTCGCCGCGGCCGTCTTCTTCGCCCTCTGGATCTACAGCGCCACCCGTGAGCGCCTCATCTCGCACTCGGTCCACGATGGCCAGGTTCGTGCCATCATGCTCCGCTCTATCCCCGGCCCGGTGCTGTACGGCGGCACGATTGCGCTCTCGTTCGTGCACCCGCCACTCACGCTGGCGGTGCACGGCCTGCTCGCCCTCTTCTGGGCAGCGAGCGGGGTTCGTTGGCCCGCCCACGATGTGGAGACGGAGCAACTCGAAGGCCCGCTCGGAGGCAGGTAACATGACAGGCACGCGGCGCATCGCCAGGATGGAGACCGAATGGGGCCAACTCTTCAAGAGCTACTGACAGCAGGGCCCGTCGACCGTTCGTGAAGGCAGCACGATACACGCCCGCGCGGAAAGGACACCAAGAATGGATCTGGACGAAGTTCAAGAGATAGCGGCGCGCCTTGGGAGCACCGTCTACCTGGCCACGCTCTCCGACGGCGGTTACCCCAATATCGCGCCGATCGCCGTCTCCTGGCGGGACGGGGTCGCCTATATGGCGACCAACGCGTCATCCCACAAGGTCCGCCACATCCGGCGGGACCCTCGCGTCTCGTTTCACACGGCCGTTGGCCAGGCGACGGGCTTCGACCAGCTCTCCGTGCGTGGCACCGCCGCCATCCTCCAGGACACTGCCTCGCGGGAGCGGCTCTGGGGCGCCTTCGATTACGATCTTGCCGCCTTCTTCGGGACGAAAGAGAACCCGGATCTCTGCTTCATCGCTGTCCAGCCCGAACGCGTCCTCTTCCTCCTCCAGATGGGCCAGGGCGGACGAAAGAGCTGGCGTAGCGCCTGATTTGCGTTGATCAGTCCCGGCCCCTTCTGCGTACAACTTCACACAACGGCTACGCCTCCGCCCTTTGGCGGATGGACGCACGCCACGATCCGGGTAAGATCGTCGAAGAATCATGACCGTTCGACAACTGCCACTGCCCCGCACTCTCTCGACGGCCCCCGCCGGTGCCTGGCTGCGTGTCGCCGTGGCCCTCACACGGGATGTCGGCGCGGTCGTGATCATCGTCCTCGTCTACTTCCTCCTCCGCGGCATCGCCGGCTGGAACGAATCGTTCGCCGTTGATGTCACGAAGCGCCTCGTTGAACTCGAAAAAGCGACCGGCACCTTCCACGAAGCCTGGGTGCAGGAGATCTCCATCCGCTCCCATGCCGTCCAGGAGGTCGCGAACTTCATCTACGCCTACGCACACTTCCCGGTGCTCGTGGCCGTCGGAGTCTGGCTCTGGTTCCGCCAGCGCAGCCAGTTCAGTTTCATGCGGAACGTCATGTACGTTTCCATGGTCTTCGGCCTGATCTTCTACTACCTCTTGCCGGCGGCGCCGCCCCGCCTCATGGCCCTCCACGGCTACGAACTCGGCTTCGTCGATACGGTCTTCGGCGGCAACACGGCCGTCAGCTACGCCCAGCCGTCGATCATCCTGAACGAGTACGCGGCCATCCCCAGTTTCCACTTCGGCTGGATTGCGCTCGCCTCCGCCGCCCTCTGGGTGAACTCGCGAAACCGCTGGGTGCGACTCCTCGCGATCCTCCTGAGCGCGGTCATGAGCTGGGCAATCGTCGCCAGCGCGAACCACTTTTTCATCGATATGGTGATGGGCGGGCTCATCATCGCCGTCTCCTGGTACATCGCCCGTCGCCTCGAACAGCAGCGTGTCCGCCGCGCACGCGCTTCCGCCGCCTGACCTCGCCGGTCTTCCTGCGGTGCCGCCGCTCCATCGTCACGGGTCTGGCCAACACGATTTCTTCTTGGCATACTGGCGGCCGTTCGCAACTGCCGCCGGAGGTACCGAAATGGATGAACAGGCTAGGAAGACCGCCCTTCGCATGATCCCGTACGGGCTCTTCGTTCTCGGGGTGGGGAAGGGCCCGGAAGCCACCGCCTCAACCGTCAACTGGGTGACCCAGGCGTCTTTCGCACCGCCCCTCGTCGTTGTCGGTGTCAAGGAAGGCACGGCAACCCTCGACCGCATAAGGGCAGACAAGCAGTTCGCCGTCAGCGTTCTCGGCGCTGGCCAGAAGGAGATGGCCTTCGCCTTCTTCAAGCACGTCGAGCCCGAGAACAACACGCTCGGTAGCTACGCCTACGTTACCGGGGCTACCGGCTGTCCGATCTTCGTCGACGCGCCTGCGTGGTGGGAGTGCGAACTCGTTTCCATCGTCAGCGAGGGTGACCACGCCATCGTCATCGGCAAAGTGATCGAGGCGGGCGTGAATCATCAGGCGGACGCCCTGACCCTGAAAGAGTGCGGCGTCAACTACGGCGGCTGATCGCTCCCGGTCCGCCCGCGCGTAAGCGCCTACCAGCCCAGGGCCCGCTCCACGCTCTCCAGCGTCGCGTCCGCCTTCACGACATCGGGGCGATAGTGAGCGGCTGCGGTGTCCGGGTCCTTGAGGCCGTTCCCCGTGAGGATGGCAACGGCGCGCCCTCCCCGGATCCGGCCTGCGCGCCCGAGTTTCAGCAGCCCGGCAACGGAGGCCGCACTCGCCGGCTCGCAGAACAGCCCTTCCTTACTGGCCAGCAGCCCGTAGGCCTCCAGAATCTCCTCATCTTCGACGGCTTCGATCAGGCCGCCGCTCTCGTCCCGCGCAGACGTCGCTCCCGTCCAACTCGCCGGGTTGCCTATCCGGATCGCCGTCGCCACCGTGTGAGGTTCCGCGATCGGCCTTCCCAGCACAATCGGCGCCGCCCCGGCTGCCTGGAAGCCGAACATCTTCGGATGGAGCGTCGCCAGCCCCCGCTCGGCGCATTCGCCGAAGCCCTTCCAGTAGGCCGTGATGTTGCCAGCGTTGCCTACGGGAATCGCCAGGATGTCCGGCGCGTCCCCAAGCTCCGCGCAGATCTCGTAGGCGGCCGTCTTCTGGCCCTCGATCCGGAAAGGGTTCACCGAATTCACCAGCGCCACCGGGTGCTTCGCCGTCAACTCTCGCGCCGCCTGCAGCGCTTCGTCGAAGTTCCCGGCCACTTCAATAATGCGCGTCCCGAAGGCGATCGCCTGGGCCAGCTTCCCCGCCGCCACCTTCCCGCCCGGAACCAGGACGTAGCTGGCGATGCCGCAACGGGCCGCGTAGGCCGCCGCGCTCGCGCTCGTGTTCCCCGTGCTCGCGCACATAATCGCCGTGGCGCCATCCTCTACGGCCTTCGCCACGGCCATCACCATCCCTCGGTCCTTGAACGATCCGGTGGGGTTGCACATCTCCAGCTTGAACCACAGTTCGTCCAGCCCGCACAGCGCCGCCAGCGCCACCGAGCGAACCAGCGGTGTATCGCCCTCGCCCAGGCTGATCAGCGGCGTTTGTTCCGTCAGCGGGAGAACCGCGCCCCAGCGGTACAGCACGCCCCGCGGCACGGCCGCGCTCATGGTTCCTCCGGCGGCCGGAACGAATGGAACTTCATTTCGCGCAACTCCTGCTCCAGCGTCTGAATCTGCTTCCGCCGCTGCTTCTCCGTCAGCTGGTTGTACTTCGCGAACTCTTCCCGGACATGGTCCACTACCTCCGCGACGTCCCGGCGCATGCCCGCCACCCGTTCGCCCAGGCCAGCGTGCCGTCCTTCAACCAGGGCGATCTCGCCGTGGAACTTGTCGATCTCCGTCAGCGCCCGGTCCGAGACCTCTTCGAGCGCGCTCAGCCGTGCCTCAACCCGGCCCTGCTGGTCCCGCACGATTCCCAGCGCGTCGAGCACCTCTTCGCGGAGCGTTTGTTCGGCCGTCGCCGCCGCAATCATCGCCTCGTTCCGCTTGACCATCTCGCCGACCAGCTGAAGGCGTTCGAACACGACCTCGAAACGGTCTTCGAGGTCCGCAGTCACCACTTCCTTCACCCGCTCTTCAAGGTCCCGGTTCACTTCGATCGTGCGGTCGAGCCGCAGGCTGTACTGCTCCACCCGCGCTTCTACTTCGCGCTGCCGTTCGATAAGTGATGCCGTGACCTGGGAGACCTGCGAAGCCTGCGCCTGTACCTGCGAAAGGTCAGCAAGTAGGCGGCTCAGCTGGCCACCCGCAGCCTCTATCCGCTTGAACGCTTCGGACCTTTCTCCACGGTCGCTCTGCGCTTCCGCCCGGATGATCCGCAGCGCGTTGTCGATCTCCGTCTTGTGGGCCAGCACCTGCTGGCGAATGTGCTCCGTGCCTTCGTCCAGGGAGCGCATCTTCTCCGGGATTCCCCGGAACGGCGTGAACTTCGGTTCGACTTCCCGCAGCCCTTGCTCGGCCTTCGTCAGGTCCGCGCTCAGGTCGAACACCTGCCGACGCAGCTGGTCGATCTCGATGTTCGATTTCGCCTGCATATCGCGCCCTTCACGAAGCTGTTGCTCCAGCCAGTGGAGCATCTCCGTGATCGCCTCGGCCTGCGTTTCGCTCGCCACGCCTAGCCTTCTACTCGCAAGAAGCTGCCCACGCTGGCCACCACCGGGAGCCCGGCGATCTCCGTCAGCGCCGCCTGCATCGCCGATTCCCGCGCCCGGTGCGTCATCACCACCAGCTCCGCTGTCTGGGAGTCCGAGTCCGCCTCCTTCTGGCTCACCGCCGCAATGCTCACCGCGTGCGCGCCAAGCGTTTGCGCTATCTGGGCGAGTACGCCCGGCTTGTCCGTCACCGTAATCCGCAGGTAGTACCGCGTCTCCAGGCCCCCGAGGCCGAGCACCGGGATGTCTCCCTCCGGCGCCCAGTACTTCCGTTCCCGGTTCCCAAGGACGATCGCCTGGCTCAGATCCAGGATGTCCGCGACCACCGCGGACGCGCTGGGGTCGGCCCCCGCCCCGCGCCCCTGGAACAGCACCGTTCCCGTCAGATCACCCACGATCTGGACGGCGTTATACACGCCATCCACCTTCGCCAGCGGCTCCGCCTGGGGTAGGAAGACAGGCGCCACTCGCGCGATCACCCCTCCATCCGTCATTTCGGCGATTGCCAGCAGCTTGATCACATACCCCAGCTCCGCCGCGTAGCGGAAGTCCGAGACGGAAAGATGGCTGATGCCTTCGGTGTGGATGTCAGCCGGCCGCACCCGCGTGCGGAAGCCAAGGCTCGCCACGATCGCCAGTTTGTACGCCGCGTCGAAGCCCTCCACGTCGTTCGTGGGGTCCGGCTCCGCGTAGCCCAGCTGTTGTGCCGCCGCCAGCGCTTCGCCGTAGGCCGTCCCCTCCGCCGTCATGCTCGTCAGGATGTAGTTCGTCGTGCCGTTGATGATCGCCCGGATCGAGGTGATCCGGTTCGCCAGCAGGTCCCGCCGGAGCGGAGCGATCAGGGGAATGCCGCCGCCCACGCTCGCCTCGAACATGATATCCAGGCCGCGCCCATGCGCTTCCGCCAGCAGCTCGGGCCCGCGCTTGGCGATGAGCTCCTTGTTCGCCGTCACCACGTGTTTGCCCGCCGCCAGCGCCGCCCGGATGTAGCTTTCCGCCGGCTCTTCCCCCCCGATCACCTCGACGACGATGTCGATCTCCGGGTCGGAAAGCACCTCTTGCACATTCGTCGTCAACACACCCGGGGGTAGCTCTACAGCCCGCGGCTTCGAAAGGTCTCGTACCGCCGCCCGGCGTACCACGAGCTGCGCCCCAACTTGCCGGGCGAAGTAGTCACCACGCTCGATCAGTGCCCGCGCCACGCCGCCGCCAACGTTTCCCAGGCCGATCAGTCCAACGCCAATTTCACGGTTCACGATAGCTAGCTTACGCGCTTCTCGGCCCACTTCACGTCGCTCGCATCGAGGTTACGCTTGATCTTCCCTGCCGCTCGGAGCTCTTCGCGGCGTTGTTCCACGCGTTCACCCAGCCGCACCTGTGAAAGCTGCTCCTTTTGCGATTCGCTGAAGTCGGATGGCTCCCGCTTGTCGATCCGGAAGATCCACCAGTTTCCCTGAACATCTACCGGGCCGAGGAAGGCACCGACGGCCTGGTCCTCCGCCGCGTTCCGTACATTCTCGGGCAACAACTCGATCGGTTCCGGTAGCATCAGGCCGTCTTGTTGCCGCGATTCCAGGTCCAGCGAGGCCGTTTGCGCGAGCGTTCCCATGTCCTCGCCGGCCTGGATACGGACCTTCAGCAGGTTCCCGTCCTCTTCCGCCGCTACGATGATCGTCCGCAACGTCAGCTGCTCGCCGGAATCGCCCACGGCCGCCTTTTCCGCTTCCAACAGCTTCGCGGTCGCCAGCTCCGCCTGCTTCAGGCGGCGGTAGTTGGAATCGCTCATCGCCAGCGTCCGGAGCTGATTGCGATAGAGCGTGTCGAACGAAGGCGCGTTCGGCTCTACCCCGAGTTGGCTGGCGATGAACGCCTCAACTTCCGCGCGGCCCAGGGCGATGCCCTTCTCCCGCGCCAGGTCCAGCGCCACCGCTTCCTCTTCCATCTTGTTCAAGAGCTGCTCTTCGAGAATCGTTGTCGAAACACCAGAGCCGGAATTCGCCCGCAGGAAGGGGCCGAGGCGGTCAGCGTAGTAGCCCAGGGAGAACTCCTGGCCGTTCACGGAAAGGATCGTGCTCCCCGGCCGGCCCACGCGCTCATCGTAAACGCGATAGGCGAGCACACCGACGATCACCAGCAGCAGTACCAGCGCCCCGCCGATGATCCCAAAGCGCTGGAGACGGTCGTTCGAAACAACGCCGAACAGGCGCCGCTCGCTCGTGCCCGCCTTCCGCGGCCGCGGCCGCGGAAGCGCGGTGGTTCGTTCTCGGCGTGCCATCCGGGCGGGCTAACCGCGCGTGGGGAAGACGCTCGTCTTCCGCACGTGTTCGAGCGTGTACGGCAGGAGCGCCAGGTGGCGGGCGCGCTTCACGGCCGTCGCCACAAGCCGCTGGTGCTTCATGCAGGTGCCCGTCTTCCGCCGCGGCTCAATCTTGCCGCGCTCGCTCACGTACATCCGAAGGCGTTGCACGTCCTTGTAGTCGATCCCGGGAATATGGTCCGCGCAGAACCGGCAAACCTTCCGCCGTCCGCCGCCAAAGCGCCGTGGCGGCCGCGCCGGGCGGTCGCCCCCTTCGCCCCTGTCCGGGCGTTCCGATCGCTCCGATCGCTCTTCCGATGTCACAGTCTCTTCTCCTTCATTGCCCATCCGGGCTGCGACGGCCGCCGGGGGCGGCCGTGGTGTGTTTATTCGAACGGCAGGTCGTCGGGGTCCGTTTCGCCGCCGGCAGCCCCACCCTGGAAGCCACCACCGCCGGAACGCGCTCCACCGAAGGTCCGGCCGCCGCCGCCGCGAGCCGGGGGAGCGCCAGCCGCTTCGTCGCCCCAGCCCGAGCCCCCGCCACCCGCTGCTCCGCCGCCCGGCGCCTCGCGGCTGCCAAGCTGGAGCACAGAGTTCGCGATGACTTCCGTGCGATAATGCTTCACGCCCTGGTCATCATCCCAGGTGCGCGTCTGCAGCCGGCCTTCAACGTAGACCTGCTTGCCCTTCGTCACGTTCTGGCTCAACCGTTCCGCCAGGGCAGCCCAGGCGACGATGTTGAACCACTCCGTCTCTTCTTTCCACTCGTTATCCGGCCCGCGGTAGCTGCGGTTCACGGCCAGGCTGAATTGGGCCTGGGCCGTCCCGTTCGCGAGGTATCGCAGCTCCGCATCGCGGCCGGCGTTTCCGATGAGCATGACCTTGTTCAAGCTGGCCAATGGGTGCTCTCCCTGTTACTCGGCGGCTGCCGCGTTCGTCCCGGCCGGCGCTTCTTCGGCGGCGGCTGGTTCGGGCGCGGATTCGGGTGCTGCCGCAATCTCCGCTGCGGGTGCTGCCGCTTCCGCCGCTACCGGCTCGACCGCGGCCTCGGCCGTCACCGCTGGTTCGGCCGCCGCTACCGGCTCGGCTGCGACTTCCGGCTCCGCCACCGCTGGTGCGGCTACCGGCTCGGCTGCCGCTGGTGCTCCGGCCATTTCCGGCTGCCGCCGGGGCTCACGGGGCACGGGCGGCGGTGGAAGTTCATCCGCCCGCACGATGAGGTGCCGGTAGACTTTTTCGTCAATGCGGAACGCCGCTTCCAGGGCGCTCACCGCGCTCGGCTCCAGCTCTACCCGCGAGATGACGTAATCGCCATCGATCGCAGGGCCGATCGGGTAGGCCATCCGCCTGCGGCCCCAGTGGTCGGCCTTCAAGAACCGGCCGGCGCGCGCTTCGATGGCTTTCGTTAGCAGCTGGACGGCCGCGTCTGGGCCTCCCGCTTCGGCGACGGCGAGGTCATAGACCACCGTCAGTTCATACTCCCTCATGGATCTCCAACAGCCGGCGATGGGATTCCCCGAAACAGGTCGAGGCGGACTCCGGCGCAACTTGCAACCCTATCACCACTCCGTATTGCGCTCAATCCGCCTTCCCCTCGCGGCTCCCTTCACACAGATGCCCAGATTCTGAAACGCGTCCGAAATATTCCTTCGTTAGCGTTCCCTCCTATGCGCGGTATCCGGCAACGCTACGAATTCTCCGGCGGCTTCGATGAGATGTTCGCCGCCCCCGGCGTGCCCCGCCCACACTGCGAACAGGTCGTCGCCGCCCTCGATGCCCTCGATCACGGCGACATCGCCGATGCCCAGCGCCGCGCCGAAGTCGCCTTCCTCAACCTCGGCATCACCTTCACCGTCTACAACGAGTCCGAGGGCGTCGAACGTATCTTCCCCTTCGACCTTGTGCCGCGCGTCATCGATAGCCGCGAATGGGCCCGCATCGAGGCCGGTCTCAAGCAGCGCCTCCTCGCCCTCAACGCTTTCGTCCAGGACGTCTACAACGAAGGCCGGATTATCGACGCGGGGCTCGTTCCCGCCGCCGCCGTCTTCGAATCTCCGAACTACCAGCCCGCCTGCCAGGGCTTCACTCCGCCCATGGGCGCCTGGATCCACATCTCCGGGATAGACCTCGTTCGCGATAGCGATGGCACCATCTACGTCCTCGAAGACAACACCAGGACACCCAGCGGCGTCTCCTACGTCCTCCAGAACCGCCAGATGAGCATGCGCGCCCTCAGCCGCATCTTCAGCACCAGCGGCATCCGCACCGTCGCCGACTACGCGAACCACCTGCACGACGCGATCCGCTACTGCTCCGGAGATGACCCCGTCGTCGTCCTCACCCCCGGCGTCTTCAACTCCGCTTACTTCGAACACACCTTCCTCGCCAAGCAGATGGGCGTCCAACTCGTCGAAGGGCGAGACCTCGCGATCCGTGACGGTCGGGTTGTGATGAAGACCACAAGGGGCCCCGCTCCGGTCGGCGCCATCTACCGCCGCGTCGATGACGACTTCCTCGATCCCCTCAACTTCAATCCCGGCTCCGCGCTCGGCGTGGCCGGGCTCCTCGATGTCTACCGCACCGGCAAGGCATCGCTCATCAACGCCCTCGGAACTGGCATCGCTGACGATAAGTCGATCTACCCCTTCGTCCCGGAGATGATCCGTTTCTACCTGGGCGAGGAGCCGATTATCCCAAACGTTCCAACCTATCGTGCCGTCGATGAGAAAGACCGCGAGTACATCCTCGCCCATCTCTCCGAACTCGTGACCAAGCCCACCAATGCCTCGGGCGGCTACGGCGTGATAATCGGACCCACCAGCGACGACCGCGTGCTTGACGAACGAAGGGCGGCGATCGTCAGTGACCCCGCCGGCTTCATCGGCCAGCCCCTCATCCGGCTCTCCACCAGCCCCACCATCATCGACGGCGAGTACGTCCCGCGACGAGTCGATCTGCGGCCCTTCACCATCTTCGATGGCCGTGAGCCCTGGGTGCTTCCCGGCGGCCTCACCCGCGTCGCCCTCCAGGAAGGCTCCTTCATCGTCAACTCCTCCCAGGGCGGTGGTAGCAAAGATACGTGGGTCATGCATGGCCCTTCTTAGCCGCGTCGCCGAATCGCTCTTCTGGCTCGGCCGCTATATCGAGCGCGCCGAGAATACCGCGCGCCTGCTTGATGTCACCTTTCACGGTCGCCTCGAGCCGCAAGGAACGGAAGTCGCCGGTGCAATCAACACCTGGCAGGCCGTCGTCGCCTCCCTCGGCCTCCAACAGCTCTACGAAGAAAGCCACGAAGGCTACTCCGAAATCGATGTGATCGAGTTCCTCACCGTCGACCGTAAGAACGCCTCCTCTATAGCCTCAGTACTCTCCTCCGCCCGCGACAACGCCCGCGGCGTCCGCGATTTCCTCTCCAGCGAAACCTGGGTAGCCGTCAACCGCCTGTATCACGCCACCTCGCGCCGCAACCTCCAGCTCATCCTCGCCGATGGGCTCTACGAATTCTGCGACGAAGTCCGCCAGGGCTCGCAACTCTTCCACGGCACCGCCAACTCCACCGCCCTCCACGACGAGGGCTGGTACTGGCTCCAAAGCGGGCTCTATCTCGAACGCTCCGACATGGTCACCCGCATCGTTGATTCCAAGTATCACCTCCTCCTCGATTCCAGGGACGAAGTGGGCGGCGCGCTGGACCGCCATCAGTGGGGGGCCCTCCTCCGCAGCGTTTCCGGCTACGAAGCGTTCCGCCGCACCCACGCCGCCGGACTCGAACCGAACGCCATCGTCGAGTTCCTCCTCCTCGGCATCGAGTTCCCTCGCTCGCTCCGTTTCAGCGTCGAATCGCTGCTCGCCAGCCTCGATCACGCCACCGCCGGCGCCGAGCGCCCCGCCCGCAACGCCTCGCTTCGACACGTCACCGACCTTCGCAACAGGCTGCAGTACGAGACCGTCGATTCCCTCGTCACGATCGGCCTCCACGAGTTCCTTGTGGAAGCGCGCCGTACCCTTGCCGGCGTGAATACCGCCGTCGCCAACGCGTTCTTCTGGTCGGGTTCTAGTGCGGCTTGATCTCACATATCGCACCGCCTACCACTACACCCCGGCCGTCCTCGGTGGCGTCACCGCGCTCCGCCTCCAGCCAACCTCCCGGCCCGGCCTCAACGTCCTCTCGACATCACTAACGGCGTCTCCCGGCCGCGTCGTCTCCACCTACCGCGATGGTTGGGCCACGCAGGTTGATCTCGTTGAGATAGCGGGCCTCCACGAAGACGCCGTCTTCGAAGTGCAGTCCGCCGTCGAGACCGTCTTCGGCGAAGCCGACGTCCCCCCGAGTGCCCGTGAGTGGGAGCTTTACCGCGCCGATAGCGCCCGCGTTCGCCGCGATGCGGTTATCCCCCTCGGCTGGCACATCGGCTTCGAAGGC
Organism: uncultured Anaerolineaceae bacterium; assembly: GCA_964591745.1. Classification (GTDB taxonomy): domain Bacteria; phylum Chloroflexota; class Dehalococcoidia; order Tepidiformales; family Tepidiformaceae; genus JANMTH01. Next base: position 13,806 of record CAZQCR010000009.1, read on the forward strand.
GGCGCCTGGCAGGCCGTCGATTCCGCCCTCCAGTTCTTTCCCCAGCGCTTCGTCTACCAGGTTGGCGCCACCGACGCCGGCACGCCGATCGAAGCCGTCATCGCCCAGGGCACCGGTGTCTGCCAGGATTTCGCCCACGTCTTCCTCTCCCTCCTCCGCAGCTGGGGATGGTGCGCGCGCTACACCAGCGGCTACCTCTTCAACGCCGAAGCTGGGGCACTCAGCGTCACCGCCGAAGCCATGCACGCCTGGGTCGAGGTCTACCGTCACGGGGCCGGCTGGATCGGGCTCGACCCGACCTCAGGTGAGTACACCGATGAACGCTACGTCGTCGTCGGCCATGGCCGGGACTACGATGATGTCCGCCCTGTCCGTGGCGTCATCGTCGGCGCGACCGACCAGCGGCAGGTGTCGTCGCTCACCATGCACGTCGGTCAGCAACAGCAGTAGCTCCCGCCGAACCCTGGACGACCATGGCCACCTGAGCCTGGATCGAGCGCGAATGCCTTAGTCCATCACCAACCAGTAGACAGCGCCGGGCACCAGTGCCCGGATCGTGTTCACGTACGCCGGTGCGCCTTCCGAAGCGTGGCCCCACACCCCCGAGGATGGTTCGTAGGTGTAGACCGCCCGCACCAGGGTAGACGAGAAAAGCTCCGCCACGCTCAGTTCCGCGCCAGTCCACGTCACCAGGTTCCAGCCGCTCGTCAGCCGCAACGGCGCCACTGGCGAACCCGTGGCCGCTTCCGCTTCGGGAGCCGCTCGCGTCGGCATTGCCCCCGCCGGGTCCGCTACCGCGCCAAAGTCCGATACCCAGTACCAGCTGTACTTCGATGCCGCCGAGAACGCGCGGGCGACGCCGATGTATCGGGCGTTCGGGTCGCTCAGCGTCACCACATGCGGTGGCGAAGAGAGAAACAGCTCCAGCGCCGCCACGCCCGTATCCCGAACTGTGCCCGCCGCGATGTTCTGCGCCACGTATGTGGGGTAACCACAATCCATCGCCCGCGTGGATGGGTCCCTGCCGATGCTGTCGTTGTGCGCGAAGTAGTCCCTCTGCGCCATGTCACCGGCGTGCCACAGGGCAGAACGGCGGAGCGTGATCGTCGGGATGAGCGGCGCCAGGCCGCGGTCTGCCCGGTAATCGTTCAGAGCCGCCACGAAAGCCTGCTCTTCCACGTCGAACGCGGTTGCTGTCGCGGCGCAGGGTCCCTGGGCAACAGCCGCCTCCGGCCCAACCATCGCCCACACACTGAAGAGCAGCGCCGCCGCGGCGGCGATACTCGTTATCCGTACAACCAGGGAGCCGAGCGCCATCCAGGCACCTCCAGCCCCGCCACGGGCTTGATGCTAGAGTGGCAATGTCCAAATACCGCCCGACATGAGTAAACCTACGGAAAAATCCCGCGCGTCCTCCCCTAATGTTGGGCGCGGAATCACCTACGGGAGCTGCCGGACAAAGCGTGTGGTGGGCGCCGGTGCGCGGGCAGTGCAGTGCCAGAGTCGAGGGTTCGAGCACTGCCGAATGGCGGGGTAAGCCTGCCCGCGCACCGGTCGTCTCAAATGATAACCCGCCCACACCAATGAACGAAATAGGGGAAATGACTAGGTTTCTCCCCGGCCCCATGCTGCAATCCGAAGATTCACAACCGGAGGCTCCCTTATGGCCGTTCTCATCGTTCAGTCACTCGCCGATTACACCCACACCCAGCTCATCACCAGCGGCGTCCACGGCTGGGTCGCCGATGAGCCAGCCAGCGACGGCGGTAACGACCTTGGCCCAACGCCCTACGAACTCCTTGGCGCCGCCCTCGGCGCCTGCACCGCAATGACCCTCCAGATTTACGCCCGCCGGAAGGGCATCCCCCTCCACGAAGTCGCCGTCGAAGTCGAACACGAACGGCTCCACGCCGCCGATTGCGAAGATTGCCAGGAGAAGGAGGACGGCCGGATCGAGGTTCTCCGCCGTCGGATCGTCCTTCGCGGCCCCCTCACCGAAGCCCAGCGCGACGAACTCCTCTCCGTCGCCGCCCGCTGTCCCGTTCACAAGACGCTGAAGGCGGCCCCGGAAGTCATCGACACCGTCGAACTCGTCGCCTGAATCCGTCGCGCTGCTTCCGGGCTTCTGGTTGCGACTCGCCTGGATCTGGACGAATCCGCCGTTCCCCGCCGTTGCGCCGCCGAGATGCTCGGCAGGGAACGGCTCTTCGCCCTCCTGGAATGAACGGCCAACGCCCCAACAACGTTGCCTGTTGGAAGTTCTCCGGACTTGGAAAGAACCCCTCGCCCACCGCCGTGGGAGAGGGGCAGGGTGAGGGCCTGCTACCTTCGTTCGGGCTCCCACGTGATCAGCATCTCCCGAGCGTCCGGCCGGAACGTCGGACGGAAGCCATCTTCTCCCTCCACAAACAGCCGCTCGAAGGCCCCCGCTATTCGCTCGGCCGCCCGCGCCACGTCCCGTGCGCGTGATTGCTCCGCCCACGCCCGTACCGTCTCATCCTTCGTCGCTGGCGTCGGCACGCGATTGCGAAACGCCGATGGCAACACCCGGATCTCCGGCAGAATCCCCATCTCCCAGAGCACCGGCAGCAGCTCTCGATGCCCCGGAACGCGCTCCTGTGCCTCACCGTGGATCACTTCGAAGAGCGTCGCCGATTGGTCAGGCGGTGGCACGCTCCACACCCCAATCACCACCCGCCGCCGCGATGCCGACACCAGCTTCTCGATGAACGGGACGATCTCTCCAACGAAGTAGGTCACGTTGAAAACGAACGTCACGTCTCCTTCGACACCATGGTCCGCCATCCAGTCCGCCGTCACCGCGCGAGCGTTGCCGATCCCCGCGCCCGCGGCCGACTCCTGGAACTGCGTGACCATCCCCGGCGATGGCTCGACGTTGATGATCTCGGCGGCCCGAGCGGCGAACGGCAGGCTCACCCGCCCGGCCCCACCACCAACGTCCACGATCGTATCCCCGTCGGCGACAAACGCCGCCAATCCTTCCAGGTTAGGGTCGAGCGCCCGCAGCGGGTCGAGCCGGAATTGGGGCGCCATCCGGTCCCAGAGCGAGGGGCCGGCCTGTGCTTCCTGGAGCCGCGCCGCCTGTGCGCGAACGGCGGCGTCGCGCGCCCGATACATCTCCGCTGCGGTCATCACTCACCTCCGGCGCAGAGCCTACCATCGTCCGCCCGGCCCTGTGATAGTCGACGAACGTGAGACTGGCGACGAGCCGCGCCGAATTCAGGGCCGAGTGGCCCTCGAACGTGGCCGGGAAACACTCGAACATGGATAGATCGATTCTGCCGGGAGGTCTCGTCTTGGCTGTCCTACGGGCCTCGCCACGGGTTGCGATCCTCGTCTTCCTCGTCTTCGCCGCCGCGGGGGCCATCTCGGAGCGCGCCTCCGGCAGTGGGGCCTCGGCCAGCGGCGACGCCACCGTCGAGATGATGGACTTCCACTACGCCCCGCGGGCCGTGTCTGTTCCTGCCGGGGCGCAGGTCACCTGGACGAACACGAGCACAGCGCCCCACACGGCAACCTCGCCGTTTGCCGTCTTCGATAGCACCGTGAAGAAACCAGGTGAAAGCTGGAGCTTCGTCTTCGAAAAGCCCGGAACGTTCCCGTACGAGTGCATCTTCCACGAAGGCATGCGAGGCGAAGTCGTCGTCCTTGCTTCCGATGCATCCCCCGGCGCGCCACCGCCGCCGGCGCCCGCTTCCCAGGAAGTCGCGCAGCCGGGCGCGTCCTCGGGCCGGGGCGGCGTCGTCTGGCTCGGAGCGCTCGGGATCGCGCTCGGAGCGGCTTCGATCGGCTTCGCCGTCGCCGGCGGATGGGTCGTTCGGCGCGAGGCACGGCGTTAGAACGGCGCCGTCCCGCCGAATCCTCCTCTTCCGTTTCACGGCGACGGGGCCTTCCCCTCCATCGAACCGAACGCTCACGGAGAACCGACTGGCTTACGACCATTGGTCCCTTGATTCCGATCGTCCTCCTGTTAGGCTGAACCTGGGCAAGAATGCCCGCGTCTCTGGCCGCCAACTCTGTTCCCCGAAGAAGGCGCGCCTCGGCCGTATCTTTTCCAGGTGCCCCCACGCTAGATGTGTGTATGGGCACGGAGGCGACAGTGACCCTGTCCGCGGCGACAGGCCTAGCGGCTACGGCAGCCTCGACAGACATCGATCTCGAACGCTTGAAGCGCCGAGAACCCGGTGCTTGGTCGCAGCTGTTTGAGCGTGACTACGCCGTTGTTTTCCGCTTCGTGCTCTCACGCGTTGGCGAACGAGCCCTCGCTGAAGACATCGCCTCCCAGGCGTTCGTCGAAGCGATAGAAGGGATCGGGCGCTACCGCGAACGGGGCAGGCCGATTACCGCCTGGCTGCTCAGCATTGCCCGGCACCGGTCGCTTGACTGGTTCCGGAAGGTGCGGCGCGAGGTAGGGACCGCCATCGAGCCGACAACCGAAGGGCCAGAGGCCAACCTCACGGTGGCCCTGGATGCGCTGGTCCACCTCACCGAGGACCAGCGGCAGGTCATCCAGCTTCGCTTCGTCGAGGGTTACCACCTCGAAGAAGTGGCGAAGCTCACAGGCAGAACGACGGGCGCCGTCAAGTCGCTTCAGCACCGGGCACTGGCCCGGCTGAAGAAGATCATCGACGATGGGATCATTGGGGAAGGGAACTGACGAGGATGTTTGGGAGAGAAGGGAACTACGAACCGGATCCGGTGCTCGAAGCCGGCGCCGCCGCGCTATTCGCCAACCTGGCGAACGCCCGCCCCTCCGCTGAAGGTATCCGCGAGGCTCGCGAAAAGATGTTCGCCGCTCTCGCCGCCGCGGGGCCCGTCTCGAACCGTGGCAGTCTCGTTGGCCGCATCGCCGCCGTGTCCGCCGGCATCATTGCACCGCTCGCCGCCGTCAGCGCCGTTGGCGCCATGATCGACAACCAGCCGATGCAGGCCCCCGTAAACGCCATTCGCAGCGTCGGTGAACGCGTCGGCGTCCTCAACAGCACAAACGACGATGCCCCACAAAGCACGACCCCGGAGAGCGCCAGCCAGAACTCCGCCGATTCCGGTTCCCCAACCGCCAGCCCGGATGGCTCTCCCTCCGCTTCCTCTTCCACCGACGACGACGATGACGACGGCGCCACGCCTTCCGCCACCTCTACACCCGACAGCGACGATGACGATGGCGAAAACAACCGGGGCTCCTCCGGATCGGGCTCCAGCTCCCATAGCGGCTCCGATTCCTCCGATGACGATGATTCGTCCAACAGCGGCCCAACCAGTACCCCTGGTCCCTCCGGCAGCGACGATGAGGACGACGGTTCTGGCTCCAATAGCGGCAGCGGCTCCAACAGCGGCTCTGGCTCGAACAGCGGGAGCGGCTCCAACAGCGGCAGCGGGTCGGATGACGGCAGCGGTCCGGACGGCTCCGGCGACAGCGACGGGTCCGGTTCCAGCTCTGGCGGCGACGATGACAATGACGATGACGACGCCAATCCGACCGCTCGAGTAGGACAAACCCCGCTAGGTTCCGCCGGCGGAGATGACTCCAAGGACGACTAGTAGGCCGATTCTTCCACCCGGGAAACGGCGCTCATCGCGGCCCGACGAACACTCGTCTCCGTTCCGGCGAGAACCTCAGGGAGATCCGTCCGCCGCGAGCAGAGCCGGCCCGCCGCGCTCCCCACGCTGCCACGTCAGCATTCCTGCCAGCACCACCGCCAGTAGCACCACGCCAAGCATCCCGAACGCCCAGCGTGGGCTCTGTCCGTCCGCCGCCATGCCCGTTGCCACGGCAAGCGGCGCCCGCATCACGCTTGACACGAATGAGTGCATCGAAAGAACCGTCGCCCGCTGCGCCGATTCCACCCGCCGGTTGATGTAGCCCGAAGACACTGGCAGCGTGAGCGCCTCGAACAGAGCGAAGATCGGGATGAAGACGAAGCCCCCGAGCGTCGTCACCGCCGCCGCGCCCGCGTATGCCCCTACGCCGATCGCCCCGCAGACCACCAGCGCCCGCGGTTCGCCCAACATTCGCGCCACCCGGTAGGCCAGGAGCGAACCAGCCATCCCACCCAGCAGTTGCGGCACCTGCAACAGCGAAAACACGATGCCCACCTCCACACCGTTCGCCAACAGGTACGGCTGCACCAGGTACATCGAGCTGCCCACCGTCGCCATAACACCCGCCGAAAGCAACACCATCCACCGCATGCCCGCGTCCCGCGTGATAGCGCGGGCCGCGATTCGGACGTTCTGGAGAACGCTCACCGGCTTCTCGGGAAGATCCCGCGAAGGTTCGACCATCGCGAAGGCCACCCCAGCCGCCAGCGCCGTTGTGACCACACCCGCCCAGATCGTCGCCTCGGTGCCCAGCCATGCCGCGACGGGGCCACCGAAGAGCGTCCCGAGCGCCGCTCCCGCCCAGGCCAGCGCCCCGCCAATCCCCGCGAATCGTTCGTAGTCGCGTTCCCTGCCCAGCCCCTTGAGCGAGTCGTACAGCAGCGCGAGGTCCGCCCCGGACATCAACGCGTGCGCCAGCGACCAGGTGAGGAACGAGGCGAGGAGGATGGCGAACGACGTCGTAAGCGCGAAGATCCCGATCGCCACCGCCAGCAGCAGCGCCCCAAGCCCCACCGACCGCGATCGGCCCCAGCGGTCCGCCACCGCGCCCGTCGGCACTTCCAGCACGACGATTCCGACGAGGAAGCAAGCATCCGCGGTCGTCACTTCCGTCAGGCTGAATCCCTGCTCCAGGATGAGAAAAACGACCCAGACCGGGATCCAGATCTGGAAATCCCGCAGGAAATTGAAGAGGAAGTAGAGCGGAACGTTGCGCGCCAGGCCCGGTTGGAGAGATGCAGACAAAGCCTGGCTAGCGTAGCAACCGTTGGCGTTCGGGGCTGGGGATCGGAACCGAAAGGGGTCCGGCTAACTCCGCACCTGTGTTGCCCGGGTTCGCCGTTCAGTGCACAGGTGCGGAGCGCGACCAGGGGCGCTGAGTCGTGTTCCGCTCACTCAATATAGTGCCCCATGTCGCCCTTTGTGTGAGACGGATCGCTCATTGGAGCGCGCTGTGTGAACTAGTTCACACACGGCCTCACTACACGCGGTGCGGATGAGGCCCAAATTCCGCTTCGTAATACGGCGTAATGTGGGTCCCCGGCCGAACCACTTTGTCCACGGCCTTGCGGTCGGCCTCCGTGATCTCCACGGCAAACGCCGCCAGGTTGTCCGTTAGCTGGTCCATAGTTCTTGGGCCGATGATCGGGCTCGTAATCCCCGGCTGCTGCATGCACCAGGCCAGCGCGAACTGCGACATCGTGCAGCCCTTCTCCGCCGCGATCGGCTCCAGCGCCTCCACCGCGTCAAACACCTGTTCGTTGAAGCGCCGCCGCATCACCGGGTTCTCCTGGTATGCCGCCCAGCGCGAATCCTCCGGCATCGGCTCACCCCGCCGGTACTTGCCCGTCAACATGCCCCCGGCGAGCGGGCTCCATGGGATCATCCCGAAGCCGTACGTTTGCGCCATCGGCACCAACTCCCGCTCGATTCGCCGGTCCAGGATGTGGTACGGGGGCTGCTCACACACGAAACGGTTCAGCCCAAGTTCTTTCGAAACCCAGAGCGACTCGACCAGCTGCCAGGCGGCGTAGGTGCTCGTCCCCACGTATCGCACCTTCCCGCTCCGCACCAGGTCGTCCAGCGCCCGCAGCGTCTCGTCGATCGGAATGTGCGGGTCCGGCCGGTGGATCTGATAGAGGTCGATGTAGTCCGTCTGCAGCCGCCTCAGGCTCGCTTCACACTGTTCGATGATGTGCCGCCGAGAGTTGCCCATCTCGTTCGGGCCATCGCCCATCTTCCCGTGGACCTTCGTCGCGAGCACGATCTGCTGGCGCTTGCCGTTGCGCTTGAGCGCTTCGCCCGTCGCCTCCTCGCTCCGCCCGGCGTTGTACACGTTCGCCGTATCGATGAAGTTCACGCCGCCGTCGATCGCGCTATCGATGATGTCGTACGCATCCGCCGGCGCTGTCTTTCCGCCGAACATCATGGCGCCCAGGCAGATATTGCTGACCTTGATCCCGGTCCGGCCCAGGTACCGCAGTTCGTGTGTCATCGTTCCCTCAACAGGTAGGTCGGGCTCCCCCTGGGAGCGCGCGCCGTCCCGAGTCTACAGCACCCGGGAGGACTGATTGGCGCCGGCCTCCGTTAACCGGCCGGTGCGCGCTTCGCGATCTCCTTCTCCAGCGCTCCCATAACCTGGCCGAGGATCAGGGTTGCCGCCGGCTGGAGGACCAGCGGGCCCATCGCTCCCAGCGCCCCGGTGGCTTCGATCCCGACGTCGTAGGCCAGGACGGTGCGCTCGCCGGCCTCGGCCAGCTTCATGTGGAGACCGACATCCAGGCTGCCCAGGGAGCCACTCCCCGTCACTCGCACGCGATACGATTCTGGCGCCGTCATCTCGGAGAATTGCACGTCCCCCGTCACTTTCGCGGCGAAGGCGATGAGGTTGACCGTGAGGACGACGCGGTAGCCGCCCTCGCCCACCTCCGTGAATTCTTCGCACCCCGGGAGCACGGACCGCAGTACCTCCGGGTCCGTCAGCAGCGCGAAGGTAGTCGCGCGGGTTGCCGGGAACGTGTGTTCTCCACGGACATTCATCGAATCCTCCTGCTGGTGGCATCCTACGGGCTCGCGCCGGGAGAGAGCCAACCTCTTGACATACGCTTGCAGTATCGTGTATTGTTGGTCAGGTAGTCGAGGGGGAGTAACCGGCGCCCAACCCCGGGCGCAGCAGCAGCCGTCAATACGCGTGGAGACACGCCGGCCCTGCAAGCGAAGTTGCCTTCGCGCGGTGAGACCCCGGCTCCATCCATTTTGGATGCGGCCGGGCACGTCCATTGCCGGACCGCAGGAGGTGTACTCATGTTGGACGAAATCTTCGATGTCTTTGATCGCGATCGGCGCGGCCAGCGCCCTGACGGAAAGCAACCGCCGAGGAAGGGGATCCGCGGGCTCATCGCCCGCATCACGGGCGGTGGCCACGACGACGACCCCCGCATCAGTGAGCGTTCCGGCCCGCCCGGCCGGGACCGGAACCGCGATGATGACGACGACGACGACCCCCGGAACGACGAGCGCTACGGCCGGACAGGCCGCGGGCGCCGCCGCGACGACGATGGGCCGGACTTCGGGTTCGACTAAGCCGTCCTCTTCCCGATGGAGCCCGGCCCCGGGCCGGGCTCCACCGGGCCACGCTCCGGTGGTACGGCCTCACGCCCACCGCCGTCCCCCAGGTGAGAACGCAGTCATGGCTTGGATCATGGTCCTGGCGGCCGGGCTCCTCGAAGTCGCCTTCGCTGTCTTCCTCAAGCACTCCGAAGGTTTCACGAAGCTCTAGCCGTCCGTGGCGCCGCCGTTTTCGGCGGCAGCAGCTTCCTCCTCCTCACGCTTGCCCTGAGGACGCTACCGGTTGGAACCGCCTACGCCGTCTGGACCGGACTGGGCGCCGCTGCCACGGTTCTGGTTGGCGTGCTCTTCCTGCACGAGCCATCGAACGCCGGGCGGCTCGGCGCCGTCGCGCTTATCGTGATCGGGATCGTCGGCCTCAAGCTCAACGAGAGCTGAGCCAACCGCTGACAGCCGCTGGCATCGGCTGATGCCCCTCCCGTACGATGCGCCCCAACGTGCTCGCGGCAGGGCAAGGAGGCGTGCCCATGAACTGGCAACAGATCTTCGATGAAGCCCTTGAGATCTTCGTCCGCTATCTCCAGATCGATACCTCCAACCCGCCCGGGAACGAAAAGCCCGCCGCCCGTTACCTCGGCTCGCTGCTCGAACGCGAAGGCATCGCCTGCGAGTACATCGAGACCGCCCCAAACCGGGAAGTCCTCGTCGCCACCCTCAAGGGCGATGGCTCGAAACGGCCCCTCATGCTCTGCAACCATACCGACGTCGTACCTGTTGAGAGCCAGTACTGGGAGATGCCTGCCTTCGAAGGCATCATCCGCGAGGGCCGTGTCTACGGCCGGGGCGCCGTCGATATGAAGGGCTGCGGCGTCATGCAGCTCATGGCCTTCCTCCTCCTTGCCCGCCAGAAGGCCCCCCTCAAGCGCGACATCGTCTTCTGCGCCGTCCCCGACGAAGAAGCTGGCAGCGAGTGGGGCATGGCGTGGCTCTGCGAACACCGGCCCGACGTTGTCGACGTCGAGTTCGAACTGAGCGAAGGCGGTGGCGGCTCCAACCGCTTCGGCCGCCAGGAGACGAAGCTCTTCAGCGTCGCGACGAACGAGAAGGACATCGCCTGGCTCCGCCTCACTGCGGTTGGCACGCCCGGGCACGGCAGCCGTCCTCACGCCGATAACTCCGCCCTGCACCTGATCCGTGCTCTCACGCGCCTCGCCGATTGGGACCGTGGCGTCACCTTCACGCCCGAGACCACGGCCTACCTCGAACGCCTCGGCGAAGCGGGCCTCTTTCTGCCTCTTTCGGACCGCGCCGCCGTCGAAGAGCGGATCCGTTCGGCGCCCGAGCTCTACGCCCAGTTCCTCAACACCCTCAACATCACCATGGGCAGCTGGGGGATCAAGGCGAACGTCATCCCCGCGAAAAGCGAAGCGACGATCGACTGCCGCCTCCTTCCCGGCCAAACGAAAGACGACTGGATCCGCCAGGTCCGCGAACAGATCGCCGACGACCGCATCCAGGTCGAACTCGTCAGCCCGGACCAGGGCGAGCCCGAGCCCGTGCCCTGGGACACCGAGCTCTTCCGCACGATCGAGTCCGTCATCAAGGAGTCGATGGAGGACGCTGTCGTCGTCCCCGGAATGACCATCGGCGGGACCGACAACCGTTTCCTCCGGGCGAAAGGCATCCCCGCCTACGGCTTCATCCCCTGCCTCCTCAGCCCCGGTGAACGTGCCGGCTTCCACGGCAACAACGAGTACCTGGCGATCGAAAACCTGAACATGGGCTGCGAGCTGATGTACGAAATCGTCCGCCGCATGTGCTGCTGAAGCCCGGCTACTGTCCCCCAGGGTAGGCGTGACCCTCAGTGGTCGCGGGCATCCGTGCCAGGCACCAGCCGATCAGCTGGACCTCAGGCATCGCCTTCCGTCGTGATGTCGTAGATCTCGCTCCGGTGGCCCACGAGATGCACCGTCAGCGTCCCCGCCTCCCGCTCGATGGTGTAGGTCACCCGGTAATCACCCACGCGCAGCTTGAGCAAGCCGCGGAATCGGCCCTTGAGCGCTGTGTGATCAACGTTGTCGGTTTCTTCCGCCAGACGGTCGATGCGCTGAAGAATCACCCTGGCCTGCGCAGGGTCCATCTTGCGGAGCGACCGTTCGGCCGAGTCGCCGTACACAACGCTCGGCGGCATCAGCGCCGTCCGACCCTGCGCCAGACCTCTTCGGCTGGGATCAATTCGCCAGGGTTCTCCAGCGCCTGGCGGATCAATTCCTCGTACTCCGGGCGCATCTCCAGGCCCCGGTCAGGGTCGTGCTCCTGCTCCCAGAGCGCCTCTTCGACGACATCCCGGATGATCTGCTTCAGCTGCTCAACGGTCAGGTCTGCGACTTTCATGCGAACAGTGTACCGCAACGGCCGGGCGCCCCGCCCGCTACGGTCGCGCCAGCCGGAAGACGAGCGCGAGGTCAACCTCCACCGCCGGCAGCGCCGCCGGCCGCACCAGCCCGCCCGTGTGCCGAACCGTCGCGTAGCTCCCGTCCTCCTGTCGCACCCACGCCGTGAGCGACCGGTCGCACGTGTCGAGCCGCCAGGTCTCGGCGTCGCCCCGCACCTGGTAGTCCTGGAGCTTCGTCTCCACGTCGTAGTCGCCCGTCGAGGGCGACCAGACTTCGACCACCAGCGGAAGCGGCTCATCGTAGGTCTCGACCCCGGACTCGTCCCAGTGCCCCTCCATCGTCCGGATGGGAACCACCACCAGGTCCGGGATTTAGTAGGTGCTGCTCGGCATCCGCAGCCGTGCGCTGTTCGGAGCAACCTGGAACTCCTCGATCGGGAGCTGCTGCTGCAGGAGGAACGCCAGCACGCGATACACCGAGTTGTGGCGCATGGTCATTCCTGGCTTCCTCCGCGGCTTTCCGCAGACGAGTTCCCAGCCGCTCTCCAGGTCCTCGGCCGCCAGCTGCCGGTAGGTCGCTTCCGTCACGGGCATCTCACTGATGCTCGAACGACATTGTACGACACGCCGTTCCCGGCAGCGCTTACCGCACCACGAAGTAGCGCGCCGCCGGATGGTGCGCTACCAGCGCGCTCGTCGACTGTTCCGGGTGCCACTGGAACGTCTCCCCCAGCTCCACGCCGATGCGCGAGGGATCGAGCAGGGTGGCGATGCCCACCTGCTCCTCCAGGTCCGGGCAGGCCGGGTAGCCGAAGCTGTAGCGGCTCCCCTGGTACCCCTGGGCGAACAGCTCCCGCATCGTCTTCGCGTCGTTGCCCGCTATCCCGAGTTCTTCGCGCACGCGCCTGTGGGCGTACTCCGCCATCGCCTCGGCCGTCTCCACCGCGAAGCCGTGAAAGTGCAGGTAGTCCCGGTACTCGTTCTTCGCGAACAGCTCCTGGGCGTGCTCCGTCGCCTTTTGGCCCACCGTCACGAGCGTGAACGCGACTACATCGTAGGCGGGCCCGCCCGCCGCCGTCTGTTCCCTGCCCAGGAAGAAGTCGGCCACGCACAGCCGGCGTCCCGTCGTCTGCCGCGGGAAACGGAAGCGCACCGCTTCGCCCACGACCGCGCCGTCCACGAAGTCCGACCAGACCAGCAGGTCGTTCCCTTCGGCCAGGCAGGGGAAGTAGCCGTAGAGCAGCTGCGGCACCAGCAGGTTGTCCCGGATAGCCTCATCCTGCATCCGCCGGAAGACGGGCCGCACCTCGTTCTCGACCAACTCCGCGTACTCTGCGTCGCTCCGTTCGGCCTTCTGGTACTGCCACTGGCCGCGGAACA
>CAZQCR010000009.1:26869-28845 GCA_964591745.1 uncultured Anaerolineaceae bacterium
GCGTCCTGGCAGTAGAAGACACGGCCCTGGTAGACCGCCCGCAGGTCGTCTTCCACGTACTTCCGCGTCAACGCCGCGCCGCCAAGCAGCACGGGGTAGGTGAACAGCTCCCGCTGGTTCAGCTCCTCCAGGTCTTCGCGCATCACTACAGTGCTCTTCACGAGCAGGCCGCTGAGGCCGATGGCGTCCGCCCCAACCTCCTGCGCCTTGTCAATCACGTTCTGGATCGGCTGCTTGATCCCGAGGTTGAAGGTCGTGTAGCCGTTGTTGCTCAGGATGATGTCGACCAGGTTCTTGCCGATGTCGTGCACATCCCCCCGCACTGTCGCGAGGACGATCGTCCCCTTCCCGGCGCCATCCGTCTTCTCCATGTACGGCTCCAGGTAGGCGACTGCCGTCTTCATCGTCTCCGCGCTCTGCAGGACGAACGGCAGCTGCATCTTCCCCGAACCGAAGAGATCGCCGACTTCGCGCATCCCTTCCAGCAGGTGCTTGTTGATGATCGTGAGCGCGTCCATCGTCTTCAACGCGTCGTCCAGGTCGCCGTCGATCCCTCGCCGATCGCCGTCCACGATGCGCTGGCGAAGCCGCTCATCCACGGGCAGCGTCGAGCGGTCGATCTTCACCGCCTTCTCCGCCTCCACCCCCTCGAACAGGCCGAGGAAGTGCGTCAGCGGGTCGTAGTCCTCGCGGCGCCGGTCGTAGATCAGGTCCAGCGCCGTCGCAAGCTGCTCCTCGGGGATGCGGTTGAGCGGGATAATCTGCTTCGCGTTCACGATCGCCGCGTCCAGCCCCGCCTCCACCGCCTCGTGGAGGAAGACGGAGTTCAGCACCCGCCGCGCGACCGTCTTCAGGCCGAATGAGACGTTCGAGACGCCAAGCACCGTGTTCACGCCCGGCAGCTCTGCCTTCACCCGCCGGATCGCTTCCAGCGTCTCCATCGCATCCTTTCGCAGGTCCTCCTGTCCGCCCGAAAGCGGGAAGGTGAGCATGTCGAACAGCAGGTCCGATGGCTCAAGCCCGTACCGGCCGACGGCGATCTCGTGGATCCTGTGGGCGACCCGGAGCTTCCACTCCGCCGTCCGGGCCTGCCCCTCTTCGTCGATCACGAGTGCGATCGCCGCGGCGCCGTGGCGGCGAATCAACGGCATCAGCCGCGTGATCTTTCGCTCTCCGTCTTCGAGGTTGATCGAGTTGACGATCGCTTTCCCGCCGTACAGCTTCAGCGCCGTCTCGATCACCGGTAGCTCTGTCGAGTCGAAGACCAGCGGCAGGGTGGACTGCGTCCGCAGGACGCGCGCCAGCGACTCCATGTCCGGCGCTCCGTTCCGGCCAACGTAGTCGACCATCACGTCGAGCACGTGCGCGCCTTCCGCCGTCTGCTCACGGGCGAGAGCGACCATCCCATCGAGGTCGCCCTCGAGCAGCAGGTCCCGGAAGGCCCGCGACCCCGTCGCGTTCATCCGCTCGCCGATGACGAGGAACGACGTCTCCTGGCGGAACGGCACCGAGGTGTAGAGCGACGAACACGATGGCTCGAGGACGGGCGTCCGCGTTTTCGGCGCCCGTCGGCCGATGGCCGCGATGGCCGCCTCGAACATCGCGGGCGTCGTTCCGCAGCATCCCCCCGCGATGTTCGACCCAAACTCATCCACGAAGATCTTCTGGTAGCGGGCGAAATCCTCTGGCGCCAGCCGGTAGCATGCCTGCCCGTCTACCACTTCCGGCATCCCCGCGTTCGGGGCGACGAAGATCGGCCGCCGGCAGTGCTCCGCCAGGTAGCGCACGTGTTCCACCATCCCGTCCGGCCCGAGGGAGCAGTTCACGCCGATCACATCGACGACATCCAGCGCCTCAAGCGCCGTCAACGCCGCCGCGATATCCGAGCCAATGAGCATCGTCCTGGTCGTTTCGATCGTCACGCTCACGATCACGGGGATACGGACGCCCATCTCCGCGAAGACGTCGGCGCAGGC
>CAZQCR010000010.1:0-28656 GCA_964591745.1 uncultured Anaerolineaceae bacterium
GCCATGACAGGCAGTATCCTACAACTACGGCTTAATTTCTATAGTTAGTACTAGCGGAGGAAGTCGAGGAGGGTCATGCTGGAGGTGCGGCCGATGGCGCCGAGTGCGGCTTCGAGCGCGTTCTGCGCGGCCGTAAACTCGACGATCGTCGAAGGAAGGTCGATCTCCTCGATCGAAGACCGGAGCTCCTGGAGGCCCACGTTTCGCTGTTCGGAGACGCCCTGGGCAGCTTCGAAGCGGTTGGCGCGCGCGCCGAGGGCGGCGCGGGCGGCGATCATCCGCTCAAGCCCATCGTCGAGAGTGGTGAGGTGTGCGCCAATCGCGGACGCGGGCGCCGCGCCGTTCAGGTCATCGCGGAGGGCGATGAGGTCGTCGAAGGTCGCGCCGAAGGCTTCGCCGCCAGTCACGTTTACGGCGACCGTGTCCTGTTCCGAAACGCGCCGAAGCCGTTGCCCGGCATCGCCCTGGTAGGTAACTGACGTCGGCGGGGTGCCCACGACGGCATAGGCGGGAGCGTTGGATTTGTGACCGCTGAAGAGATAGGCGCCGCCAAACTGGGTATTCCCGAGCTGGGCGAGGCCGGCGATGATCTGGTCGATCTCAAGGGCGACGACGAGGCGGTCGGATTGCGACAGCGTCCCGCTGGAGGCGCTGACCGTGAGTTCGCGGGCCCGCTGGAGGAGGTCCGTACCGCTGCCAAGGGCGGCTTCGCCAGCGTTGAGGACGGCACGGCCGCTTTCCAGGTTGCGGCGCATCTGGTTTTCGAAGTTGATGTTCCGCCGGTGAGCGAGCGCGAGCGCCGCGCCGGCCGCGTCGTCGCTGGCAACGGAGATCTTCCGGCCGGTTGAGAGCTGTTGCTGGACCTTTTCCATGTTTCCGCTGGCCCGTTCCAGCGAGGCCTGTCGGCTGTAGAGGCGCCCGAGTTCAGATGTCCGCATCGCTAGACCGCCGTCCTGTTGATGAGCGTATCCAGCATCTGGTCGATAACGCTGATGACGCGGGCGGCGGCCTGGTAAGCGTGCTGGGCCTGGTTCAGGTTCGTCACTTCCTCGTCGATGTTCACGCCCTTCACGGATTCGCGGAGGGACTCGATGTGATCGACGAGGAGGCCCGACGATTCCGCCTGTCCTTCGGAACGGCTCACATCCGCGCCAAAGACGCTGACCATGTTCGCGTAGAACTGGTCGAAGGTCAGGCTGCCAGTGGCCATCGTCAAACTGTTCTGGAGGTCGGCGATTCGCAGGGCGTTTGCACCATCGCCGGGAAGAGCGACACCGGAAGCGGCGGCAACCTTCTGGGGTGCAGCCGCAACGACAGCGTTCACGTCCATGTCGACGGCTGTTGTCCCGGTGAAGAAAGCGAGGCCGGTGCTGCCATCGAGGCCGAACCCGGTGCTGTGCAGTGCGTTCGTCGAAGCGATGAGGCCAGAGGCCAGCTGGTCGAGTTTCGTGGAAAGACCGGGAATATCGCGGTCGCGCGCATCGAGGAGCCCGCGCAGTTCGCCGGCCGATGTCGTCACGTCCTCGCTATCGATGGAGAAGATGAGCTTCTTCATCCCGGGGTTCAGGAGATCCGGGATGGCCTCCACGACGCGCGACTGGTTCGACTGGACGAGTTCGTGGGACCCGAGGTAAACGGTGATCGTCTTATCGGCCTGTTCGGCGTAGCTGATCTGGGCATACTTGGAAAGGTCATCGAGGAGGAAGTCTCGCCTGTCGCGGAGGTCGTTGGCCACGTCTCCGGAGAGTTCTACCTGCTTGATCTGGAAGTTGAGGGCGGCCACTTCACCTGCCGCGGCGTTAATCCGTTCGGCCATGCCCGCTACCTGGCGGTCGAGATCGGCGCGTTCGGCTACCAACCCCTGGCTGGCCATGCGGATACGGCCGGAAAGGGTGGTGGCGGCGTTCACGATGGTCGTCCGGGCAGCGCTCGATTCCGGATCGTTCACGACATCGTGCCATGCGCTCCAGAATTGGCCGAGCATCTCGGAGATGCCGGAATCCGAAGGTTCGGCGAACGCTGCCTCCGTCTTTCCGAGTGCCCGCGCATGCGTGTCCCATTGGGATTTGCTACTCAGCGTTTGGCGGGCCTGGAAGTCGAGAAAGACATCGCGAACGCGGTTCACGTCGTGGGCATCGACGCCGAAGCCGACCCGGCCAATGAGAGCGTCGCGGCCGAAGTAGTTACTTCCGCTAACGCCAACGGGGCGCAACAACACGCGCTGCCGGGAGAAGCCAGGGGTGTTCGCGTTGGCGATGTTGTGAGAGGCAGTATCGACCGCGACCTGGTGAGCCCGGAGGGCCTTTACCGCGGAATCGAGGCCGATCGAGAGGCCCATTTCAAGCGCTCCGAGAGACGACGCCGCGACCCGTCTGCATCTCTTGCTGGCCGGCGGCGCCATACGTGGGTGAGGACATGCCCGCGAGCAGCTGGTACCAGCGCGCTCGCATTCGCAGCCCTTCGAGGATGAGGCCGGCGTTGGCTTCCTGGATTTCACGGAGCGCGGAGAGCCGCGAGACGAGCCTGGAACGGGTGTCGCGCAGTGTGCTCACACCGAGATCATCGGCAACGGAGGCGATGTCGCGCAGTGTCGTCCCGGCGTCCAATCGGGAAACGAGGAGCTCGCGGCGCGCTTCGAGGGTGTCCATTTCGGCCGCGATCACCAGCATCTCTTCGCTGGCAACTTCGATGGCTGCGATATCCCCATGGACAAGGGCGTGTTGTTCCTCGTGGGCGACTTCGAGCAGGCGGGCAAGCCGAAGCTCCTCTTCGAGGAGGACGGCGGTCAGCTCATCGAAGAGCGGAAGTTGGGTAGCGCGTGACTCAGTCAAAGCTTCCGCCTCGCAGGAGCCGGCCGGCCACGCCAGCGGCATCAGCCTGGTAGCTGCCATTGGCGATGGCGGCCTTGAGCGCGGCAATCTTCTCGGCACGGACATCAGTCGAGCTATCGACGGCGCGGGCCGCGAGACTGACGAGGCGAGCGCGGTCCGAGAGGGAGACGTGGTCCTGGCGGCCGCCGGGTCGCTCTGAGCCACCTTCGCGGATGGCGTCGTCGCCGGCCGGCGTGAGGGCTCGGCCTTCGGCGGCGCGGCCAGTCAGAATGGGCTGCTGTCCATCGATGCGGTTCATACTTCGTGCTCCTATTGCGTGAGGTCGGTTGCGAGCTTGAGCATCTCGTCTCCGACACCGAACGTGCGCGCCGCGGCCTGGTAGGCACGCTGCGCGATGATGATCTGGGTGAACTCTTCGGCGGAGTCCGTGTTCGAACCTTCCAGGGCGCCGTTGATAAGGGTCGCGAAGTTGGGCGAGCCAGGAGCGCCCTCCGTGATGGCGCCGCTATTCGCGGTTTCGCGGTAAAGGCCTTCGCCAAGTGCGGAGAGGCCGGCCGGGTTCATGACGCGGACGAGCGTGAGCTGACCGTACGTCTGCTTCTCGCTGTTCGCATCGATTCCGGTGATGACCCCTTCGGAATCGATCGCGAGGCTATCCTGACCCGGCGGGATGAGGATTGGAGGATCGAGGAGGCGGCCGCCGAAGGCCGCCAAGTTGCCTCCCACGCCCAGCGTAAGCCCGCCGAAGCGGGTAAGGACGGTCGTGTTATCGAAGTCCCTCACCCGGAAGAAGCTATCGTCGTTGATCGCGAAGTGGAGCGGGCTTTCCGAAAGCTGGGCGGCGCCGATGGTGAACATCCGATCGACCGTTACTTCAGCGACACCGAGGCGATTCTGTTCGGGGCCGATGCCAGGCGTGGGGTTGCCTTCGGACATGATCCGGGAACGTCGGAAGGCGTGCGTACCGGCGTTCGCGAGGTTCTGACCGACAACATCCAGCACGGTCTGGTGATAGGCCATGCCGCTTACCGCCGCGCCGAGTCCAAGTGTGACACTCATCGCTATCTCCCAAAGATCCCGAGCTGGCCAGCTGCCTGGTCGAGCGTGATGTCCAGCTTCGCGAGTACCGTCTGGTTGGCCTGGTAGGCCCGGTGCACCGTGAGCAGCGTCGTCAGGTCATCGATCAGTGTGGCGTTGGAGAGTTCGAGGATGCCCTGGCGTACACCGCCCGTGACCTGGGTACCTTCGCCGGTCGCGGAGAAGAAGGCTTCACCCGCCCGAGCGAGTTGCCCTGGCGCGAAATCGAGGACGCGAATCTGATCGATCACCTCTCCTTCGCGCGAAATCACCCCATCCGGATCGACGCTCACGCTTTCGGCGGGAAGGCTGATCCGCCCGCCGTCGGCGTTGAGGACGAAGTAGCCGTGGCTTGTTACCAGCGTACCTTCCGAATCGCGGCTGAAGCGGCCGTCGCGGGTGTAGAAGGTGTTACCGTCCGGGGTCTGGACGGCAAAGAAGCCGCGATCGGTGCCGAGATCAAACTCGTTGCCGGTGGTCTGGAATGTGCCCTGGGTGAAGTCCGTCGTGAAGTCCGTGAGCAGCTTGCCGGTGCCGATCTGGCCCACAACATCCTGGATGCGCGAGCTGAGAGGCGAAACCGTTGGCGTCTGGCGGGAAAGGAGAATGTCGCCAAAGGCCTGGTTCGAAGCGATCTCTCGCTTGTAGCCAGGCGTACTAACGTTGGCGATGTTGTTGGAAAGCAGGTCGTAGTACCGCCAGGATGATTCCATGGCGGTGAATGCCGCGTACAGTCCCTTGATCACGAGGTCCTCCTTCGCCGCGCCGTGCGGACCAGGCCGGCGAGGATGAACGCCGCGCCGGCCATCACCCCGCCTGTCATGAAGATCCGGCTCCAGGGTGGGCCGGCCGATGGCTCACCCGTGTCCGGGAGCTGAGCGGGCCGGGCGTCGCCGCCAACGGTCTCCCCGTCTCCATCGGTAATGAGGGTGAAGCGCCCGGCGATGGACTTCTGCGCCGGCATCGTCTTCGCGGCATCGCCCGGAGCCCGGGCGGCCACCACGAAGAGGTTGTAATCGTAGCGTTCGAGGCCTTCGATCTTCGTCTCCATCGTGCCAAGACCGCTGGGCGCAACGGTGATCGGGCCGACCGGGAGCGGTTCACCGGCGCCGCCGAGGAGCCAGCCTTCGTAGATATGGCCGGGCTGCGGAACGAGATTCTTCACTTCCAGGCGGAGGTAGGCTTCGGCGAAGCTGAATTCCACGACGCCTTCGCCGTCGTTCGGACCGAAGTTCGAAACGCCATCGAGATACGTGAGCTTGACGAGTTGAGGCACGCCGTTTGCCCGCGCTCCACCGACGCCAGCCCAGAGGGCGCCGGCGATGAGGATCAGCCCGAAAGCGGCGGCCAGGCGCGTTCGCATTAGCGGGCCACCTGTTGGCGGCGGAGGAGCAGCCGCACTTCTTCTTCACTGCGGTTCATCCGGCGAGCGAGCGCGGGGATGTCGAGGCCCATCGAGGTGAGCTGGGCGGCCAGGGCGGCCGGCGATTGCGGCGGCGCGGCATGCTGTTGGTAGGCGCGGTGGGCGGGAGCGGGCTGCGCCTCTGGCCGGCGGGGCGGCTGCTGGACGCGGCGGGCCAGGGGCGCTCGGGCCTGCTCCTGAACACTCGCCTCGGCTTCGGCATACCGCGGTTCGGGGCGGCGCTGGCGGGACGCCTGCGGCTGCCCGGTGCGGAGCTTTTGCAACTGAAGGTAGAGGTAGCCAATGCCGCCGATGCAGACGAATTGGGAAAGGGCGAGGAGGACGATCGCGTCGTTCATTCCCACTCCCCTACGAACCACGTTCGCGGGCGAGCCGCGTGCGAAGTCGGCCGAGGGCTCGGCCGTGCAGCTGACAGACGCGCGACTCGCTGATCTCGAGGATCTGGGCGATCTCTCTCATCGTCATCTCATCTTTGTAGTAAAGGCTAACGATCAGCAGTTCTCGCTCGGGGAGGCCCTTCACGGCGCCGGCCAGGGCGTCGAGCATCTGGCGCTTTTCCAGCCGCCCGGTGAAGTCTTCTTCGTTCGGGTCGGCCGGCATCTCGGTGCCGTTGGAACCTTCGTTGTTGTCGTCACGGTCGAGCAGGCCATCGAGCGAGACGGTGACCCAGCTCGAGTCCACGAGGACGCCGTGGTACTGCTCGCGGGTGAGGCCCATGCCCGTGGCGAGCTCTTGCTCGGTGGGCTCGCGACCGAGGGAAACGGTGAGCTCCTGGGTGATCGCTTCGAGCCGCTTCGCCTTCTGGCGAACGGACCGGGGAAGACGGTCCAGGGCGCGCAGGGCATCGATGATCGCACCGCGGATGCGGCTGATGGCGTACGTCTCGAACTTCACGCCCTTGGTGTTATCGAAGCGGTCCAGCGCCTCGATCAGGCCGATCGTGCCGTAGCTGAGGATGTCCTCGTAGTCGAGGATGGCGGGAAGGCCGATCGCCAGCCGCCCAACAACGTATTTCACGAGGGGCGCGTACTGCTGGATCGCGGTGTCGCGGTCCGGCATGGGTGCGATTGCTTGGGCGGCGGCGGCCATTCAGCGGTCTCCTGGCTTATTCGTCGGCTGCCGGTTCAGAGGCAGGTGGTTCAGTCGTGGTGTTCGCGAAAGGGGCCGAGGTGCTCACACTGAGGAGCGCTTCGGCGCCGAGCGCCAGGGCGGTCACCGCCACGAAGACGAAGACCCCCCGGAGGAGTGTGTAATCGAGCGAGGCCCCGGCACGTTGCCCAAGCCAGACGCTCATCACTGTCGCTCCGAGCGCGAGGTACATTCCCCAGCGGGCGACAGTGAATGGACGGAACATCGTGGCGGTCCTCCCTTCTGCTCAGTCTCAGGCGCTGGCCCGCAAGCGCCCATCCGTTTGTTCCCCTGTGGATGCCCGGAGAATCCCCAATGCCATACTTCTAAAGTCGGGTGCGACAAGGCCCGTGGCCACATCGGGGCCGGTGGAGAGAAAGGCGATACCGAGGCTCTGTTCGATGACAATCGAGGCCAGCGCCGGTGTTTCGCCCGTGTAATCCATGAATGTGGGGATACAGCCCGCCAGGCCGCGCGCCGGGCTGCGATGGAGCAGGGCGGAGAGAGCCGCGTAGTGCCAGGTAGATGGCAACACCGCGTAGGCGTAGTGCTCCACGTCATCCAGCTGCCCGAACGCCCGCCCGGCCGGGGGCACGTCCGCGAACACGCAAGCGCCTGTCCGGACGCCCTCGATGATACGGAGGAGGGCTCCCTGGTCCGATGCGTCCATCACGGGCAGGCCGGTGGCGGCAGCATAAGCGTGAAGCTGTTCGCGGGCGGCCGCACGTGATGAATCGCCGGCGACGAGGATGACCTCCCGGCCAGCATCGGCGCAATCAAGGGCCATGCGGACGAGCGCAGTCGTGCGGCCGGAACCGGGTGGCCCCTGGAGGGTGATAACGGCGGTTTCGCCGTTCCCGGGGAAACGCGGTTCGTTTCGGCCGAGGGCCGCGGCGAGAGCCTCGGCGGCGTTTTCCGATCCCGTGGCCCCGGCCACGACACGACCCGCGGCGAGTTCGGTCAGGCCTGCGCCCGTCAGCTGGCTGGCGGTCTCGTGCGGGAGCGTGACGCGCCGAGAAGGCGTGGCCTGCTCGCGGCCCACAACCCAGGCCGGTGCGGGAGGCTGCACCTGAGGGAGGCCATCGAGCGGGGCAAAGGCTCGCCGCCGCACACGCTGGTCGAAAGGGACGGAGCCGGGCGAGGAGGCCCGGGGGGCGGCAGCCACCTGGTCCCGCTCTATGGGTTCCTCCTCCTGGAAGAACGCCTGGTCGTGTTCAACCGCATAACCGGTACCTTCACGGCGCGCCGGGGCCGCGAGGCGGGGGGCGGGCGAATCTTGTTCCAGCTGTTCGCGGATGATCGCGTCTTCGACATCGCCGATGGTGGCCCGCGGCCTCGCGATCTGGAGCCGGCCGAGGGCGCCATCAACCATCGTCCATTGCAGATCGAGGGAAAGCTCCGGCTCGGCTTCTGCCGCGGCCGCGACGATCTCGATAAGCGGGTCGGCGTTCTCCCGCATCAACGAACGGGTACGAACGATCACGGCGTCCGGTCCGAATTCGCGACGCACCCGTTCGTACAGGCGCGTCATGTCACTCCCGATGAAGCGTTTCGATTCCACCATTCACCTCGATGTTCCCCACCGCTTCTACGGTGGCCTGGTGCGTGAGCTCGGCGAAAGAGAGCACGGCCGCGTTGGGCAGCCGGCGTTCGAGCAATCGCCGGAGCGCGAGCCGGATGCGCGACGAACAGAGGATGACCGGGTCCCGGCCCTGGCCGGCCACCCGCTCCACCTCCGTTGCGACGACGCCAAGCAGCCGCTGGAGCTGCCAGGGCGGCATCGCGATGGTGTTCCCGCGGTCGGTCTGCTGGATGGCCGCGGCCACTTCATCTTCGGTCCGTGGGCTAACCGTGATGGCGTGAACGGCGCCGTGTTCATCGCTGTACTGGCGCGTCAGTTGGCGTGCAAGAGCAGCGCGCGCGTACTCGGTCAACAGGTCGATATCGCGCGTCGTCCTGCCGTGGGTGGCGAGGGACTCGGAGATCGTGACAAGGTCACGGATAGAGACCCGCTCGGCGAGGAGGTTCTGGAGCACCTCTTGCACTTCGCCAACCGTGAGAGTGGCGGGAACCAGGTCCTCGACGAGGGCGGGATAGTCGGTCCGCAGGTTCTCCAGGAGGGCCTGGGTGTCCTGGCGGCTCAAGAGATCGGGAGCGAAACGGCGAACGAGTTCGGTGAGGTGGGTGGCGAGCACGGACTCGGCATCCACGACGGTGTAGCCGAGGAGCTCGGCGCGTTCCTTGTGGGCCGGGGCTATCCAGCGGGCCGGCAGGCCGAAGGCGGGCTCATGTGTCTCTGTCCCGGGGACATCGCCCTCGGCGGTCCCGGGGTCCATCGCCAAGTACTGGCCGGGGATAAGCGTCCCGCGGGCGATTTCGACGCCACGGAGCTTCACGACGTAGGTGTTGGGAGCGTGGGCCAGGTTATCGCGCACCCGCACCGTGGGGAGCACGAGGCCGAGATCGAGCGCTACCTGGCGGCGAATCATGGTGATCCGGCGGAGCAGGCCACCACCGGACGCCTCATCAACGATCGGGATGAGCGCGTAGCCAACCTCAACCTCCAACGGGTCGACGCCCATCATCTGGATGACCTGTTCGGGGCCCAACTGTTCGGGCTCGCGTGCGGCCTCCGGTTCGACAACCAGCGATTTACGTCGGGTCTCCGCCTGGTCCTTCGTCACCAGGTAGCCACCGCCCACGGCAACGGCGGCGATAGCGAAGAACGGCAGCTTCGGCAGCCCAGGAAGGAGCGCGAAGAGCGCCAGCATGGCGCCCGCGATGTAGAGCGGCCGCGACTGGAGGGTGAGCTGTGAGAACATCTGCCGGCCAAGATTGTTCGAGCCCGCAGCGCGGGTGACGATGATGCCCGCCGCCGTGCTTATCAGCAGCGCCGGGAGCTGCGAGACCAGCCCATCGCCAACCGTGAGGACGGCGTAGAGCTGGAGCGCTTCGCCCGGGCCAAGCCCCTTCTGAAGGACGCCGATGGCGAGCCCGCCGATGATGTTGACGATGATGATGATGATGCCGGCGATTGCATCGCCCTTGACGAACTTGCTGGCGCCGTCCATCGCGCCGTAGAAGTCCGCTTCCTCGGCGATCTCCCGCCGGCGGGTGCGGGCCTGGTTCTCATCGATAAGACCCGCGTTCAGGTCCGCGTCTATGGACATCTGCTTGCCGGGCATCGCATCGAGGGTGAAGCGTGCGGCGACTTCCGCGACGCGACCGGCGCCGTTCGTAATAACGACGAACTGGATGACCACGAGGATGAAGAACACCACGATCCCGACGACGAGGCTGCCACCGACGACGAATCCGCCGAACGAGTGGACGACGCTACCGGCATCGCCGTTCAGGAGGATAAGCCGCGACGTGGAGACGTTGAGGGCCAGCCGGAAGAGGGTGGTGATCAGCAGCAACGTTGGGAAGACCGAGAACTTCAGCGGCTCATCGGTATAGACGGCGACCATGAGGATGATCACGGAAGCGGCGATGTTCACCGTGAGCAGCATGTCCAGCAGCTGAGACGGCAGCGGGATGATGAGCATCCCGACGATGACCATGATCCCGACGGCCAGGAGGATATCCGTCTGGCCGAGGAGACGGCGAAACGACGAGGGCTTGGGAGTCACTACCGCCATTGGTTAGCTCCTCGCCGGTTGCGGCGCGGTACGCCGGAATCCGGTCTTTTGACGGAGCGCGTAGACCCAGGCCAGCACTTCGGCAACGGCGTGGAAGAGGTTCGCGGGGATGGCCCCACCAACGGGGACCGCACGGTAGAGGGCGCGCGCAAGGGGCGGCTCTTCGAAGACGGGAACGCCGTGCTTGCGAGCGACTTCCTTGATGCGAAGGGCGAGGAGCCGCTCGCCCTTCGCCACGACGATCGGCGCGCCCATGTTCACAGGGTCGTACTTCAGGGCGACGGCGTAGTGTGTTGGGTTCGTGACGACGACATCGGCCTGGGGTACGGCGGCCATCATCCGGTTCATGAACTGCTGGCGGCGGCGTCGGATGGCCCCCTTTATCTGGGGGTCGCCCTCCGATTCGCGCATCTCCTGCTTCACCTCTTCCTTACTCATCTTCAAATTGTTCAGGAACCGGCGACGCTGCCAGGCGAAATCGAGGAGAGCGAGGACGAAGAGCGCGGCCGCGGCTCGGATACCGACATCGAAACTGAGTTTGCCGAGTGTGGCTGTGGCTGTGGCGACATCTTCCTGGCTGAGGTTGGCCATGTGCGCGAGCTGCTTCCGCATGGTCATGATGACGACGATGGAGACGACCCCGAGCTTGGCGAGCGCCTTGATCAGCCCGGTAAGCCCTTCCGTCGCAAACAGGCGCTTCGCGCCGGCGGCCGGGTTGATGTGGCTGAACTTCGGTTTCAGCTTTTCGCCGGAAAGGATGAGCCCCGATTGGCCGACGTTGAGAACGACCGCCGCAATGGCGAGCAACGCGAACAGGGGAAGAAGGATCCGGATCATTCGCCATCCGGTAGAACGGCCGAGGCCCAGCGCGACTTCGGACGTGAGTTCGGTAGTGGAGACCGCGCCAAGGTCGTCGCGGAGCAAGCCCGCCATTTCGCCCCAAATCCCGGGGCCCATGGAACGGAGCGCGAAGACCGCGACGAGGAGCGCGCCGATCGAGACCAGCTCCTGGCTCTTGGCGACCTGTCCCTTCTTGCGGGCATCGTCCCGCTTCTTTGGGGTTGGGGCCTCAGTCTTTTCGCCGGCCATACTAGCGCGCCCCCAAAAGCCGGAGGCTGGTACCGGCCATCGAACCGCCAATGACGCCGTTCATGAGCGCGCCAGTGGCCGGCATGGCGGCGATGAGGACGAGCACGCCGACCGCGATCTTGACAGGGAGGCCAACGATCAGGACGTTCGCCTGGGGCATGGTCCGCGCAACGAAGCCCATGCCAACATCCGTGACGAAAAGGGCAACCACGACGGGCATGGCCACGCGCAACGCCGTCACGAACAGCCCCGTTACGAGGGAGGCGATCGCCGAGGATTGGAGCGAGAGCGGATCGAATGTGCCGGGTGGTATCGCCCGGAGCGTTTCGGCGAGCGCCTGGATCACCATGTAGTGGCCATTCACGGTGAAGAACACGAGCGTGACGAGGATGCTGTAGAACTGATCGATTGCGCCGAACTGGGCGCCGGAGACGGGGTCGAAGACGGCGCCGAGGCTGAAGCCCATCTGCAGGCCGATGATATGCGAGCCCATCTGCAAGCCGATGAAGATGAGCTGCATGGCGAGGCCGAGGCCCAAGCCGAGCAGCGTTTCACTGATGACGGCGGCGGCCAACGTTCCGTAGCTCGCGGGAGGGTCCGGGAGGTTGTCCCCCTGGACGGGAACCATGACGAGCGAGAAGAAGACCGCGAAGCCGATGCGCATCCAGGCC
The DNA here is from genome assembly GCA_964591745.1 of uncultured Anaerolineaceae bacterium. Taxonomy (GTDB): domain Bacteria; phylum Chloroflexota; class Dehalococcoidia; order Tepidiformales; family Tepidiformaceae; genus JANMTH01. Next base: position 11,861 of record CAZQCR010000010.1, read on the forward strand.
GGTATGGCGCGATGGCTGAGGAGCGGCGCCGAGACGAGCATGGATGTCGTCCTGATCAGGATCAGGAAGAAGGCGTAGGTGAATTCAGGGCTGAGGTTCATCGCCCGTAGCTCGCCATGTTGGTGAAGAGCGTCGCCGTGTACCCGAGCATCGTTTCCAGCATCCACGGCCCGAAGAGGAGAAGCCCGACGAAGACGGCAATCACCTTCGGGACGAAGCTCAACGACTGCTCGTTCACCTGGGTGACGGCCTGGAGAATGCTCACGACGACGCCCACGACCAGGCTGATGCCAAGGATCGGCCCGCCCACCATGAGTGACACCCACAGCGCTTCCTTCATCAGCCCGAGGACGACGGCTTCGTTCAATTGAAGCTCCCGACGAGCGAGCCGACGATGAGGTACCACCCATCGACGAGCACGAAGAGCAAGATCTTGAAGGGCAGAGAAACGATGACGGGAGGCAGCATCATCATGCCCATGCTGAGGAGCGCGGAGGAGACGACGAGGTCGATCACAAGGAAGGGGATGAACATCACGAAGCCCATCTGAAACGCCGTCTTCAGCTCCGATATGGCGAAGGCGGGAACGATCACGTACGTCGGGATATCGTCCTTTGTCGCCGGCTTCTCGCCACCCGCCATCTTGAGAAAGAGGCCGATGTCCTGTTCCCGCGTTTGCCTGAGCATGAATTCGCGGACCGGCGCCTCGCCGCGGGTGTAGGCTTCCTGCTGGCTGATGGTGCCGTTGAGGTACGGCTGCACGGCCTCTTCGTTGATCGTCTTGATTGCGGGCGCCATGACAAAGGCGGTGAGGAAGAGCGCGAGCCCGATGAGCACCTGGTTGGGCGGCAACTGCGGAATTCCGATCGCCGTGCGCAGGAGCGAAAGCACGACGATCACGCGCGTAAACGACGTGACCATCACCAGCAGGGCGGGCGCGATGGAGAGCACGGTGACGAGTAAGAGCAGCTGAATCCCGGCGGAGACGTTCTGCGGGCTCGTTGTATCCACCTGGCCGGTGGGCGTGCCCGCCGTGGCGTTCGGATCAACCGCGCAGCCGGCCACAAGGAGACCAGCCAGCACGGTTACGCCGGCAAGTGCGAGCGTCCTCCTGGAGCGCCGGATCCTCACGGCTGTTCCTCCCCGATCACGGTGTCGCGGCGCGTGTTGCCACGATTGGCGTTCGCCTTCATCACGCGGAAGAGGTCTACGGCGAAGTTGCCGAGCGCCGGGCCCTGCTTCTCAGAGGCCATATCAAGGACCTGGGCGGACTCTTCGTCGAGCAATTCGCTGAGCAGCGTGAGCTGGTTCGCCGTCGCCCCGACGGCGATGACGCGGTCACCGAGGGCGACGAGATGGATGGACCTGCCGTTGCTGATCGCCAGCGTGTCCACCACGCGGAGGAAGCCGGAGACGCTGCGCGGGCTGGCGGCGCGCTTCCCCCACCAGCGAAGGGCGAAGACGGCGGCGCCGATAATGACGGCGACGAGGATCAATCGCCAGGCGAGGGAGACAGCCTCGCCACCGCTGAGGCTGAACCCGGAGCCGGCGGGGGCGTCAGGGGCAACCTGGGTTGTGCTTGGGACGTCGGCGCCAGGCCGGATGCTCACGCCCGCGGCTTCCTGGCCGTTGCCGCCGCCCATCGCCGTGATGAAAAGCAGGCCGGCGAGAATGAGCACGCCGAAGCCACCCATGAAGATCCAGCGGCGACGGCTCTCGGGCTTGTTCAACTCACCCGCTCCTCGTGTTCCGCTCCGCGGCGGATGACCTCAACTACGCGCACGCCGAAGTTCTCATCGACGACGACGACTTCGCCGCGGGCTATCAGCCTGTCGTTGACGAGGATATCGACGGGCTCGCCGGCGACACGATCGAGTTCGACCACGGAGCCCGGGCCGAGAGCGAGAACCTCGGCGACGGTGAGGTCGGTGCGCCCGAGTTCGACGCTGACGTGCATCTGAAGCCCGGCCAACAGGTCCATGTTGGCGCGTTGATGCGAGGGCTCTGGATCAGGCAGGGGGATGAAGTGGACGCGAGATGCTGTCGGGCCGGGAGGGGCCGGAGGCCGGAAAGGCAGCGGTGCACGCACGGGCGGAGGGGCAGCGTAGGTTGGGGGCGGCTCGTACACCGGCGGCGCTTCGTAGGCCGGTGGAGCTTCGAATACGGGTGCGGCGGCGGGCTCGGCGTCTTCCTGGAAGGCCGCGTCATCCAGTTCATCGAGGGTGAGCTCAAAGGGAGAGGCCGATGGGCCAGACTGTCCGTCCGCGGGGGCGGCCACGGTGACGGGGGGCAGGGCGCCGGCCATGATATCGAGCCACGTCCCCGGCAGGATGAGCGAGAAGGTGAGGGGCTTCTCGCCACCGAGGACGGCGTTGATGACGAGGGCCGGTTCGTCCATGGCGCCGAGGAACATCGGCATCGCGTCAGTGATGATGTCCCCGGCCGTGACCTTCAGGGCCGTCGCGGACCCGGCGAAGACCTGCCGGGCGATGGCGGACATCACCTGGCCGAAGATCGTGGAGCCAACGAGGGACGCCTGGGCGGCCTGGTCTTCGATGGAGCCGTCTTCGACGCCGAAGTAGGCGGCTGTCTCACCGGTGGCGGCGATAGCGTAGGCCGTCGCCGATTGGTCCTGGTTCGTGGTCAGGGCGAGCGGGAGGATGAGATGCGGGAACTCGTATTCCCCAAGGATCTCGTCCGGCATGACGAGGCGGCCCTCCGCCTCGTTGAGTTCCGGAAGGGCGCCCACGAGCTGCTGGAGAGCCACCGAGGCGGCTTCCCAGATGGACGTGCCGGCCGTCCCAAGCGTTTCCGCCTGGGCCGAGGACAGCAACTGCGCGATGATCTCTTTCGGCGACGTCATGCTCGACCAGCCTTACTGCGTGATGAAGGTGACGAAGAAGATCTTCTCCACCTTCTCGTGGTGGAGTTCTTCATTGAGGGCTTCGATGAGGTCTTCCTTGAGCGCCTCGCGGCCCGCGGTCGTGGCGATCTCGTCCACCGGCTTGGAGCCGACAACGAGGGTGATGATGTCCCAGATCTTGGGCATCTCAGAGTGCATCTCCTCGGTGAACTTCTCGTCGGCGAGGGCGATGGCGTGGCCCTTGAGGTTGATGTACTTGTGCTTGGGGTCCTCAAACTCAAGGGCAATCGAAGCTTTGACGTAGTTCGGCGAGGACGCCGGCGCCTTGAGGTTTAGCACGCGTTCTTCGAGCACGAGCGTCGGGCGAGGGGCCGAGGCGATCATCGCCTCGGTGTAAACGGGCGGGACTTTCGCATCCATGTAGTTCGGCTTGATGTAGAACCAGAACGCGGCGGCAAAGAACACCGCACCACCGATCAGGATCTTCTTATTCTTGAACATGGCTACTTCTTCTCCGCCGGCGCCAATGCGCGCTCCAGCTCTTCCTGGGTGGGGTAAAGGATGACGATGTCGGCGCGCCGATTGAGGGCGCGCCCTTCGGCCGTCTCGTTGCTGGCGAGGGGACGGGTATCGGCGAACTGGGAACCGTGCAGCCGCGTGGTTGCGACGCCACCCGTTTCCGCGAGGAAGCGGAGGACGGTGGTCGCACGGGCGGAGGAGAGCTCCCAGTTCGTCGCGAAGTCGATGTTGTTCACGGGCACGTTGTCGGTGTGTCCTTCGATCTGGAGCCTGTTCGGCAGCCCGTTCAGCACCTCGGCCACGGCGCGGAGGACATCCTGGCTGCCGGGCTTGAGGTCGGCGCTGGCAGAGCTAAACAGGAGGTTGTCGGCGAGGCTGATCGTGATCGACTCGGCGTCCTGGCGAATCTGGATTTTCCCGTCGAGGCCGTTCGCCTTCGCGAACTCTCCGAGGGTCTGGGAGATATCGGTCAGGTTCTTGGATTGAATGGTGTGAAGGCCGGGCGCCAGGCCACCGCCGGAATCGAGAAGCGATGGCGGGCCGGCTGAGCCGGAAAGGACGCCGATATCGAAGGCCTGGTTGATCGATTGCTGGACGATGAGCAGCTTCCGCGGGTTCGAATCGCTGAGTGCGTAGAGCACGACGAAAAGGGCCCAGAGGAGCGTCACCATATCGGCATAGCTCACGATCCAGCGTTCGTGGTTCTCGGGGGCCGGGGCCTCTTGCTTTCGCGCCATCAGGCGGCCTCCCTTTGCGCGGCATCCTTGAGCTGGCGCTGGCCGGGCGCGAGGAAGCCTTCGAGCTTCTCCCGGACGATGCGGGGGTTATCGCCCGATTGGATGGACATGAGCCCTTCGATAACGAGCTCCAGTGCGTGCTGCTCGTGCTTCATGTTGTTGTGCAGCTTCTTGGCCATGGGGAGGAAGAGCGCGTTCGCAGTGAACACGCCCCAGAACGTGGCGACGAAGGCGACCGCGATTCCGGGACCAATGTGCTCCGGTTCATCGAGGTGGCTCATGACGCCCATGAGGCCGAGGACGGCGCCAAGGACGCCGATGGTAGGAGCGATGCCGCCCCAGAATTCGAGGATCTCCGCGCCGGCCTCAGCGCGCTGCTTCTGCGATTCTGCGTCGATCTCCATGATCTGGCGGAGCAATTCCGGGTCCGTGCCGTCGATCATGAGCTGGACGCCCTTGCGCATGAACGGGTCGTGGATGGTATCTACGTCGGCTTCGAGCGCGAGAAGGCCTTCACGCCGCGCCTTGTCAGACATCGTCACGAACTGGTCGACGGTCTCCGTTGGGTTGTGCTTCGAGCCACCAAGGATCGTGGAGAGAATGAACTTCGGAAGGCCGATGACGTTCGCCAGGGGCTGCGAGATCATCGTTGCCCCGAGGGACCCAAGGACAACGATCATCAGGCCGGGAATGTTGATCAAGGCGGCGGGGTTGCCGCCTTCCATGATGTTTCCCCCGACGATTCCAATCATGACGAGGGCGAGGCCGGCGAGCGTTGCGATGTCCATCTAGCTCGCCCTCCGGATGAGGCCCATAGTCGCCCGCCGATAGTCGGCGATGCGTTCGGCGATCAGAGCGGGAGCTTCGCCACAGACGTAGCGATGGCCGTTGGTGAGCGTGAGGTGCGTGTCGTGCGTCGCCTCGACCATCTCGATGAGGTCGGGGTTGAGGTAGAACACGGTGCCATCAATCCGGGTGAGTTCGATCATCGCCGTTCACTGGTACTCCTGTGGGGTAGCGTAGGAACGGGGGTTGACAGGGTTTATCGGGGAAGGCCCGCCGGGGCGATGGTCGCGCCCTGAGTCCGGTGTAGGGTCCCCTGAATCCGGAGCGCCAGAGGGAGCGTCCCCGGCCGCCGGCCACCCCACCACGGACGCAGAAAGGCCCGGCGATGCGCCGGGCCTTTCTGCGGGAGAGGCGGAAGGTGCTGGGTCTAACCGGCCGCGTCGCCGACGCTGTTGATCAGCCGCTCGGCTTCCTCAACGCTTTCGAGGCGAACGATGCCCTTGCGGATGGCGTAACGAATGAGGTCGGTACGGTTGCGGGCATGAAGCTTGGCCATGATGTGCGCCTTGTGCGCTTCTACCGTCTTCACGCTGATGAAGAGGGCGTTGGCGATGCCCTGGTTGGTGTGGCCTTCGGCGATGAGCTGGAGCACTTCCCGCTCACGGGAAGTCAGCGCATCGATGCCGGTCCGCTGGTCGGCGCGCTTGGACTGGTAAAGGACTTCCGCGAGGTCGAAGCCTTCACTGAGGGCGCTGGAAAAGTAGCTATTGCCGCGGAACACCGTCTGGATCGCGAGCACGAGTTCGGAGACATCGGACTTCTTGATGATGTAGCCAGAGGCGCCGGAGCGAAGCGCGTCGAGCAGCTGATCTTCGTCGACGAAGCCACTCAGCATGACAACCTTCGTGCCGGGCGCGGCGCGGCGGATCTGCCGCGTGGCTTCTAGGCCGTTCAGGCCGGGCATCACCACGTCCATCAGGACGACATCGGGGGTGAACTTTTCGACGGCGGCAACGGCCTCGCGGCCATTCTCCACGTCGGCGACGACTTCGAGTTCCGGCTGGCTTTCGAGGAGCATCCGGAGCGCCTGACGGATGACGGCGTGGTCATCGACGAGGAGGATGCGGATGCGTTGCTGCGATCGCATCTGGGGCGCCTGCGCCGGGATGGCGCTGGGACGGCTCGTGAACGTGCGGCCCTGGAGTCGAGTAGTGGTCATGCTTGGTTTTTTCCTCGCGTCTGGTGGGGTGGGAGCCTGCGCCGCTGGCGGCGAATTCCTGCTCCCGCTCCGCCTGCCTCCCTGATTGGGAGCGTGGCGGAACCCTTAAGAATGCCTTAAGTCTATCCCGGCAGGGAACGAGGCGTAGTAGGGAACACCCTTACGTGTTCGCCGGAACTCCCCGTAGCGGCACGGTGCGATTCCTGAGGATTGCTGGCGGAATCCCCACCACTAGAGCGTCGTAAAACTGCGCTCAGTATGTCCCGGCTCAATGTGAAGGTGGAGCTCCGAACGGAGCGCCATGATGTGGTCGTCGTTAGCCGCGGTATCGGCGGCGGCGTCGTCATCATAGATAGCGATCCGGGCGATCTCGCCGCTGTCGTCGCGGGACCTGAGGATGTAGCTGGCGGTGCAACCCTTGCTCTTGCCCGCGGAATCCGCGAGTTCGCGCATGATGCGCTCAACCCGTTCCGCCTGGCCGCGGACCGGCTGGGCAATGGACAAACGAACGTAGGCCATGGTGGCCCTCCTTTGGGATGGACGGATTCTAGCGGGTCGCCTGGGGCGGTGGAACCGCCCGGGCTGAGAAACGAAAGCGGGGCCTCCCGTATGCCGGGGGCCCCGTCTTCAAGCGCGAAAGATGGTCCGAAGCTGAATCAGAGCCGCAGTTTGCCGTGCGATGGCTGGCGCCGGCGCTGCCGCTGGGGAAGGGCCGCTTCTTCGGCGGCAAGGTCCACGGGCGGGCTCGTCAACACTTCATGGACGTAGCCGCACATGATGCAACTGCCGTAGGTACCGTGCCAATCCCGCTCGACGATCATCGAGCCGCGGCACTTGGGGCATGACTTGGGTGGCGCTTCCTGCAAAGCTGGCATAGTGGTTCCCTCCTCCAGTCGATGACCGGATGTGTGATTTCCCAGGATAGAGATAACGACCGCAAACGGGCTGCCCGCCCGCCGGGGCCTTCCTGCTGCGTACGAGGTTAGCTGACGGGTTCGGGCAGAAGGTTGCCCTATCGGCCCGGGAAGGAGCCGAATTCACCCCGAAAACTGGGTCCCCCGCTGCGCCTTTCGGCGCATTCCGCAGAGTTGGTTTTGCTTTCCGAGCGCGTGCCGACGCTTTCGCATCGACTAGCCGGACGCTACCAATGTTAACACCAAGGTGTCAACCCCTGATTGCGACTTTTGTCACAATTTTACCGACCGATAGGCGCAGTCGATAGGGGTATTCCCTATCTGAAAGGCTTCCCTTCTCGGCCACACACCGCGATCCCGGGTGGCGCAGGAATATCGCACTGTGGAATGTGAAATCTTACCGGAACGAGGCGACGGTCCGTTCCAGGCCGTCGCGAAACGTCACCTCTGGCGTCCAACCGAGAAGGTCCCCGGCCAGGCGGCTATCGAGCCAGATGTTCCGGACGTCCCCCGGCCGCTCCGGGCCGTGCAGCGCAGGCAGATCCGAGCCGGTCACCACTTGCAGGCCGGCGAAGATCTCGTTCACGGAGGTACCGTGGCCCGTACCGAGGTTGAATGCCCGGCCTTCTCCAAGATCGAGGGCAAGGAGGTTGGCCCGGGCAAGGTCTCCCACGTAAACGTAGTCCTTGGCCTGCTCGCCGTCCCCATCGATGGTGCACGCTTGCCCGGCGAGCATCCGCGCGGCGAAGATCGCGACCACACCGGCTTCGCCCATCGGGTCCTGCCGTGGGCCAAAGGCGTTCCCGTAGCGGAGGATGGTGGCCTGGAGGGCCCTCGTCCTCGCCATCAGCTCGATATACTGCTCACCAACCCATTTGGAGAGCCCGTAGTTCGAGAGAGGCCGTACGGGGTGCGCCTCATCCACGGGAAGGGAAAAAGGGTCGCCGTACAGCGCGCCGCCGGTGGAGGCGTGGATAAGCTTGCTGACGCCATAACGGACGCTCAAATCGGCGATGCGCGCGGTTCCGCCTCCGTTCACTTCGAGGTCGTGGACAACGTCTTCGCTGCTCACTTTGACGCTGGCCTGGGCGGCGTGATGGTTCACCACATGGGGCCTGAAGGCATCGAAGATGCGTTCAGCCTGGCTGCTGTGAACGTCTACTTCGTGGAGGGTGACACCGCGCGGCACGTTCACGCGGCGGCCAGTCGCCAGGTTATCGAGCACCTGGACCTCGTGACCGGCGGCAACGTAAGCCTCGACGACGTGTGAACCGATGAAGCCCGCTCCTCCGGTGACGAGAATCTTCACGGTCTGCTCTCCACGATGCCAGGGGCGGCGCCGAATGGAGGATAGCTTCGATGGACGCGACTGGCATCTCTCACGCCGAAGTCCGGTCTCGAAGGCGGGCGAGACCCCAGCCGATGGCCGCGCAGGCGGCCCCGGCGACGACGCCGCCAATAAAGAGCGGCACGATGAAGCTGGTAAACGAGGCGCCGCTGCTCATCTGCGCATACTTGGCGAGCGCGACATTCCCGCCGAAGCCGATCGCGAATCCCCAGGCTGTCCAGCCGACTTCGTGCGGCGAGCTGCCAACGCCGAATTCGTCCAGTACTTCCCGAAGGGGGGAAGCCGGCGTGGTCTGGCGGGGACCCATGCGCAAGGCTTCCGCTTCCAGGGCAGCCACCAGTTCGTCGATGAGCTCCTCGGGAATCTCATCGAGCATGCGGTCGTTCTGGCGGTAATCCTGGGTCGCCGAGCGTGGGGCGGCGGGACGGGGTGGAGCGCCAAGGGGTGGGGCCATGGCTGGTGCTTTGCGCTCGCGGCCGATGCAATCCCGGCAATGGTCCGCACCCCTGCGCCAGTCATCAAAAAGGAGGGGGCGACCGCAATCCCCACAGCGGGCACGCGGCATCGTGTCGTTCAAGCTAGGCCTCGGTCGGGGGTGTCCCCTCGTGGGGGGGCGTGGGTTGGGATGTCGGTGTGGGCGTCGGCGTCGGCGTCGAGGTTGGCGTTGGTGTCGGACTCGCCGTCGCTGTCGGTGTGGAGGTTGGGGTGGAGGTTGGCGTCGGCGTGGCGCCCGGGGTGGGCGTGTCTGTACCTGAGGGCGTCGTCGGATTCGCCAGGCCGATGCTCGTTGGGGTGCGCGTCGGCGTCCTGGTCGGCGTAGCGGACGATGTGGCCGTGGTGGTCGCTGTCGGTGTCACCGTGGGGCCAGGCACAAACTTGCCCTGTTCATCTACGGCGGCGAGGACTTCGTTCGCGGAGCCATCGAAGAGTTCCAGTCCCGCGCTGTTGTTCTGGAGCTGCTGAAGGAGGGAGGGCAGGCGGGACCCGGCACCGGACGTGGGCGCGCCCGGCGTGGCGACCGCGCCCGTGGCCGCCAATCCCAGGCAGCCCGAACTGGCCAAAGCGGGGACGACAAGGACGGCGAAGGCTGCCAGGCGGAGGTCGCGAACTCGGAAGCGCTTCATCTGTTCACCGTAGGGTGGTTCTCGGGTGCCGCCCATCGGGAGGGCGCCGATGCGTAGCGGGGAAGGCCCGCATGCCGGCCAGCCACGGACCCTTACGACTGCGCCCTAGCGGACCACGACGACGGGCATCGCTGCTCCCCGGAACGGCAACCCTTCGACGATGGCACGAACATCGACGACCACGCGGGTATCGGTAAAGCTTCTCCGGTCGGCGCCGGTGATGGCCACCTTCCAGCTGTTGTCCGCCTGCTTCACGGCCGGTGTCGCCGTTTCCGCCACGATCCAGGCGTGAGCGGCCGGGTCCCAGTACTTACCGTCGGATTCGCGCTTGAGAATGACGGTCACGCTGGTCGGCGTGGTTGAACCGGAGGAGACGACGAAGGCGAGCCGGCTGCGACCGATAGGAGCGACGCCCGGCGCGAGGAGCGTGAGCTGATTGGACGTCTGGAGGATAGGCGTGCCAATGGCAAAGGAGACGCCCGGGGAGGTGCCGCCGCCCGGTGCGGGGTTCAGGACGGTCACGGAGACGGTGCGCGTGGTAAGGACATCGGCGCCGGTGATGGCGGCGGTCAGCTGCGTCGCGCTGACGTAAGTGGTGGTGCGATCGGCGCCATCCCAGCGGACGACGCTGCCGGGCACGAAGCCAGTGCCGCTGACCGTGAGGGTGAGCGCGCCGCTGGCCGCATTCACACCGGCCGGGTTGAGCGAGGTAAGCGTCGGTGCCGGGTTGTTGATGGTGAGCGAAACGGGGGAGGACGTTCCGCCGCCGGGTGGGCCGTTGAAGACGGAGACCGCGGCAGTCCCGGCGACGCCGATGTCGGCGGCGCTGATCGCCGCGGTGAGCTGATTCGCTGAGAGGTAGGTCGTCGGGCGGGCGACGCCGTTCCACCGAACCTCAGACCCGGCGAGGAAGCCCGCGCCGTTCACCGTGAGGGTGAAGCTGGCCGCCCCCGCCGTTACGGGCGCCGGGTTCAAGGCGGTGATTGCCGGGAAGGAGTTGTCGATAGCGAAACTGACGCCACTGGAAAGGCCGCCGCCCGGCCCCGGCGTGAAGACCCGCACCGTCGCTGTCCCGGCCGAAACGAGGTCTCCAGAGGGGATCGAGGCTGTCAGCTGTCCAGAGCTTACGTACGTCGTCGGTCGGTCGGCGCCGTTCCAGCGGATGACCGAAGAGGGAACGAAATTCGACCCCGTGACCGTGAGCATAAAGGCCGCGCCGCCAACGGCCGCCCCGGAGGGCGACAGCGAGGCGAGAGCGGGCGACGGGTTGGGAGTACTCGCAACGTTGAAGGTGGTAACCAGCGAAGTCCCACCCCCGGGAGCCGGATTGAAGACGGATACGTTGGCACTTCCCGGGGCCGCCAGGTCGCCCGTAAGGACTTCGGCCGTGAGCTGGCCGGCACCGATAAACGTGGTAATGCGGTCGGAGCCGTTCCAGCGGACCACGGCGCCCGGTACGAAACTACTGCCGAACACGGTGATCGTGAATCCCGGACTCGCGGCGTTGGCGGAAGCCGGGACGAGCGTGCTGATGAGCGGCGCCGGGTTGGGGGCGCCGGTGATCGTGAAGCCGAGCGCGTTCGAGGTTCCGCCACCGGGCGTCGGACTGAACACCGTGACCGTCCCGCTGCCCTGCGCCGCTACGTCTCCCGCAGGGATAGCGGCGGTAAGTTGCGTGGTGCTCACGAACGTCGTCACGCGGTCGGAACCGTTCCAGCGAACCACCGAATCGGCGACGAAGTTCGAGCCGTTCACCGTGAGGTTGAACGTTGGCCCGCCAGCGGCGGCCGAGGCCGGCGAAAGCGACGTGAGCGATGGCGCCGGGTTGCTGTTCTGAACGCTGAAGGAGAGTACGTTCGACCCGCGAGTGGCGCCGAGCGTGCTCCCGCTGGTGATATCGCCGTTGTAATAGACCGTCACGGTGTAGGTCCCGGCAAACGGCGTGGCGAACTGCACGCCACTCTGGCCGATCCCACAGTTGAGGGCGTTCGAAGCGAGGTAGGTGAACGACACCGCCCCAAACGGGCCGGCAACGCTGAAGTCGCCATCGGCCATGGGGGTTACGGGGCTGAGCGTGCTGGTGCCGGCCACCATCGACGGGTCCTGGGGGAGCCCCGCGGCGGCGTCATTCGCATCGTCCGGCGAGACGCTGGCGGTGCAAACGGTAATCGCTCCACCGACCACCCATGGCGGAGCGGCCGCGCCCGGGGCCGGGAGGGTTACGGTCTGGAGGCCCACTTCCCGCACAGGGATGATCCGGCGGGCCGTCCCATCGGCCGCTGACTGCGCTTCGGATTGGGGTAGCCCCAGGCTGGGCGCCACAACCAGCGCGACCATGTCGTCGCCCGTCGCTGTGTCAGCCGAACGGACCTGGAACGAGATGGTCGAGCCGTCGCTTACGGTACTCCCGGTACAGCGGGCGGCGTTACCGACCAGGGAAGCCACACCTGTCCCCCCGGGGCAACTGATGGTGCCAGTCTGAATATCACCGTTGCTGACCTGGACTTCGATCGGAGACGCGCTCGCGCTCAGGCTCCCGAGACTGTGATTGAACGTCGCCGTCACCGTCGTGAGCCCGCCTTCGTAAACGTCGGCCGGCCCGGCCGCCGCGGAGACGGTCATGTTCGCGTTGGCGCCGAGGATGTTCGTCACCGTGAACCCGCCGACAGAGCCGTCGAGCATGTCACCACTGCCGACGTTCGCGTTGTCCGCCGCATCGTTCGCGTTGCGGAAGCCGCTCGAAGCGTCGGTGAAGAGCGCTTCGATGACGGGCGTCGAGTAGACAGTCCCGGCGCCCGCCGCGTCGATCGTGAAGTTCAGGACGATCTCCTGCGCGGTGCCGGTCTGGAGGGCGCCAGCGGCGATGCTTCCCGCGCCAACCACGCAACGAACGTACCCCGAGGCGGGCAAGTTATCGGCGCAGGAGGTGAGAATGTTGCCCGACTGCTGCCCGTAGCCCTGGAACGAAAGGTTGGTTGGCTTCTTCAGGTCGAAGACGACCGGGCCGCCGAAGGCTGGTGGGCTGGTGACACCGTCGCCCGCGACATCGATGGTGAACGTCACCGTCGAGCCGACCTGGAGCACAGCTCCGGCTGCCGGCGACTGAACCACCGTATACGTGATCGCGTCTTCAGGTGTTGCGGCGGCGCGATGAATGCTCCGCGCGCCGAGAAGGACGACGAGCGCCGCGATGGCGACGGCTCCCGCACGAGCGAAGGCCGGCGAAAGGCTGGTTCGCGGCATCGTCCTCGCTCCCATCAGTTCGTGTAGGCGATGGAGACGCCACGGAGCTTCGTTCCCGCTCCGCCCGTGAGGTCGACAACGAGGAAGTAGACGTTCGCGTTGTTGTCCACCGTGTGCGCGAAGGCGGAGGCCGTTTGTGGCGATGCGCCGGACCCGGAAAGGACCTCGACGAGCTTGAAGATCTGGGCGGCGCTGTTGCCGTTGGTCAACGGTGCATAGTCGAGCCGAACCTGGACATCGCCGCCGGAAGCCTCGAAGGCCGCCGTCATCGAGGTGACGGAGACTCCATCCGGGAGGTGCACGGGCGAGAAGTAGCGCTTCGAGGCCTCGTCTGTGCCAACGGGGTTGATCTGGTTGAAGGACTTTTCGTAGAGGGCGAGGTCACTCATCGGCATGAACGTGCTGGCGGCGATGGCGATGTGGCCGGAGGCCGGTCCCGCTGTGTTCGCCAGGCCGGGCAGAGCGCCACTCTCACCGGTGAGGTGGATCCAGACCGCATCGCCCGTGGCGATCGTGGCCAGGGTGTTGCCAAAGGCCGGGAGACCGGGCGCGTAGAGGTCGTACTGCTGCTTCGAGGTATTCCAGCGGTACACGGCGGAATAGTTGCTGCCGAGGGAAGCGAGGGCTTCAGAAGGCGGTTTGGCCGGGCCGAAATAGGGGACATTGTTCCAGCCGCGCACCAGCTGAGTGCTCGCGCGGACAGGTTGGTCTCCGCCAAAGACCATGCCGAATGCGGCGACGCCAGCGAGGGCGACGGCCGGGAGGGCGAGTTTCCAGGGCTTCATCACACAAACCTCGGGACTCCACGGCGGAGCGCGGAGTGATCTATCCGAGGAGTAGCATGCGAATGAGGGAGCGCTCCCTGAATGGGCGTTGTCCCGTCTAGCGCGGCGCCCGAACCCTTCTGACTCCGGGTGAAACCCCTGAGAGGGAAACGGAAAGGCCCGGACGGAGCCGGGCCTCTTCATGGCGGTTGTTCGCGACGGCGCTTACTGAACCCGTTCCGCTACCACGACATCGCGGCTGATGTACTCCTGACCCGTCGAATCGAGCGCGCCGCCACAGGTGATCATGGTGATCCACTCTTTATCGGCTGGCTTTTCCCGGGGCCAAATGATCGCGCCCATGTCGATGGCGTCGCGGTGATACTGGCTGTTCGAAACAACCTTGTACTTGTACTCCCGGCCGTCCTCCATGACGATCAGTACCTCGTCGCCGGGAACCGACCTGGCGAGGCTCACAAACGGCGCCGGAATGCTGTGGTAGTACACGTGTGCCGAGAAGATGGCGTTACCCTCGAACTTCGTGCCCTGCGGGTAGACGTTGAAGGCGCTCCAGCCGAGGTTCTCGGGGTTCAGCCGGCCAGGCTTGTCGTACACGTGATACCAGCCAACGTGGGTGTTGACGCCCTTGGGCGTCTCCATCTCGTTGTTCGCGTTGATGGCGAGGTTCTCGATCGGAGCATCGACGTTGAAGCGCGGAATCTTCAGACGCGCGACGGAGCCGTTATAGGGCGTCGGTGAAGGCGTGGGGGATGGCGTTGGCGAATTCGTCGCCGTGCCCGTGGCCGTGGGAGACGGCGTGGTCGTCGCCTCTTCGGTCGCGGTTTGGGTGGCCGCCACCTGTTGTTCGCCGCCGCCACAGGCGACGGACATCAGCAGCGCGAGCGCGCCGGCGAGGAAGACCATGGCTGGTAGAATGCGCAGTCGTTTCACGAGGACCTCCGGGAACGAGCCGAACTCGTCACCGATCCATCTTCGACAATCCCGAGCCAACGGTGTAGCCCCTGCCACACCCGGACTTTACGAACTCTATCCCGAAGGCGGGCGGGGGAATGGCCCTACTGGCTGATCCGCTCGGCGATCACGACGTCGCGGTCCAGGTATTCGCCGAATCCTCTCGGGTCGGTCTTATTAAAACGGCCACCACAGGTGATCATGGTGATCCATTCGGCGCCCTCTGGCCGGGCGGGCGCCACGGCGTCGTTCGCGCCAGGCCGGCCTTTGCCGTTCGCATCGATCAGTTCACCCATCGGCATCGTCGAAACGTCGTACCGCTCCTTGAAGATCACGCGGTAGCGGTACTCGAGGCCGTTCTCCATGACGATCACAATCTCGTCGTTGCGGTCCAACTCGGCGAGCTTCTTGAACGGCCCGAGGATGTTCGGCCAGTAATCGACGTGGGCGGAGAAGAGGGCGTTGCCAACGAAACCGGGCTTGCTATACAGGTCGTACCAGCCGGTGTTCAGCGGGTCGTGCGGAGTATCGAGCTGATTAGTATTGCCGAGGAAGCCGATCGTCTCGACGGCCGAATCCACCTTGAACTTCGGGATCTTGAACCGGGCGAGGGATCCGTTAAACGGCTCCGGCGTCGCCGTGGGAGTCACTGTGGCTGCGACTGTGCCGGTGGGAGTGGCCGTGGCCTCCGCCGTCTCGGTGGCGGCGGCAGTAACGGCCACGAAGGGATCGGGCTCCGCCGCAGGCTCGGACCCATCCGAACGCACGAAACCGACGACAAGCATGGCCGCCCCGGCCACAAAGGCGAACATGGCGAGACCCCGGAGCAGCTTCATCGGATGCATTGCGCTTTTCATGTCGAGCCTTCTTAGCTTATACGAACCCGGTGGACAGGAAGTGGAAGGATCGCCCTATTTCGTCCCCGGTCTGTGAAGCCGCCGACTCAGTACGAGACCGGCGCCACCGCCAGCCAACGCCACGATCCCGCCGACGACAACGAAGATCGGCCACGCGGAACCGCCTTCGCCATCCGACCCACCCACCGAGGACGGCGCGCCCGGCGTCTCCCGCACGGCGGCCGTCGTGGACCCGCGCGGTTGAGGCGTAAGCGTGATGTCGTCAGTTGGGGGCGTCCCGGTTGGCCTGGGGGGCGTGCCAGATCCCGGGTCGTCCGAAGGCGTGCCGTTCGTCTGGGTGGCGCCCGGCCGGGCGGTGGGCGTTGGCGTTCGGGAGGGCAGCGGGATCGGTGTCCCTGAACCGACGTTAAGGTTCACTTCCTGGGGCCCTGGTTTCCAGACCGCGGTTTGGTCCGCGGTACGGCCGGCGATGGTGAAGGTGACGGTCTTGCCGTCGCGGCCGCAGCCCACCTTCTGCGATTCGTGCATCACGTTGACGACATACGTCCCAAGGCCGTCTTCGATGGCGTAGCGGGGCCCGGGACCGAGCTGGGTGCAATCGAGAGCATCCACGAAGGCGCGAATATCCGTGTCGCCAGGGGGCGCGGCCCCATCGACGCTGGCCGTGCCGAAGAAGGTGGACGGGATCTGAGGCTGCGCCAGGACGGCGGTCACCCCGGCCAGCCAGCCGACGAGCAGGAGGGGAAGGAGAACACGCGCTCGCATGTATTTCAGCCTAGACCCACGCTCGCTTACGCCCTAAACGGTTCCCGTGTGCCATTTCGGGTTCGCCTGTTTCACACTTGGCCAATAGATTATGTTGCAGGGACGACCGGGGAGAGGAAGCACTTGGCCCAGATCGGGGAAACGCTTCAGCAGGCACGGACGCGACGCGGACTGACGATCGAGCAGGTCGCGCAGGATACGCGCATCTCCGCTCGCTTCCTGGAAGCCCTCGAAGCGGACGATTTCGCGGCCCTCCCGGCCCCTGTCTACGTTCGCGGGTTCCTCCGATCCTACGCGAACTACCTCCGCCTGGACGCTGCTCCGCTCATGGCCGCGCTCGAATCGGGCGGGGCGACGCTCCCCGGGCCTGACGCGTTTGTCAGCGGGCCCGCCGCCCCACAACCGCCACGGCGGACCGTCGATCCGTTCGCCCGGCCGGCCGTACCACTTCAGCCTCGCGCGCCAGTGGCTCCAACGCGTGGCCAACCGCAGCCCCGAACGGAACCCGAAACGCCGCTCGCACGCACGCCCTTACGCTCACGGAGCGATACTCCGCCGCCACCACCGTTCGAGCCCGTCGGCGACGATGAAGAGCCCTACTACCGCCGTGGCGGCGCGTGGGACGGCGGCTACGACGAGAGCGGATCTCGGACCACGCGACTCCTGGTCGTCGCCCTTGCCGCTG
>CAZQCR010000011.1:0-25710 GCA_964591745.1 uncultured Anaerolineaceae bacterium
CCACCCTTCCGCACCGAAACGATCGATCGCGGACTTATCTAAGTGAGTACTAGCATCCGCCTCGCCTGGAGTTCGAAACGCGGCCGCGCGAACTCCATGACACCACGCAGCACACTGCTTGCAGGATGGTTTTCTTCATGCCACGAACGTCTCACTACCGCCTTCCGCGGAAGGCCCTGGCTGGCGTCGTCACCGGCGTCCTCGCCTCATCCGCCGTCGCCGCCGCCCTGGCTGGAACAGCGGTGAACGGCTCCTTCGGCTTCAACCCGATCGGCGGCTCGGCCGATACCTCGACATGGAATCCGGCGGCGCCCTTCGTACTGCCAGAAGGCTTCCGGCAGTACGTCGTCAGCGACGAGACCGACCTCAACATCTACGGCCCCGGGGGCATCTACCCGGTGAGCGATGGGGACGGCGACGATTGGCCGGACATGACCACGGTGAACGAAACCGGACCCCACAAGGGCCGCTACCTCTATCGCACGCACGAAGTTCGCGGCCTGAACGGCACCACCGTACCGGGTACGGTTGGCGGAGTGGTCTCCGTCGTGGACCTCGAGACGGGCGAGGCCCGGATTCTCGTTGGTCCTGACACGGTGAATGACTACCAGGCGCTCGACGGCCTTCGCTGGACGCCCTGGGGAACGCTGCTCTTCGCCGAAGAGGTGAGCGGCGGCCGGCTCATCGAGATCGTCCTCGACAAGAACGACCCGATGACCGCGACGGCCGTCATCGACCGCCCGGCCGTCGGCCGGCTGGCCCACGAAGGTATCGACGTCGGGCCTGATGGCTCGCTCTACGTCATCGATGAGAACCGTGGCGGGGCGATCTTCCGCTTCGTCCCGGATGCGCCGGGGAACCTCGCCAGCGGAAAGCTGTACGCCCTCAAGGTCACAGGGACCGACGGCGTGGGCCAGGGACAATGGGTCGGCCCGCTCGACCCGGCGAACGCGCGGGCGGCAGCCGCCGCTGCTGGCGCCTTCGGCTACCAGCGCCCGGAGGACATCGAAGTCATCGGCAAGAAGCTCTACGTCGCCGTGACCGAAGGACCGGTCGTCGGTGGCGTGGAGGCCTATGACGGCCGCGTTATCGCCATCGACCTGAAGACATTGAAGGTCACGAACTTCGTGAAGCCGAACGTCAACGTGCCGGTCGAAATCGGCGCGCAGACCGGGTTCGACAACCCGGACAACCTTGCCGAGGCACCGAACGGCGACCTCGTGATCATCGAGGACAACGTGCCATCGGACATCTGGTGGGCCAGGCCAGACGAGGACGGGGACGGCGACTCGGATGAGGTGCTCCTCTTCGCATCGCTGACGGACCCGGGCGCCGAGGGCACCGGGATCTACTGGGGCAAGGACAACAAGACCCTGTTCGTGAACATTCAGCACTCGGCCGCGCCCAATGGCGACGGTACGTGGGCGATCACCAACCGGAAGAAGTAAGCCCTCTCTCTTCCCCGCAACAGCAGCGAAGCCGTGGGATGACTCCCACGGCTTCGTTGCGTGCCTGGATACCCGATGGTTTCCCGTGGAGGGCTACTCCCCCAGGCGTTTGAACCTCGGCTCGCGCTTCTCCAGCAGGGCCTGGGCCCCTTCGGCCGCGTCCGGGCGGGCGAGGGCGACCCACTGGGCGGCGTCCGCATCACGGAAGGCGTCCTGGTAGCTGCTGGACTGATGCTTGTAGACGAGCGCCTTGGTCTCGGCCATCGAATTCGGGGCGGAGTTCGCGGCGATCATCCGGACGTAGGCTTTCGCGCGGTCGAGAAGCTCTTCCGGCTCGACGACGTACTCGACGATGCCAAGGCGGAGCGCCTCTTCGGCGTCGATCCGGCGGCTCGTCCAGAGAAGGTCGAGCGCGGCGCCCGTGCCGGTGAGCCGGGGCAGCAGCCAGGTAACGCCGTGTTCGGCGACGAGCCCGCGCTTCAGGAAGATGGTCGTGAAGCTGGCGTTCTTCGAGGCGATGCGGACGTCGCACTTCAGCGCGAGGATCATGCCGCCACCGGCGGCGACGCCGTTGATGGCGGCGATCACGGGCTTCGGAACATCCAGGAGGAAGGTGAAGAGGCCGGGAAGCTGGTCCGCGTCGCGGTTCGAAGCCTTCAGCGCTGTGCCGCCATCAGAAGTGACCTCGGCGAGGGCCTGCGAATCGAGCCCGGAGGAGAAGCCACGGCCGGCGCCCGTGACGACGATGCCGACGACGCGCGGGTCGACCGCGGCCGCATCGACGGCGCGGCGGAACTCGTCGAGCGTGTGGTAGCTGAGGGCGTTCAGCTTCTCGGGCCGGTTGAGCCGGATGATGGCGACGGGATCGTCGATCTCGACTTCGATATCCGTGTAGGAGGTCATACGAGGTTCACCCGGAGGCCGCAGAGGTAGACCTGGCTCTCAGAACGGAGGCAGCCGCGCTTCTTCGCGGCGGCGACGATGTGCTCTCGGTTCGCGACCGTCACGTCGATGGCGCCGAGGCCTTCGGGGCGGCCGTCGGTAATCGGTACGAAGCGGAGGGTGGCGTTCTCGAGGGCGATGGCGATGTTCCCCGCGGCGTCCTTGCCCACGGGGAGCTCGGCGATCTCGGCCCAGCGCGCGGCCACCTTCGCCGGGTCATCGCACTGGAGTTCGGCCGCCGTGACGCCGGTGACAACGCCGAGCCGCTGGCCAGCCTTCCAATCGGGGCCAGCAGGGTCCCAGGGGCCATCGGGGTCGTGCGCGCCGGGGCCGAGCTGTTCATCGATTTCGAAGAACGAGCCGCCGGTGTCCTTCGGGTGCAGCTGCATGTTGCTGAACTCGTGGTTCTTGAAGTCGCTGACGAGCCGTACACCGATGTCTGCGACGCGCTTGCGACGGGGGGCGTGGTCGTCGCACTGGGTGATGACCATGTAGCCGCCATCGCCGCCGCGGCGTTCGAGATAGCGGCCGCCGGCGGTGTCCTCCCGCGTGGGGGCGACGACCTCGAGCATGGTGTTGCCGATTGGGAGGAGGGCGTTTTCGAGTCCGTAACGGCCGACACCGGGGTCCCGGTAACAGACCTCGATCCCGAGCACGTCTCGCAGGTCATCGAGCGTGGGTTCGAGTTTGTTGGCGACGAGGGCGATCTGGCGAAGCCGTAGCCACATGGGGGAGCCTCCGAAGGGGTTGATAGCGTGCCACACGCTATCACAGCGGAGGTGGGCCGTGCGCGTGACAGACGAGCCGCTGACGGCGAGAATTCGCCGATGAAGATCCTCCGCCTTGGCAGTAGTGACGACGTGGGGGGCCGCGTGGCCGCCGACGCGATGGCCTACCGAATCGTCGAACAGGAGCTGACGCGGGTCACTGGCCTCGAATTCACGACCGTGGTCCGCAGGATTTGGCCAACTCCAGCGCTTCCCGGCCTGGTCGCCCGTTGGATTGACGAAGAGGCGCCGGACATCGTCTTCGTGAAGTCCGCACCGGCCTTCTGGTTCACCTACGAGTCAGTCCCACTTAAGGTGCGGCGAAAGCTCGGCGTCCTCGGCGAACCGCTCGCCGAGTTCGGAGTCAGAACGTCGCGCAACCAATGGCTGGTGAAGAACCGGGCCTACCACGCGGCTCGCAGGCTGGCTCAGCGGATGGTCGGGGGCGACACGAACTTCACGCCAGAGGAGGTTATCACCGTCATGAGCGAGGTGCTCGCGATCGCTGCACGGCGGGAGGAGGCGGTAGTGGTGAGCACCCTGCCACAGGGGCGGGTCAGGCACGCCGTGACCGCGGCCGGAGAACGCCGTGCCGAGGCGCGCCGCGTGCAGGTCGAAACTGCGCTTTCCGGAGTGATGGATCGTTTGCACATCGAACATACGGAGCCCCGTCCGGCAGCCCGCTACCAGACAGGCACAAGCACACCGGTTGGGCGCGATCAGCTCCATTCGGACGAGGAAGGCCAGCGCCGACGGGCGGCCGAAGAGGTGGAGCTCATGTTGCGGGGCCTGCGCCGGGCGAGTGTAGTCCCGCCAGGTGTCGAGTAGACCAGCCAAACTCTCGCGCGGCGTTCGCCGCGGCCGGGGCCATCGACCGAGCCTCCGCACGCAGGTATCCTCCGCCCACTAACCGGGAAGGCGTACCACCGTGACCGATGACTTCCGCGTCCTCCGCCCGGGGCTCTTCGCCGGGCGAACGGCTATCGTCACGGGCGGCGGGCGCGGCATGGGCCGGGCGATCGCGCTGCGATTCGCTGAGCTGGGCGCAAACGTGACGGTCGCCGGCCGCCACATCGAGACGCTCGCCTCCACCGCGGAGGAGATCGAGGGCCTGGGAGCGAAGGCGCTCGCCCAGGTGACGGACATCCGCGACACCACCCAGGTGGAGGCGATGGTGGCGGCCACGCTGGAGCGGTTTGGGCGGATCGACTTCCTCATCAACAACGCCGGCGGCCAGTTCCCGGCGCGGCCTTCGGAGATCAGTGACCGCGGCTGGCGTTCGGTGGTGGACCTGAACCTGAACGGCACCTGGAACGTGATCAGCCGGGTGGCGCCCCACCTTATCGCCCAGGAGTCCGGTGCGGTCGTGAACATCGTGCACGTCTACTCGTTCGAACGCGGGGCGCCGCCGTTCATCCATTCCGGGGCGGCCCGGGCCGGGGTGGTGAGCATGACGCGGACGCTGGCGAACTACTGGGCGCGCCACAACGTGACGGTGAACGCGCTTGCGCCCGGCTCCATCGCGACGGAAGGACTGCGCGAGAAGGAGTACGCCCAGCTGGGGACGCCGGACTACGAGAAGCACCAGGTGGCCGATATCCCCGCCCATCGCCTTGGTGAGCGGGACGAGATGGCGGAGATCTGCGCCTTCCTCTGTTCGCCCGCCGCTCGCTACATCAACGGCGCGGCGATCGTGGCCGATGGCGGGCAGGTGCTGGGCAACTGGACGGACGTCTGGGACATGGAGCAGGCGTAGGCCTAGTCGTCGTAGGCGTCACGGCGGTTGAGCACGGAGAGGATGTAAATCTGATCGCCATCGAGTTGGAACCGCACGCGCCAGCTACCGACGCGCAGTCGCCAACGGTTCTCCAGGCCTGCGAGCTTCCGGACATCGCCGCTGAAATCCCGTTCGAGGGCCTGAACGGCCGTCACGATGCGGGGGATCTGCCGGACATCGCCACGCGTAAGTGCGCTCAGGTTCGCCACCGCCTCCATCGACCAGGTGGCCTTATGCGCCACGCTTCAGCAACCGGGTGAGCTCCTCGGTTGAAACAGCTTTCCCGGCCCGAGCCCCTCGCACGGCCGCGTCATCCGCCCGGCGCTCGTCATCCGTGTACGGCTCGTCGTCCAGAGGCGCCTCGACAAGTCTTCTGAGCGCAGCCGTTCCGGAGATAACGGAGAGCGCTTCGCTCGCGCTCGCGAGGTACTGCTCGTCGAGCTCGTCTACTAACCGGTGAAGCGTCTCGCGGGTAGTCATAGACACATCGTATCAGACCGCGGACGCAACCTTCGCCGTCTCACGTTCGGAGATCTGCTCATCCGCATACGGAGCGTCCTCAAGCGTGTAGAGCTTTACCCGTGCCATCAGTGACCGGAGGGCGGCGAGCGCCTCGTCCAGATGTTCGGCGGGAAGTCCTGTCGCGAGGTCGTACAGTGCCTCTCTCTTATCCATCGCATCAGCATAGCAAAGCGCCGCGCGCGACGGCGCGCCCGCCCTTCGCGTACACTCCCGCAGCATGCCTGACCGACGCTCTTTCGCTGCCCGCATGGTCCGTCCTACGCCGCACCTGGTGGTTGCGCCGCTGGCCCTTGATGCTCTTTCAGCGGCGCTGGCGAAGCGCGTCGGGTTTGACACGATCTACCTCGGCGGCGGCGGACTGGGATACCAGCGCGCCGTGACGGAGGCGCTGCTGACGGCGACGGAGCTGGCCGAAGCCTGCCGCGCGATCACGGAACGTGTGGACGTGCACGTCGTCGTCGATGGCGGGATCGGCTTTGGGGACGCGGTGCACATGGCACGGACGATCAGGCTGATCGAAGGAGCCGGCGCAGCCGCCATCGAAATCGAAGACCAGGTCGCGCCGAAGCGAGTCCACCACCACAAGGGCCACGAACACCTCGTCCCGCCGGAGGAGATGGCGGGCCGCATCCGTGCCGCCGCCGAAGCGAAGCGCGACGCGGACTTCCAGGTCATCGTCCGCTGTAACGCGTTCTCCCACGAGGGTGTGGAGGCGACGCTGGAGCGCCTCGCCATCTATGCCGAGGCGGGGGCCGACATCCTGATGCCGATGCCGCGCGGCGAGGAGCAGTTTGCGGCCGCCACGCGAGGATCGAAGCTGCCGCTGGCGGCGATGGTGATCGGCCCCGGTCGGCCAGCGGCGGAGATGACGGCCGCCGGATACGCCCTCTCGGTGGACCCGATGAGCGCCCAGGCGCTCGCCTTCCGGGCAATGAAGGCCGGCTACGAGGGCATTCGCGACGGCCGCGGCTTCGGGATGACGAGCGCCGACGTGCTCGGAGTCATCCACGAGGTCGGCGAGACGATCGGCATCGACGCGCTGTACGCGATCGAAGCGCAGACCACGGAACGGGAGCTGTACGAATGACAATTCGCACGGAACGCAACGGCCACATCCTGGTGATCACGATCGACCGGCCGGAGGCGATGAACGCCCTCGCCCCGGAGATGATGTACCAGCTCGAAGACGCCTTCACGGAGCTGCGAGACGACGAAAGCCTGCGCGTTGGCATCGTCACGGGAACCGGCGACCGGGCGTTTTGCGCCGGCGCAGACCTCGGGCGGATGGCCGACCCGGCCGTCCGCGCGAACCCGAGGCGGCTGAAGCTCTTCAGCGGGCTGGATGTGATGAAGCCGATCGTCGGGGCGATTAACGGGCACTGCCTGGCCGGAGGCCTCGGCCTGGCGCTCCTCTGCGATGTTCGGATCGCGAGTGAGAACGCGACCTTCGGCTGCATGGGCACGGCTCGCGGCATCCTCCCCGGCGCCGGCCAGACCGTGCGGCTGCCCCGCGTGGTGGGCCAGGCGAACGCGATGTGGCTGCTGCTTTCGGCAGAGCGAATCCCGGCCCAGGAGGCGCTGCGCATCGGCCTGGTGAACCGGGTGGTGGCGCAAGGCGAGGCGCTTTCCGCAGCGCGGGAATGGGCCGCAATCCTGGCCAGCCGTGCGCCGCTTGCGGTGATGGCGACGAAGGAATCGGCCCTGCGCGGGCAAACGCTTCCGCTGGCCGCCGCATTGAAGCTCGAAGGCGAAATCGCTGCACCGGTGATGACGACGGAGGACGCCCAGGAGGGCATCCGCGCCTTCAACGAGAAGCGCGCGCCGGTGTGGAAGGGCCGCTGAGGCGCTTCACGTGAAGACCGGCCGTGGGACCGCTACGATGGAGTGATGGACGACCCGGCGATTCCGCCCGGCACCGGACCCGAATCTCACCGCGAGTTCGTGGCCCGGATGCGCGCGGCGGCCCGAGAAAAGGACGAACGGCGAATCGAGGAGTGGCGAAACCGGACGCCGGAGGAGCACGGCGCAGCCCTCGTCCAGGTCCTCAAGCTGGCGGCGGCGATCAGCCGTTCCAAGGGCGTGGAGCCCGCCGTCGGCGAGCCGTTAATGCTCCCGGAGGCCTTGCGCCGCCACGGCGTGAAGCACGGCTATCTACCGCCGCGGGAGGCGACCCTGCCCCCGAACGCTGAGTTGGTACCGCTGTTAAGGCGTGCCGCCTTAACAGCGTGGAATAGCGTGGAAAGGCCACGCTATTCCGGTGGATAGCCGGGCTGTCTTAGGGCCTTACGCCCGGGGCAGGCCGAAGCCGCGGGTCGCGATGATGTTCCGCATCACTTCGTTCGAGCCGGCGCCGAAGGTGGGCATGACGGCTGACCGGTAGCCCTGCTCGATCCGCCCGCCGATCGGCGCGCGCGGGTCGTCGGGGGTGAGCTGGCCGTGGAGGCCGAGCATTTTCGTACCGGCGTTCATCAACCGCTGCATCAGCTCGGTACTGAAGATCTTGACGATGCTGGCCTCGTGGTTGGCGTGCTGGCCGCGCTTGGCCATGGCGAGGATGCGGTAGCTCAGCTGCTGCAGCACTTCGAGCTGGATCTTGTAGTCGGCCAGGGTGTGCCGGGTGTGGTCGTCGTCGATGGGGCGGGCGCCGGATGGACCGGGCGTCTTCGCCCAGGCGAGCAGACTATCGAAGGCGGCCCGCACGCCGGAGACCGTGAAGATGCTGATCCGCTCGTTATCCAGGGCGTGGGCGGCGTAGTACCAGCCCCGGTTCTCTTCGCCGACGAGTGCGGACCGAGGCACGCGGACATTGTCCCAGTACACCTCGTTCGTGCGGTAGCCGCCGAGCGTCCAGATCGGCTTCACGGTGATTCCCGGCGATTTGAGG
The DNA here is from genome assembly GCA_964591745.1 of uncultured Anaerolineaceae bacterium. GTDB lineage: Bacteria > Chloroflexota > Dehalococcoidia > Tepidiformales > Tepidiformaceae > JANMTH01. The sequence continues at coordinate 8,341 of CAZQCR010000011.1, forward strand.
TCGACGAGGAACATCGAGATGCCGCGGTGCTTCGGGGCGTCGGGGTCGGTGCGGGCGGCGAGCCAGACGTACTCGGAACGGTGGGCTGAACTGGTGAAGCGCTTGATCCCGTTCATCACGTAGTCGTCGCCATCGTGGGTGGCGCGGAGCTGAAGCGACGCGAGATCGGTGCCGGAATCGGGTTCGGTGTAGCCGAGGGCGAACTCGACATCGCCCCGCGAGATCGGCGGGAGGAAACGTTCCTTCTGCTCGTCTGTCCCGAACTGCATGAGGACGGGCGCGACCTGTTGGACGGCGACGGTGGCGTGCGGGGCGCCGACGTAGTTCAGCGCCTCCTGGAAGAGGTACTGCTCTTCGTACGGCCGTCGCGTGCCTCCGAACTCCGTGGGCCAGGACATCGTTAACCAGCCGCGCTCGGCGAGCTTCTTGCGGAAGCCCCGTTCGGCGTCGTACGAATCGGCGTGATCACGCTGGGCGAGGCGTTTGTCCATCCCCCATTCGGAATCGAGGAATGCCTGCACTTCGGCTTCGAACTCGCGGGCTGCTGGCGAGAAGGTGAACTCCATGACGATCCTCCGGCTGGGGCGGGTTTCGGTCGTCACTGTACCGCGTGCGGAGGCGGCGGGGGAGTGCTCTGACTGGCTACGCGCCCTAGCCGCCCGCGATCTTCGCTTTGAATCCGAGCTTCGTTACCTCTTCGAGGAGGCGATCGCGGTGATCGCCCTGGATGACGAGCGTGCGGCCTTCCCGCGTGCCACCTGTCCCCAGGCTCTGCTTGAGCCTCTTCAGCGTCGCCTCGAGTTCGAGCTCTGCGCCGGGGAGTCCGGTGATCACGGTTGCGGTCTTGCCGCCGCGGCCCTTCTTATCGCGCTGGATGCGAACGATGCCATCGTCCGGTACGCGCGGGCCGGGCTCAGGGGGGACGGCCGGGCCGGGAAGCTTGCGATTGTGGGGCGTCGCCCGGACTCGCCCCGAATCCGTGGAGTAGACGAGGCGGGAGCCACTATCCTCGTGGCGCTCAGCGGGCGTCATGTGTACTCAGGCCGACTTCTTGCCGACGCGCACGCCGAGCTCATGCAGCTCGTGGCGGTAGGCGGGCAGGCCGGTCGCGGGGAGCCGGTTCTCTTTTAGCTGGCGGGCGACATCCGGGCGGTTGGGGTTGTAGCCGCGCTTCTCGAGCGTTGTAAGTTCGATGCCAGCGATCCCAAAGTACTCTTCGAGGCCGCGCGTGGCGTGGGAGATTCGGGTGACGACGTTGGCGCGATGGGCTTCGACATCGGCCGAGGTGCCCCCGCCGATCTCGACGAGGAATTCCTCGAATTCGACATCGCCCATCTGTTGGGCGGCCGTGCTCAAGCGTTCGCGAAACCTGGCGGCGCGGGTGGCGGCATCGGCTCCACCGGGCACGTAACGAACCGAACCCTGCAGCCCGGCCTCGTGGCCTAGCGCGACTTCCGAGAAATAGCGAATACGGTCGATCGCCTCGTTGAGCCGGGCGACATGTGAGACGTAGGCGTCGTAGGGCGACGCAAGCTTCCAGACCAGTGAAGTAACGGCCATGATTGGGGGCTCCCCTTAGCTATCGGAGTTGCCACGAAGCAGATCTTCGACATCCCGAAGGATATCGTCCGCGGAGGGGAGTTCGCCAGCTTCGGAGGCGTTCTGGTCCCCGGACTCTTCCCCGTAGTGCTCTTCAAGGGTGCGGACGTAGGCACGAATCTGGTCGTCGCCGCGGGATGCCTCTTCGACGCGGCGAACGAAGCGTTCGCCTTCGTCTACGAGGTCGCCCAACGGTGGGCTGATACCAAGGACGGGCTGAAGCGCGCGGAGGAGGGCCATCGTGGCCATGGGGTTCTCATCGACGTTGAGATAATGGGGCACGCCAGCGGCCAGGCTGATCAGCGAGGCGCCGCGGCGGCGCAGCTCATCGTGAAGGACCCCGATGATCCCCGTTGGCCCCTGGTACATCGAACGCCCGAGGCCGAACTTCTCGGCCAGCGCTGCATCGGCCGCCGAGCCGGTGACGGGGACAGGGCGTGTGTGGGGCGTCGCCGCGGGTCGCGCGACGAGGGTGCAGATCAGCGAAGGCTTGAGCGCCCAAACAGCGTCCGCGAAGTGTGTAGCGAACGTCTTCCAGCGAAGGTTGGGTTCCACGCCCTTGAGGAGGACGAGATCGTGTTCGGCGCCGGAGAGGTTGGCAGCCAGGGCTTCGTTTCTTGGCCATTCGATCTCGCGCATTCCCACGGCATCGATACGGACGTTGGGGCGCGTGTCTGTGAAGACGTAGTAGGGCTCAGGGTCCACGGTGAGGAAGGGACGAGCGGAGTAGGCGTCGGCGAGGCGCTGCACGGTGTCTGTCGTGACGGTTCCAGTGTCGCTCCAACCGCTGAAGGCCATGACAACGATAGGGCTGCGCAGGCCGCCGACCGGGGTGATCTCGAAGCCGTCCATCGGGCCATGGTAGCGCCGGGCGGGCTTAGCGGCGCGAGCTGGCAATACCTATACTGCCCCGCATGGCTGGGCCGCTCACTGGTATCCGTGTTCTTGATTTCACCTGGGCGCTGGCCGGGCCGTACGGGACGATGATCCTGGCGGACCTTGGCGCGGAGGTCTGGAAGGTTGAGCCGGTAGGGATGACGGAGGAAGCGCGGGGGCCTGGGCCGATGGTCGATGGCGTGAACACCTACTTCTTCTCCGTGAACCGGGGCAAGCACAGCATCTGCCTGGACCTGAAGAGCGAGGAGGGGCGAGAGCTGGCCCTTCGCCTGGCCGAACAGGCGGACGTGGTGACGGAGAACTTCTCGCCGGGGACGATGGCCCGGCTGGGACTGGACTATGCGGCCGTTTCGGCCCGCAACCCGCGCATCGTCTACGCCTCTACTTCCGGGTTCGGACAGACGGGCCCGTACGCGGGGCGCGGGGCCGTCGATGTCATCGTCCAGGCGATGGGCGGGGTGATGAGCATCACCGGGCACCCGGGTGGCCCGCCGGCGCGGCCGGGCTACTCGATCGGCGATATGGCGGGCGGTATGTTCACGGCGATCGGGGTGCTTTCCGCGATCGTCGAGCGGGACCGCAGCGGCGTGGGCCAGTACGTCGATGTCGCGATGCTGGACGCGCAGGTAGCGCTGCTTGAGAACGCGGTGGTCCGCTATTTCGCGACGGGCGAGGTGCCGGGGGCGATCGGCACACGCCACCCGCTGGTTACGCCGTTCCAGGCGTTTCCGACGGCCGATGGCCACCTGGTCATCGCCGGTGTGAAGGATTGGACGCTGTTCTGCGCCGTCCTGGGCATCGATGAGTTGGCCACGGACGCGCGTTTCGCATCGAATGGCCTGCGCACGGCGAATCACGCGGCTCTCGAGCCGCTCCTCGCGGTAGTCTTTGCGACCCGCACGACGGACGCATGGCTGACGGCGCTCGATGAGGTCTGCCTGGCCGCGCCTTTGAACACGATCGACCGGGTGGCGGCCGACGAGCACGTCCGGGCGCGCGGAATGTTCGCTGAGCTGCCATCGTCGGCCGGGCGGCCGTTCACGGTTTCCGCTTCGCCGGTGCATCTTTCGCGGACGCCTGTGGAGCTTACCGAGGGCGCGGATTTGCCCGGCGGCCACACCGACGCGCTGTTACATGAAGTCCTGGGGCTGGAGGCGGCCGAAGTGGAGCGGCTGCGAGCGACGGGCGTGGTGGGTTGATACCTGCGGCGCGCCGGGAGCGGCTGCTGGGGCTGGTCCGTCCGTAATCGGCCGCGGTCAGTCGCGGCTACGGCAAGCCGGCGTGGCCTACGGCGACCCGAGCTGTCTCAATCCGGCCCTTCGGCTCTTTCTCCGCGACTGACCCGGAACCCGGCGCAGTGACGACGAACAGCGTCTTGCCGTCGTCGCCGCCGAGCATGCAGGCGAACGAGGGCTGGCTCGTCTCCACCCGGTCGAGTACCTCCCCGCCTTCGGCGATGCGGAGGCATTCGGGCGCAGCCGGGTTCGCGATCCAGATGGCGCCCTCGGCGTCCAGGCAGATGCCGTCCGGGAGGGCACGGCCGGTGTCCGCCCAGGTTCGCCGGTTCGAAAGGGCGCCGTCGGGGGCGATGTCGAAGGCGGTGAGCACGCGGCCCATGGTCTCGGCGAGGATGAAGGTCCGGCCATCCGGCGTTATCACCGAGCCGTTGGGGAAGCGGATACCGGCGGCGGCTTCATGGACCGAACCGTCTGGATCGACGCGGATCAGGGCTGCGGTTGGCGCTTCATCCATGGCCCCGGCGCCACGTTCTGCGATGAACGCTTCCAGGTTGAAGCCGAAGTTGCCGACGTAGGCGCGGCCAACGCTATCGACCACCATATCGTTGCAATGGAAGGTTGCGAGCCCGTTGAGGTCAGCGTGTTCGACGAGCGTCCCGCCTTCGAGCCGGAGGAGCTTGCGGTCGACCATCGATACGATGAGGAGCCGGCCATCCGGCAGCCAGCCGATGCCCGAGGGCTGGTTGGGGACGTCGATCACCTTCACCGGCGCCTGGCCGGGTGTCACCCGGAAGACGGCGTGGGCGTAGAAGTCGGAGTACCACAGCTGGCCATCGCGCCAGCGCGGGCACTCGCCGAAGTAGAGTCCTTCGAGCAGGGTTGTGGTCGTAGCCATGTGGTCCTCCCGTAGCGGGGCGGAGTATAGCGCGTGAGGAGCACCGATGGCGCTGCGCGGTAGGCGGCTCGGCCGTAGCATCGGAGCCGTTGCACATCCTTCGCCTCTCCCACAGCACCGAGACAGGCCCGCAGACGGCCGACGCCGACCGAGGCTACCTGACGACCGAAGTGCTCCTGGAGGCCACCCTCGGCCAGCGGGTGGAGATCACGGTCCGTCCGGCCTGGCCCTCGCCTTCGCTTCCGGATGTTGTCGAGAAGTTGCTGGAGCGGCACCAGCCTGACCTGGTCCAGTTCGCCCTCAGCACCTTTCCGTTCAACTACCCGTCGGTGCCGTTGCGGCTTTCGCGCCGGTTCGGCCGCGTGGGTGCGCCGTTCGCACGGGCGGGCCTGAAGATGGGCGGGAGCCCAAGGTGGGGCCGTTCACGGCCTTCGCGCCTGGGCCGCTTCGTGTTCAAACGGATCGTCGGTGGCGCGTTCCACTTCGAGCCGGAGGAAGTCGTCGCTTCCATCCACGGCTCCGTGCTCCGCTGCCTCCGACGCGAATCGATGCCCGTGATCGTGGATGGACCGTTCGTGGCGATGACCAACCGGGAGTGGCTGGACCCAAAGCTTGCGGAGAGGCGGCGGCTGGCCGTTCACCATGGCCTTCTGCGCGCCTGCACGGCGAGCCGCGTCTACTTCCTGGGCTGGGACGAACCGATCCCGTTGAACCTGCTGCATCACTTCCAGCACGCCGACCGCTTTCACCTTGGCCGCGCCTACCAGGTGCTCTTCGGCCTGCTCGACGCCCGGCTCATCGGGATGGCGCTGGACGAGCAGGCCGGCCGCACGCCGCGCAGCGTCAGCCTCTCCACCGCGCTGGCCGAAGCGGATCCGGCCGCACTCGGCATCACGGAGGGGCAGGCGGAGGCGATCCGGACGGTCACACGGGGGATCCGGTTCCATTCGCCGCTGAGCGGCGCCCACCCGGTCACCTAATCGCGGAAGAGTTCCGCGAGCGGGAGCGCGAAGCCTTCGACGGGGAAGGTCGCGTCTTCGCTGGTGAGCGTGCCATCGATGTCGTACGTGTGAGCGTCGCCACCGGGCCGGTGGACGGTGACGGTCTTCAACTCCGGCCTCACCACCCAGACGCGCTTCACGCCGGCCGCGAGGTAGTCATCCACCTTCTCCTGGACATCCTTGTCGCGGTCCCCGGGGGAGGTGATCTCGACGGCGAGGTCCGGCGGTTGGGTGACGGCGCCGTGCAGGATCTGTTCGGCGGCCAGCCGCTCGGCGAGGACGAAGGAGACGTCGGGCGCGCACACATGGTCCGGGTTGCCGGCGAGCCAGTAGCCCGTTTCGGCGCGAACCTTGCCGGCCGCGTGTTCGTCCGCGAAGCGGACCATGGACGCGCCCAGGCGCACCGCCCGTTCGCCGTGATCTGGTCCGACTGGGGGCATGGTCACTACCCTCCCTCGCAGGAGTTCCATCTTTCCGCCGCCGGGAGGCGTTGGGAGTTCCGCGAACTCTTCCGCTGTCATCAGCCGTTCGGCAACCGGTGTCGTCATGACAACAGGATAGCGGAAGCGGGGGCGGCCGTGGCGCACACAACGCCCGCACTTTCCGGTACCTTCCGCGTATGGCGAAGGATGATCTGACGATCGATGTCGGCGGGCGGCCGGTCGTGCTCACGAACCCCGGAAAGGTCTTCTTCCCGGAAGCTGGTTACACGAAGCTCGACCTTGTGAACTACTTCCTTGCCGTTGGCGAGGGCGCCCTTCGTGGCATCCGCAACCGGCCCTGCGTGCTCAAGCGGTTCGTCAATGGCGCCGCCGCTGACCCTTTCTTCCAGAAGCGTGCCCCGGATGGCCGGCCGCCCTGGGTGACGACGGCGCATGTGGAGTTCCCCAGCGGCCGCTCAGCTGACCTTGCGGTCACGGAGGAAGTTGCTGGCATCGCCTGGATGGCCAACCTCGGCTGCCTGGACCTCAACCCGTGGGCCGTACGCGCCGACGATGTCGACCACCCGGACGAGCTGCGGGTGGATCTGGACCCCACGCCCGAGGCGGACTTCGCAATGGTGAAGGAGCTCGCCCTGGTCGTGGGCGACGTGCTCCGTGACCTTGGCTACACCGGCTTCCCGAAGACCTCGGGTTCACGCGGGATCCACATCAACGTCCGCATCGAACCACGCTGGGACTTTAGTGATGTGCGCCGTTGCGCGCTGGCGTTGGGCCGCGAAGTGGAACGCCGGGTCCCCGCCCTGGCGACGACGGCATGGTGGAAAGAGGAGCGCCACGGCGTCTTCATCGACTACAACCAGAACGCGCGGGACCGTACCGTGGCCTCGGCGTACTCCGTCAGGCCAACGGCGGACGCGCGTGTCTCCTGCCCAATCACGTGGGAGGAGTTGCCGGGCGTCGAATTGGGCGACTTTACGCTCGTAACGGTACCGAAGAGGTACGCAGAGATCGGCGATCCCGGGGCCGGGATCGATGGCGTCGCCTATTCGCTCGAACCGCTGCTCGCGCTGGTGGAGCGCCAGGCCGCCGAAGGGCTTGGCGAAGCGCCGTTGCCGCCCCACTACCCCAAGGCCGAAGGTGAGCCGCCACGGGTGCAGCCGAGCAAACGCAAGAAGGGCTGAGTGCCGTCGCGGACGCTCAGTCCGTGGGCTCGCTCTCTCGCGCCAGGGCTATTAGGGCCGGCACATCGAGAACCAGGCCGGGGAAGACCTCGCTGGCCAGTCTGCCGGCGCCGTCGGCGATCAACGGCTGGTAGGCGCCTTCGCGGAGCACCCACCAATCGATGCGCTCTTCCTCGGTCTGCCAGACGATGTACTCGCGGACGCCAATGCTCTCGTAGAGCGCCTTTTTCTCGAACAAGTCGATCGCCAGGGAGCTGGCGGCCACTTCCGCGCAGAGTTCGGGAACGCCCGTGAGGTAGTGATCGTCATTCAGGCGAGAGCCACCCACCCGGTAGCGGAGGGTGACATCCGGCTGGACTGTGCTGCCCTCCGGGCAGTGGTAGGTGCCGTTGTCCGAAAGAAGGACACCGGCATGGGTCTTTCGATAGGCATACAACTCGCCCACCAGAATAGAGTGAGGATCAGCGTGTTCAACGGTGCGAACGGGTGAGGCCAGGTAGACGACTCCAGCGATGAGTTCGGCCTTCTTGATATCGGGGCGGCAATTGTACCGCCGTTCGAACTCCTGGCGCTCCATGCGGTCGCCCGAATTCAATGCGGGGGATTCGGTCGCGCGTTGTGTCGCGGACGTGGGCGCTGTAGCCGTCATACCGCAAGTATAGGCGTTCGATTCGGCTCATGCGCTGCGGAAGCGGAGGTAGGCGAGCCGCCAGGCGACGGTGAGGGCTGAGGCCGCGGCGAGGACCACGAGCGTCCAGTAGCACTGGCCGGCTACCGTGCCGATGGCGGCAACGAGGGAGCGCACGTCGCGGCTAGCAAGGCCGAAGAGCCCATCCGACGGCGCCATCGCCATGCTCGCCTCGATGCGGGCGCGGCTATAGCTCACGGTGAGCGAAGCGGCAAGCGCGAGCATGCCGACGAATTCGGCGTGCGCCCAGTCTTCGAAGCGGACGGCGTAGACGGTCATTCCGGCGAGCATGATCGCGTCGGCGTACCGGTCGGTGACCGCATCGAGGACAGCGCCGAAGCGGGTGGAAAGGCCCTTCAGCCGCGCCAGCTCGCCATCCACGCCGTCGATGACGGAGACGGCCTGGATGAGAACGCCGCCGGCGATATTCCAGCCGATTGCGACCATACCTCCGGTCGCGATGGCGAGGATGAGGGTGAAGACCGTGACGGCGTTCGGCGTGACCGGTGTCGGGGCGAGGAGGCGGGCGGCGGGCCGGCTCAAGGGGCGGTTCAGGTAGCGGGAGACGACGCCATCGTAAGCCACGGTTAGCGGACGCCGGTGGCCATGAGCAGCTCGGAGGCCGCTCGCAAGTCATCGGCCGTATCGATGTCGTACCAGAAGGCGCCGGAAACATCGGCCGCGCGGAGCAGGCGGCGGCGGGCAAGTTCGGCGAAGATGACGCTCAGCTCGCAGTCCTCCGCCACCCGATCGACGGCTTCCCAGGCCTCCGGCGCCAGGTAGAACGCGCCGGTATCGAGCGCGGACCAGGCGGGGAGGTGTTTGCCGATAGCGGTGACGTGGCCAGCTTCATCGATTGCGAGCTTGGTCGATTCGTCGATGTAGGCCTGGTCTCGGATGCTCTCGTCGGCGGCAACGCACGAGTGGTCCCCCGGGCCTTCTGCGCCCGCGCGGATCAGCCGCCGAATGAGGGGAGCGGAGAGCAGATGGTCGCTCATGACGAGGAGGAACGGCTCGTTTCCGCAGGTTGACCGCGCCGTCCGCAGGGAGAGCGAGGCGCCGCCCATGTAGCGCGCGTTCGTCACGAAGGAGAGGCGCATTCCGCGCGAGCGGGCGTCGCACAGGCCGGCCCGCACCTGGTCTTCGCGATAGCCGGTGACGACGACAACATCGTCGATCCCGGAATCGGCCAGAGACTCTAGCGTGTAGTCGATGATCGCCCGGCCGTTCAGAGAAACGAGCGGCTTGGGGGTGCGTTGGGTGTGGATGCCGAGACGGCCGCCATCGCCGGCGGCGAGCATCACCGCTCTCACAGGTTGGCCGGGAGGATGGAAGGGTTCACGTGCGGTATCTTAGCGGGTGAGGCTGTAACTGCGGCGTAACTTTAACGCCGGGTACGATAACCGGCGCGTAAAAAGACGTGGGACCTGGAGGCGACGCTAGCCATGTGGAAGATTGTTGGATACCTCTCACTCCTCTGCGGAGTGTTCATCGCGATGTTGATTGGGCTTTCGCTGGGCGGTATGTAGTAGCGCGTTCGCCAGAAATGCCAAGGCCCGCCGGAGGGGACAGGCGGGCCTTGCGAGGGGAACCGTGGCGCTCTAGGAGTTCACCGCCGGTTGCCGCCACCGTATAGGCCCACGGTGAACACGAGATGAACAGCGTCGCCCCTTTCACGGGATGCCGTTATCGGGCACCCTTCTTGCGTGGTACAGGCTTCATTCCCCATCGCTGAGCTTGCCGGGCAGGGCCTTTCGACAGCGGAGGCGCGGGCGCGGGCCGATTCTGGCCTGGCCAACGTCGATACTTCGCGCCAACGCACGGACGGCGATGTCGTGCGGGCGAACACGCTCACGTTCTTCAACATCGTGCTGGCGGGCCTGATTCTCGCTCTCTTCCTTGTCGGCGAATTCCGTGATGGCCTCTTCGTCGGCGTCGTGGTTGCGGCCAACGTAGCGGTATCGACGTGGCAGGAGCTCCGGGCCGTTCGCACTTTGCGGGAACTCGTGGCGCTGACCGCGCCACACGTGACGGTGGTCCGCGATGGCGCGGAGACGGCAATCCTGGCGGAGTACATCGTCCGGGGGGACCTGATTCACCTGAAGCAGGGTGACCAGGTGGTGGCCGATGGCCGTGTTGCCGCCCGGAACTGCGAAGTGGATGAGTCGCTGCTCACCGGGGAATCCGACTCCATTCGCAAGGGTGTTGGAGACGAACTCCGTTCGGGCAGCTTCTGCACGGCCGGCGATTGCTACTACCTCGCGGAGAAGGTGGGCATGGAGGCGTACGCCGTAAAGCTTGCCGTGGAGGCGCGCGAGGTGGTGAAGCGGAAGACCCCTCTGCAGATTCGCTTCAACCGCATTCTTCGGCTGCTCTTGATCGCGACGGCGATCCTGGCGGCGCTCCTGATGATCTCCTACAACGTCGAAGAGCGTGGGTTTGCCGATTCGATCAAGGCGACGACAGCTACCGTGACGACAGTGGTCCCCACCGGGCTGTTGCTGGGCCTGACAGTGGCGTTTGCCGTCGGAGCTGTCCGCGTTTCGCGCTCCGGCGCCATCGTCCAGGACATTAACGCGGTGGAGGCGCTGAACTACACCGACGTGATCTGCCTCGATAAGACGGGCACAATCACGGCGAACAGGCTGACGCTGGAGGAGACCGTCTGGTCGCCCGGTTCGGAGATCCACCGGCCGTGGCTGGCAGCCTTCGTAGCCGCGACGGCGACCGATAGCAAGACGGCGGGCGCACTCGCCGAGGCCCTGGCCGCGGAATCGAACGGGGCGCGGCCGGACGGATCGGTACCGTTCAACTCGGAACGCCGCTGGAGCGCGCTGCAGCTGGACTTCCGGGGTGACAAGCGCGTCTTCGTACTCGGGGCGCCGGAAACAGTTCTCCCCGCCGCCAGCGGAGACCAGGCGGAATTCCAGGCCGCGTACGAGGCTGCCACGGAGCGCGGGCTCCGCGGGGTGGTTTTCGCACAGGCCGATGCCCTCCCCACCACCGAACAGCCCTTGAAGGGTGTCCGCCCCCTCGCCCTCCTGATCCTCGGAGACGTGCTTCGGCCCGAAGTGCGGGAGGCGTTCGCGATGATGGAGAAGCTCGGCATCGAGCCGAAGCTGATAAGTGGGGACAATCCCCAGACTGTGACGGCGCTTCTGAAGCAGCTCAACATCAAGGTCAAGGGCGGCGCCGTTTCCGGGGCGGAGATCGAGAGCCTCGACGAGAAGGCGTTCGATGTGGCTACCGACTACAACACGGTGTTCGGACGGGTAGCGCCGGCGCTGAAGGCGCGCGTGGTTGAATCGCTTCGCCGCCAGGGCCACTTTGTCGCGATGGTGGGGGATGGCGCGAACGATGTGCAGGCGCTGCGCACGGCCGATGTCGCCGTCGCCATGGCCTCGGGCACATCGACGGCCAGGGCGGTCGCCGGGATCGTGCTCCTGAACGATTCGTTCACCGCGCTCATCCGGGGAGCGGGCGAGGCGACGGCGGTGCTGGGTAATGCGGCCCGCCTGAGCAAGCTGTTCATCGCCAAGAGCATCTACGCCTATCTGCTCATCGTCGCCACCAGCATGCTCGGGCTGAGCTTCCCGTTCCTGCCTCGACAGGGCTCGCTGACGGCCCTCATTACGCTCGGGATCCCGGCTGTCTTCATCTCGATCAGCATCCCCCCGCCGGATGCGGGACGGGACTTCACCCGTAACGTCCTTCGGTTCGCGCTGCCGGCATCGCTCGCCCTGGCGGCGGCGGCGGTAGTCGTCCACCTAATCGTCGATGGCCTGTTGGACCACACGGCGAAGGAGTCGCAGACCCTGGTCTCGCTGACCGTTGGGCTTACGGGGCTGGTCTACATGCTGGAGGTGCTTGGCTTCGAAGGGGCGTCGTGGCGGAGCCTGACGCGCCCGTTCTTGACGATCGTGCTGACGGTGCTCCTTGTGTTCGCGATGCTGGCGACGGTGTATGTGGATTGGCTGCGGGACTTCTTCGGCTTTTCGACGGTGAGCCCGGGCGATTGGGTGCTCGTCGGCCTCGCGGTGGCGGCCGCGCTGGCGGGGCAGTACGCCTTCACGCGCTACTGGCAGGAGATTATCAACTTCATTCTCGGGGTTTCGAGGAAGGACGATGCCCTTCGCGGCCGGGCCGTGTGAGCCGGGTATCGGAGTAGTGGGGTGACGGGCTATCGGAGAAGCTCGTTCCGACTCCTCCACACTCCGTTTGCTATCCCAACGAAGCCCAGAAGTCGTTGAGCACCTTCGCGCCGCCGGCCGGGTCTTCGCACATCCACCAGTGGCCGCGGCCTTGGAGGACGGCGACCTTCGCGCCCGCCCGTTCGGCAGTCCGCCTGGCCAGCACTTCACCCCCCGTGTAGTGGTCCTCGGTGGGGATGATGACGAGGCCGGGCTTCACCTTCGCCTTATGGAACTGGGCGCCCAGTTGGGCCAAAGCTGGTTGAGCGGCCGAGCGATACAGGGCGAGGATGCAGCGTCCCATCGCCGCATCGACGGCCTGGGCGACGCGCCGGGCCGCATCCTTCGACATCCCCAGCGATTCGAACTGCGCCGTCCGCGCCTCCAGCGGTGCGCCCACCATGCCGGCAACGGCCGCTTCGCCGGCGTCCGGCGTCTGCCACACCTGGGCAGCATCGTGCCAGACGTACTCCGGGTCGAAGCAGCCCCCGATGTCGGTCGCCCAGGAGCGGACGAGGTCTGGTCGTGACATCGCCAACCGGCCAACGTGGCCGCCGCCCCAATCGTGGCCGACAAGGTCGATCGGGCCGTCGATCTTCTCCAGCTCGCCGATCAGCCATGCCAGGTAGTCGTCGCTGGTGGCGGCGAAGTCATCGACCACTGGCGCACCGAAGCCCGGCGGGGAGAGGGCGATGACATCCGTGCGGGCCAGGTGTTTCCGAAGGTCATCCCAGATGGCGTCCGTCTCCGGGTTGCCGTGAACGAGAACTGCGGGCATGAGTGGCTCCTGGTGCGTGAAAGGTAGTGAGCAGTCTAACGGGTGACGGTGGCGAAGTGTCGGAGTGTCGGACGCGCGTCCGGGTTCCACTCCGATATTCCCGCACGCCGACACTCCCACACTCACGTCCGGGGTATCATCGCGCAACACCGCCATCGGAAAAGGAGTTGCCACATGGCTGACCTGAAGTTTGGATGGATCTCGCCTGTTATTGGGCCGCCGGAGAGCGGTCACGTCCCAATCGTGATGTACCAGGCGGAGCACATTCTGCCGACGGCTTTCCAGCACTTCGACTCCGTCTGGCTGGCGGACCACTTCTACGGCTTCGAACGGCGGACGGACCCGTTCCTGGAATCGTGGACGACGATGACCTGGCTGGCGGCGAAGTTTCCCGACGTCTTGCTCTGCCACCACGTGCTTGGGCTGGGGTACCGCAACCCGGCGCTGACGGCGAAGATGGCGGCCACGCTGCAGACTCTTTCCGGCGGCCGGTTCATCCTTGGCATTGGGGCGGGCTGGCGCGAGGAGGAGTACGCAGCCTACGGGTACGACTTCCCGAAGGGTTCGATTCGCATTCGCCAGCTCGAAGAGGCGATCCAGATCTGCCGCCTCATGTGGAGCGAGCCCGCACCCTCATTCGAAGGCAAGCACTTCCGCATTCAAACGGCCTACGCCCCGCCCCTGCCACAGCCGGCGCCGCCGATCCTTGTCGGTGGGTCGGGCGAGCAGCTGATGTTGCCGATGATCGGCCGGCGCGCGGACATGTGGAACACGTTCATGCCCAGGGAGACCGCGGATTGGGTGCGGAAGCGCGACATCGTCTTGAAGTCCGCGGAGGCGGCGGGGAGGGACCCGGCGGCGATTACCCTGACGGCGACGCGCGAAGCGCCGCTGCCGAAGACGAGCGCCGAAAGTGAGGCCTGGCTGGCGACGCTGCAGGAGTGGGTGAAGCTCGGGATCACGCACTTCGTGCTGGACTTCGGGCACGTCACATCCACCGAGCCCGTGCTCCGCTTCGCCGACGAGGTGATAAAGCCGCTGAAGGCGAGTTGACGGGTACGGGCGTGTGGCGGTTCAGCACCCGGCGGGAAGGGTCGGCCGCCTTTGACTTGAGTGCGTTGGCGTGCGGCCCCCTTACCGCCGACCCTCTCCCATGACGGTGGGCGAGGGGAGTCTCAGAGCGGCTTGCGCTCCGGGATCCCGGGGCGGCGGGGATAGAGGGGCGAGAGGGCCCCGGTGCGGTGGGTGAGGTAGAGCTGGAGATCGCCGGCCTCGGGGCGCATGGCGACGACTTCGCCCGCGGAGCAGCCGAGGAGGCTGAGGGCCGAAGCGGCGGTGGCCGTCTCGGCCGCGAGGCCGCTGCCCTTGGCGAGGGCGAGGAGTCCGCCATCGCGAGCAAGGGGGGCGGTTAGTTCGAGGAGCACGGGCAGTTTGGCGACGGCCCGGGCGGTGACGACGCCACATCGCTCACGGAGGGGGCCACGGCCCGCGTCTTCCCCGCGAAGGGCGTGGACGGTCACGTTGTGAAGGGCGAGTTCGATGGCCATCTCGCGGAGGAGTACTGCGCGCTTTTGCAGAGGTTCGATGAGGTGGACTTCGAGATCGGGTGCGGCGATGGCGATGACAAGGCCCGGGAAACCGCCGCCGGAGCCGACATCCGCGAGGGGGCCTGCGCCGCCGGCGATGCGGATAATGCGGAGCATTTCGAGCGATTCGGCGTAGTGGCGGCGGACAGCCTCTTCGGGCGGGACCGAGGTGACGCGGACGCGGTCCTGGGCGGCGGCGAGGAGACAAGCATGACGTTGAAGGCTGGGGAGCCATCGTCCCGGGTCGGGGAGGGTGGGAAAGATGTCGGGAAGCGCCTCCCAGGCGATGTTACGTGAAGTATCAGTGGGCATGTTCAAGCCCAGATGATACTCTTGAAACATGACCGTTGATCACCCGTCGCGCGCCGACATCACGCTGGGAGAGGCACTGAGCGAGTACCTCGAGATCCTGAAGCCCGAACAGCGCCGCCTCCAAGAGGGTTACGTCCGCAAGTATGTGGAAGCGGCCGGTGGCACCCACCTTGCGCGTGACCTTTCCGGGGCGCGCGTGGAATCGTACTCAGAGGCGCAGATAAAGGCCTCCGACCCGAACGCGCCGGACCGGGTAGCGGCGTTGAAGGCCTGGTTCCAGTTCCTGAAGAAGAAGGAATACACGACCGGCAACTACGGCATTAACGTCCGAGCACGGAAGATGCCGGGACGGCCCTCCGGTTCAGTCGCGACGCGCCGTGACGAGTCTCCGATAGAGATGACGGCGGACGGGATCGCGATCCTCCAGAAGGAGCAGCGAGACCTGGAGGCCCAGAAGGTCGAGTTGGTGAAGGCGATCGAGATCGCTCGTTCGGACGGCGACCTGCGGGAGAACGCCCCGTACCACGCCGCGCGGGAGGCGTTGGCCTTCGCGGAGCAGCGCTTCAAGACGATCGACGAGTCGCTTCGCAGGGCGGTGGTCGCCGATTCGCTGGACGACGGCCGGGCGGCCGTTGGCTCGACGGTGACGGTGACAAACATCGACGAGGACAAGAAGTTCGCGTATCAGCTGGTGAGCGCCCGGGAGGCGAACGCCACGGACGGCAAGATCTCGGTGGAATCGCCGGTGGGGAAGCAGCTACTGGGCCGCCGGGCCGGGGATGAAGTGGCGGTGGTCACGCCGCGCGGGCAGGTGAAATTCCGGATCGATGGCGTAGCCCACTAGACAGGGTACCAGCCCTGACCCCTGACCCTCTCCACGGCGGTGGGCGAGGGGTGCTTCAAGGCCCAGGGAGCTTCCAACAAGCAACGGTGATGAAGCACTACTACTCAGTCGAGTAGAGGTTAGCGTGCGTTGGCGCGCGGCTTCCCTCACCCCACCCCCACCCCCAGTGCGCTGGGCGAGGGGAGCCGTCAGGCCCGGGGGCCAGGCTCAAGCATCGTGGACTCTCGCTTGTTGGTATCAGGCCGGGTGCTGGACTGAGGAGAAGTGTGGTTCGTGCCGAGAATCTGTGCAGGCAGGTCTTCGGCCGGGTTCGATTCAAGGTTTCACTGCCCGGCCGTGGGGATCTCCCGACTACCTGCCTGGGGGGACGCGAGGATACTCGTGACCCAGGAGGCAGCACGCGATGATGGTTAAGGGCGATGTAAAGTGCCTGCACTGCGGCTTCGTTAGCGGATCGTGGGTCGGCGCCGGCGGTGCGCCGCTGACGACGGCCGGTTTCACCGGGGTGAGCGTCTCAGGTGCCGAGGGACCAGGCGGAGGCCGGGCGATTCACTGCATTCGTTGCCGGGGCCCGGTGATCCTCCACGAAGCGCAGCCCGTGAAATCAAGCGAACGGCTGCGCCGGATACAACGGCTGCGAGAGCGGCTTGCCGCCTACGATGCACCTGACGAGGGGTTTGCCGCCTGACGGACGCTTCGCGCCTGGACTTCGGCAGCGTGAACCGCCCGCTGGGCCGTGCACACGGGCGTGAGCGTGCCGCGCCACTCCCGTAGAATCGGCGGCATACGAAAGCGGGAGGCGGGGATGGATATTCGAGGGGGCGCGGTAATCGTCACGGGATCGGCGACGGGTGTGGGGGCGGCGGCGGCGAAGCTGCTGGCGAGCAAGGGCTGCAATGTCGTGATCAACTACACGAAGAGTGAAGCGGAGGCGAGGGAGACGCAGGCCGCCTGTGAGGCGCTTGGCGTGGAGACGCTGCTCTGCCAGGCGGATGTTTCGGAGGATGCGGATTGCCGGCGGATGGCGGCCGGGGCGATGGCGAAGTGGGGTCGCATCGACGGCCTGATCAACAACGCCGGGGCGACCAAGTTCGTGGCTCACACGGACCTGGAGGGGCTGACGGCGGATGATTTCGCCTGGATCTACCGGGTGAATGTGGTCGGTCCGTTCCAGATGACGCGCGCTGTGACGCCGCACATGAAGGCGGCGGGGCGGGGCTCGATCGTCAACGTGTCGTCGATCGCCGGGGTGATGGGGGTGGGGAGTTCGGTGGCGTACGCCGCTTCAAAGGGCGCGTTGAACACGATGACGCTGACGCTGGCCCGGGCACTTGGCCCGGAGATCCGGGTGAACACGATCTGCCCCGGGTTCATCCAGGGGCGGTGGCTGCGTTCGGGGATGGGGGACGAGGCGTACGAGGCGGCGATGGCGTACCAGGAGCGGGCGACGCCGCTGCGCAAGGCGGGGACGCCAGAGGACATGGCGGAGGCGGCGGTCTGGTTCATCGAGGGGGCGAGCTTGATCACGGGTGAAATCCTGATCGTTGACGCGGGGACGCACCTGGGGGCGGCGCCGCTGACGGCGCGGTAGCGGGCGACCGCGAAGGGTCGTGCGTGGTCGAACGTAGTGCCCTCACCCTAACCCTCTCCCAGTGCGCTGGGAGAGGGGACAGCCTTTCCCGGGCTGCGCTCATTGAGCGCGATTCCCCGAGGGGATG
>CAZQCR010000012.1:0-16776 GCA_964591745.1 uncultured Anaerolineaceae bacterium
GCGTTGTAGTACGGCCCCGTGCTCCCGTAGGCGGGCACGCGAAGCATGATGATGTCCTCCTTGATGCTCCGCAGCCAGTCATAGGTGATTCCCAGCTTCTCCATCGTCCCCGTCGCGTTGTTCTCGTAGACGACGTCCGACTTCGCGACGAGGCGGCGGAGGATGTCACGGCCCTCCGGCTTCCGCAGGTCCACGGTGAAGCTCTTCTTGTTCCGGTAGAGGCTCACGAACGTCGGGTTGTAGTTCCACGGACGCGCCCCGGCGGAGTTGCCCGGGTACCCCGTCGCCCAGGCCGACCCTGCCTTGATCAGGAATTCCGGCGGCCGCGCCATGCCGCCTCGCGTCATCGGCTGAAAGACGTGGGTGTTTTCGACCTTGATGATCTCGGCGCCGAGGTCACCCATCAGCATCGTCGCGAACGGGCCGGCCCACACGACACAGAGGTCGAGGATGCGGACCCCCTCCAGCGGCTTCTTCGCGGTCATGCGTCCCTCCCGGATTGCAGAATGCGCGCGATCGTGCCGGCCGGAAGGCCAGCCTCGCTGAGCACCTCTTCTGTATGTTGGCCGAGCGTCGGCGCGGGCCGCCGAAGCTCCCAGCCGCCGTCCTGCATGATGAACGGCCGGCCCGGGAACTCGACTTCGCCCATCACCGGGTGGTCCGCCTTCGCCCAGAAGCCACGGTCCCGGAAGTGGTCGTCCTCGTACAGGTCTTCCGTCGTGAACAGCGGCCCGCACATCACCTTGGCCCGCCGCGCTTCGGCCCAGACCTCGCGTTTCGTCCGTTCCAGGCACCAGACGAGGAAGTTCGCGTTCCAGGCCTCGATGATCTCTGCGTTCACGCGCGCCTGCGGGTCCTGGTACATCGGGTCGGAGAGCCAATCGGCGTGGCCCAGCATGTCAGCCACGCGGTCCGGGCGAAGGGCGGCGTTCGTGAAATCGACATAACCGTCCGCGCATGGGTAGATGCCCTGGGGCATCCCCGTCGCCCCGCCGGCCGCCCGCAGCGTCCGCCGCCCGCTGAAGCGGTTGCCGATCGCCGTCGCGTGGCGACGATCCACGCCGCCGAAGTGTGTTTCGGCCAGCGAGATGTCGACGTGCTGCCCCTCGTCGTTCAGCCCGCTCGAAAAGAGAGCGGCCATCAGTGCCGGGGCGATCGCCGCACCGGACTCGAAGAGTGCCGCCGTACCCGCCATCTTCGTCGGTTCGCGGTCCGTCATGCCCATCGAGTGCATCTCGCCCGCAAAGCCGTAGAGCGTCAGTTCGCTCAGGCGATAGTCGCGATACGGGCCGTCCTGGCCGAAGTTGCTGACTGAAACGAGCGAGGCGAGCGGGTTCGTGCGGTGGATGAACTCCCACCCCAATCCCAACCGGTCGAGCGCGCCTGGTTGGAAGCTCTCGACCACGAGGTCGGCGCGGCGAACGAGCGCTTCGATCGCCTCCTTGCCTTCGGCCGTCCGCAGGTCAAGGACGACGGAGCGCTTGTTCGTGTTCAGGAAGAAGAAGAGCCCGCTGTTTTCGATCCCCGGCGTTCCGCCCTTGAAGGGCGTCAGCGTGCGGGCGATATCGCCGCCCGGGCGTTCAACCTTGATCACGTCGGCGCCGTAATCCGCCATCAGTTTCGTGGCGTACGGCGCGGCGATGTGGTGGCTGAGGTCGAGGACGACCACGTTATCGAGGGCCTGCATGGGCCGGACCTCCGTCTTGGCTGGAGTGGTGGGGAGTCTAGCGCAAACCGGGCGTTGCCGGGAGTGAGGGGAGATTCGCCCCTACAGCACAGCGTAGACGTCGTAGGTCACGTTGCCTGCGCCCGGCGAGCCCTTCGCCACGGCCTGCACATGGTTGAGCCAGGCGTAGCGCGCGTCGCCCGTCTCGAACAGTGGCGCCGTCTTGATCTGGAACGCTCCGTCAACCGTCACCCCGACGCCGTTGTAGGTCATCAGGATGTCGGCGCCGTCTTCCGTCTTCAGGATGATCCGGACATCGAGCTTCGCGCTGCCATCGGCGCGCATCGTCAGCCAGTCGCCGCCAGGGCCGCCATGTACCGTGCCCTTCATCTTTGGGCCTTCGAACGTGCCCCCGGTGACGTTGACGATGACGCGTGTGCCCTGCGGGCCGGCGGCGATCATCACAGGTGGCGCGGTGTCGGCGGTGATCGTGAACAGCTTTTCTACGGAAAGGGTTTCAGACATCAGGTCGGCTCCATGAGCGAGATTGGCCGACTCTACCACGCGGATGAAGGGGGCTGTAGGCCGCGGCTCGTGTAGCATCGTTCCAATGCCAACTGTCCGTGTCCGGCCCCTCGACGTGGATCTGAACGTCGAGACGGGAGAGTCCCTCATGGATGCGGCTGAGAACGCCGGCTACCGTTGGCCGACCCTTTGCGGCGGCGTTGGCATGTGCACCATCTGCTGGGTGCGCGTCGAGTCCGGCGCCGACCACGTCTCGCCCATGCAACGCTTGGAGCGTGATGCCCTCGAGACGCTGCGCTGGGACGAAGGCTCACGCCCCGAGGGCAACGTCCGCCTCGGCTGCCAGCTCACCGTTAGCGGCCCCGTCGAAGTCTTCAAGCGAGGCGTGAACGTCGCCGGCCGCGCCGGGGTCTACCGTTGAGCGAACCCGAGGCGGTCATCGAGGCTCGCAACCTGACCAAGGCCTTCGGGGCGCGGCTGGCCGTCAACAACGTGAACCTCACCGTCCCCCGTGGCGTCTGTTTCGGCTTCCTCGGGCCGAACGGGGCGGGCAAGACGACGATGATGCGCATGCTCCTCGGCCTCGCCCGCCCCACTTCTGGCTCGGCCTTCGTGCGCGGCCACGACATCACGAAGGCCTCGCGAACCGCGCTCGAACGCGTCGGCGCCATCGTCGAAGAGCCGCGCTTCTACCCCTACCTCAGTGGACGGCAGAACCTCGAGACGTGGGCGGCCTACTGTGGCAACGGCGCCGACGCCCGGATAGACGGACTCCTCGAACGCGTCGGCCTCGGCGGGCGCGGCGGCGACCACGTCAAGAAGTATTCCCAGGGCATGCGTCAACGCCTCGGGCTGGCCCGGGCCCTCTTGAATGACCCCGAGCTCCTCGTCCTCGACGAACCGACCAGCGGCCTCGATGTCGAAGCGATGCAGGAGTTCCGGATCATGGTCCGCGAGATGGTCGAGCGTGAAGGCCGGACGATCTTCATCTCCTCCCACCAGCTTCACGAACTCGAACGCGTCGTCGATTACGTCGCCATCGTCAACCAGGGGACCGTCATCATCGAAGGTTCGATGCAGAGCCTGATCGCCGAGGGCGAACGCGGAATCGCCGTCGATTGCGACGACGAGGACGGCCTCCGCCGCGTCGTCTCCGCCTTCCCCGGCGTTCGTACGGTGCGAAAGACGGCGGATGGGCTCCTCTTTCTCGAAGTCCCGCCCACGCGCGACACGATGATCGCCCTCAACCGCGCCCTGGTGGAGGGCGGGGTCGGCGTCGCCCAGCTCTCCCGCAGCGAGGAGTCGCTGGAAGAGCGCTACATGGCTATCACCGGCGCGGTCAAGGGCGATGACGCCGGGCCAGCCGCCCCGGGAGCCGGATCGTGATGCTCGTCCTCCGCCAGGAGGTCCGGAAGGTCACCGCGCGGCGTGGGTCGTTCTGGTCCGCCGTCGGGATGACCGTCGCCCTGGTTCTCACGGCCTACGTTGTCTCCATCATCGTCTACCAGGTGAAGGACGATGCGACGGCGGGTGAGGAGGCGCTGTTCATTTATTCGAGCCTTCTGTTTGTGCCGCTGGCCGCGTTCGCGCTGGTCGCCTCGCAGGCAGGGGCCTGGGATTTTGCGAACGGGACGTTCCGGTACATGGTGGTGACGGGGCGGAGCAAGCCCCAAATGCTCGCCCTGACGGCGCTCGGCGTGATCGTCACAAGCCTCGCCGTCACCGCCCCCTACTGCATCGCCGGCCTCGTCCAGGCGCTCACCTTCCCGCTCGGCGATTCCGACCCGGCCTCGGCGAAGGATGTCGCCCTGTTCCTCTGGTTCGCCTTCGCCCAGGTGACGTTCTGGTCGATCGTGGCGTTCTCGGTCGGCGCCCTGCTGCGCTCGAGTGGAGCTGGAATCGCGGTGGCGATGGTGCTCTACTTCGGCGGCTTCCTCTTCGGCGTGCCGCTCAGCATCTGGAGCGACACCCTCCGCCAGATTCTCCCGAACTTTGCCATCACGACAACGACGGGCATCACCGACGACCCCCTCGGCCTCGGCATCGCCGCGACGGTGGGCTGGCTCGTCCTCTTCGCCGGCGCCGCCCTCCTCCGCACCGCCCGCTCAGAGTACTGACCGCGGCCGCCAGCCTGTAGCCGCGACCCACAGGGGTCGCCTACCTTCGCCCTACCCCAGGCGCCGCCCATGGTCGCCAGGCCCCGCACGGTACCGCGACCACACGGGAGCCGGTCGCGCCCGGCAGCTCGACCCACGCCCGGGCCGCCCTCCTCCGCACCGCCCACTCAGAGTACTGAGCGTGGCCGCCAGCCTGTAGCCGCGACCCACCGGGGGGTCGCCTACCTTCGCCCTACCCCCAGGCGCCGCCCATGGTCGCCAAGCCCCCCGGGACAGTGCCGCAATCACAGGGGAGGAGCGGTAGCGCCAGGCGGCTCTACCTCGCCGCGGAGCGCTACTCGCGGCACAGGCCCACCGCCACGCGCCTGTGCATGAGTTCGGCAAACGGGGTGATCTGGACGACGTAGGTGTGGAAGTTGCGCTCATCGTAGGGTCCAGCCGACCGGGGCAGGTTCGGCGGGGCTCCGGCGAGATTTGCAGCGCAGCTTTCGAACACGAGCGTCCTGCCATCGCCCGAGAGCTGGAAGCTCCTGGTTGTTACACCCAGGTACGGCTCGGTCTCCGAGGCCGGTGGACATTCGAGGATCTCCCCGGAGGTGATGGTTGAGACGAGGTACGTTTCTTCGGCCGGGACATCCCGAAGGAACACACTAAACCCGGACCTACTGGCTCCGCCGGACACCTGCGCGCCGAAGGCCACGTAGCGCCCATCGTCACTGATATCAACCCAGCTGAAGGGACATATCGCCGTCCCGTCAGGAAGGACTGAGACAAGGTTCAACTCTTCAACCCCGCGTTCCCAGCGATAGACCCCGCACCCGTCTGGCTTGTACACGAGGAACACTCGCTGATCGGGAGTCACGGCGATCTGGCCGAGTTCTGGCCGATCCCGTAGCGCGGGAGCCGGGGCAGGCGAAACGGAGAGAGGGCAGGTCAAGGCGGACCTCCCAGCCGAAAGGCTCCCAAGGGTCCGGGGAAGGGATCACAGCTGGGGGTATTCGGAAGCTGAGGTAGATGTTGAGCGTATCTTCGGTGAGGAACTTCGCAGAGGGGACGTGAATCAAGGGATCAGTGAGCCAAAGCCAAAGCGTGCCGAGGTCTGGCGACGTCAGCGGGCTGATCCTGCGTGTTGTTCCGGCCACGATATCCCGGACGAATACGGACCGGTCGTACCAATCAGGAGGGACGCTTGGGTTCGGCGTGGCTGGCGGATCCGTTGTCAGGCCCTTGGCCGGGGAGGCGAAGACCACGAGCCGTCCGGAAGGGCTGATTGCGACCGGTATGTGCGTCTCGAAGGGATAGTCGAACGGGCCGGAGGGTTGGCCGGCGAGGTCGGCAGTCACGAGAGTCCTGGGGCCGCCGGCTACCTGCTGCGCCCAGATCTGGCCGTCCTGGAGGAAGGTGACCACCGCACCGTTTTCGCTGAGGAGCGAGTACATGGTCGGGGTGCCTTCGATTCGCGTTTGCGAGAAACGATAGGCTGGCGAGTTGGAATGGCCCGGCGAGCCACGCAATGTGAGGCCACCCACCGCCGCCGCCACTACCGCGACCAGGAGCAGCAGAAGCAAGGGTCCGCGCCATGCCGGGACTCCGGCGACGGCCCCGCGATGGAGCGAAGATGTGCGAACGGTCATGGCGCTTCTCTCCCTATTCCCGTGTGAGCCCGACCGCGACCCGCCGGTGCGTGAGCTGCGTGAAGGGCGTGAGCCGAACGACGTACGTAGTCCACTGCCGTTCGTCGTAGAAGCCGTTCTCGCCGGGCAGCCCCACCGGAGCGGCGCCCACCAGGTTCGAGGCGCAGCTCTCGAATACGATCGCGTCTCCGGCGGGCGTCAAATGGAGGTTGCGCACCGTTGTGTTGTCGAACTGGCTCCCGTTCGAACCGGGTGGACAACTGAGGTAGTCGCCGCCAGTGATTGTCGAAGCGAGGTAGGTCTGGCCGCCGGCGACGTCGCGGACGAAGACACTGCTCCGTCCGAAGGCGGACGTGTCGGGATCCGCGACGAAGGCGACCGTTTTTCCATCGTCGCTCACGGCGGCCGAGCGCGCACTCGTCTGGCACGAGGCGTCGCTCCCCGCCTGGGCGCCGTTAGGAAGCATGCCCACGGCCGTTGATACCCCGGTCGTCCCGTCCTTGAGCATCAGCCGGCAGTCGGCGCCCGCGGTCAGCGCCCACCGCCCGCTGCCCGCGAGGTCGTAGGGCCGGCCTTCCGTTAGGGCCTGGATGGAACCGTCGCTGAGGTTGAGGGCAAAGAACGAGTGGACGGCCGGGTCGCCCACTACATGGTCGACGATCACCATACCGCTTCCGCCAGGCGCCGGAGCAGTCGTGCAGTAGTCCGTCGGGGATACCGCCGTCCTGGCGGGGCAGCCCGTGACGACAGGGATCGGTATCGAGGAGATGGTCCCGGTGTCCAGGTTCAGGAGCACGTTGTCGGTGAGGGCGTCCCACGGATCGGGAGTGGGGACGTTCGGAGGCGCGGTCCTGTTCGGCCCGAGCGTAATGAACATCGTGCGGTCCGAGATAAACGACGCACTGGTCCTCCCGACTTCAGGCATCGAGAACCAGATGCGGCCGAACTGCGGATGGTCTAACGGGCTGATGCGCCGGGTGGTTCCGGTCTGCACATCGCGAACGTAGACCCCCTGCTTCACCTGTCGCGGCTCGCCGGGCCGCCCCGGGTAGTTCGGATCGACGGGTGGTTGGCCTTCCTCGACGAGGTTCACCGCCTGCGAGCTGAAGAGGGTGTACCTACCCGTGGCGCTTACGCCCAGCAGTACGCTCCGTGAATCCGGAACTGCGTTCGGATCGGGGAAGGTGCCGGGCGAAGAGGCCGGGGGCGCAGATGGCGAACCATCGACTCCCGCCGTCACCAGTACCCGCTCCCCGCCGGCCAGCGGTTGGGCCCAGAGCTGACCGTCCTGGAGGAAGATGATCACCTTGCCGTCGCCCGAGAGCAGCGTCTGCGTCGCCGAAGCGCCATCGACTCGCGTCTGCGAAAACCTATAGCCCGCCGTCCCAGAATGGCCCGGCGAGCCGCGCAGCGTGACTCCCACGCCCGCAGCGGCGGCTATGGCGACCAGCAAAAGCGCCAGCCAGCGGAGTCGTCGCGCTGGCCTCAGCCCTTCAGTGCGTCGCCCAAGCGGGCGTGGTGGGGCGGCATCACGGATGGCCATCTGCGTCCTCCCGGCCTCGTGTTGCGCGCAACGTAGCGGGCCCTGATCCGCCCCGCAATAGGCGGGAAACCAGCTGGACGCGGTGTGTCCAGCGCCCGCCCGAATCTGGGCCGCCCACGGGCCTGAAACGCGGCCGAAAAGTTGCGGAGAATCTACCCGCTCAGCGCTCGTTCGCGACGATCCGGTGGTCGCCCGCTTTCGTCTCGTCGCGGACATAATCCAGAACGGCGGCAGCGATATCCTCCGGCTGGAGCATCTTCGTCGCCGCGATTGCGGGCGCCAGCCAGTCGGCCGGCTTCGTGCCATCCCCCGTCTTGGCGATGATCGCCGTGTCCACCATCCCCGGCAGGACGGCGTTCACCCGCACCTTCTCCGTCTCGTTCAGCATCTTGCAGCCCTGCGTGAAGAGGACGACCGCCGCCTTCGTCGCGGCATAGATTGGGTCCATCGGCATCGGTGCGAGAGCGGCCACAGAGGCGGTGTTCACCACCACGCCACCGCCCCGCTTCCGCATCCGGTGGACCGCTTCTCGCGTCCCCATGATCACCCCGGCAACGTTAATACTGACGACGAGGTGGGCCTTCTCCAGCGAGCTGTCCGGCCAGTTCGGGGCGCCCCCGTTCATGATCCCGGCGTTGTTGTGGACGATGTCCACCCCGCCGTAGATCCGCTCCGTCGCGTCGAACATCGCCCGGATGCCGTCCGGCGTCGAAACGTCGGCCTGGACGAAGGTCGCCTTGCCGCCCGCCCCCGTGATCAGACTCACCGTCTCCGCGCCTCCGCGCGGATCGATATCGGCGACGACGACGGCCGCGCCTTCGGCCGCGAGGGCCTTCGCGGTCGCCCGGCCGATGCCGGATGCCGCACCAGTAACCAGGGCCACTTTTCCTGCGATCTCCATGATGCTCTCCTTCCGAACCGACGTATTCTAACCGGCCAGCGAAGAGGGCGGTGAGGGCGCGTTCTCGCCCGGCTTCCCGTAGAATCGCGGCATGACCTGGTTCGCGACCGCCGACCCTTCGCTCCCGCCCTTTGAAGGCTGGCTGGCGCATCGCCCCGAGTTACGCGACCTCTACAAGCGGTTCTACGGCGCACCCTGGGATGGTGCTCTCGTCCCTCGCGACCTCCTCGAACTCTGCCGGCTGCGCATCGCCGCGCTGCACGCCTGCGAGGCCGAACTCGCCGTTACCGACCCAGGCGCCGGGCTGAGCGACGAACAGCGCACAGCCATCGACGACTGGGAGCGCGCCACCTGGTTCACGCCCGCCCAGCGCGCCGCCCTCGCCCTCGCCGAGAAGATGCCCTGGCGCCACCACGACATCGACGACAGCGAGTTCGCCGAGGCTCGACGCCACCTCAGCGATCCCCAGATCGTCGCCCTCACCGTCGCGATGGCCCTCTTCGACGCCAACTGCCGCCTCCGCATCGTCTTCGACCTCGCGCCCTCGTCCTCGGACGCGGCGCCATCCGCCACCGGCCCACTGCACTAACCAGGAGCAAGCGAATGTCCACCACCCCGCGTGTCCCCTCCGCCATTCCCGGCCAGCCTGCCCATTTCGGCTCGGTCATGGCCCAGGCTCCGGCTGTTGCGGGCCGCTTCGGCGAGCTTTACGCCACCTTCTGGAGTAAGGGCGTCGTCGACCACCGCACCAAAGAGGTCGCCCGCATGCGCAACGCCCGCGTGACCGACTGCGGCTTCTGAAGGAACGTACGCTTCGCCGTGGCGCGAAGCGAAGGGCTCAGCGAGGAGCAGGTCGACCAGATCGCCGACGGCTACGAAACCTCGGACCTGAGCGAGCGCGACAAGGCCGTCCTCGCCATGACCGACGCGATCATCGGCGACCCGCGCAGCCTCAGCGCCGCCGCGAAGGCGCGCCTGCGCGAGCAGCTCACGGACGCCGAGATCGTCGAAGTCGCCCTCGGCGTCGGGCTCTTCATGGGCCTCAGCAAGGTCCTCATCACCCTCGGCCTCGAACCCGAGCAGATGGACACCCTCATCGCCCCCACTCCGGGGAGCGCATAACGGGCCGTCTCAGCTTCCTCGGCGCCTCTGCGTCCCACCGGCCCGGCCCGCTGATGCCGGTCCCCGCCCTAGCAGTACTGCGACCACCCGGGAGCGGTCGCCGCAGATGGCTGATGCAGCCCGACCGCCTCACCCAACCGCCCGGAGCGCACACCATCACCCCCAGCCGTACCGCGACCGCGAGGGAGCGGTCACCGCAGACGACTGATGCAGCCCGACCACACCGCGCTGATCGGCGCTCGCCACACCCGGGACAGTACCGCGCGAACCCACCACCCAATCTCTCGTTCCTCTGCGCCTCTGCGTTTCAAGCCCGGCTTCTTCACCCTTTCTCGATTGACGCGCGGTCTGCCGCCAACTAGGATTTGAAAAGTTGGCCGAGCGTCCAAGAAGGCTGGGACAGCCATGCGCCGCTCGGTTCCCCAGGAGGCGCGACCCATGGTCATGGAAGCCGTCCGCAAGATGCGGACCCCAACGGAAAAAGCCCCCGAGCCAGACCTCGGCAGCGAGCTGCTCGCCAAAGAACGCTACACCTCGCCCGAGTTCCTGAAGCTCGAGTGGGACCGCATGTGGACGAAGGTCTGGAACTGCGCGGGGCGCCTCCAGGATATCCCCAATCCCGGCGACTACTTCACGACGGAACTCGGCAAGGAATCGTTCATCGTCGTCCGCGAAGCGCCGGGCCCCGATGGCATCCGCGTCTACTTCAACGTCTGCCTCCATCGTGGCAACCAGATCCGGAACCCCGGCTCTGGCCACGCCGAGACCTTCCAGTGCACCTACCACTTCTTCGAGTGGAACATCGACGGCACCCTGAAGAACGTCCCAGACCTTGAGACGTTCGCCCAGGATGTGCCGCTCGAGAACTTCTCCCTCAAGGAGTGTAAGGCCGGCACCTGGGGCGGCTTCATCTTCTTCAACATGGACCCGGATTGCGAGCCCCTCGAGGAGTACCTCGGGATCATCCCCGAACACCTCGACCCCTACCACTTCGACGAGATGTACATCGTCAATGACAAGACGATCGAGTGGGACACGAACTGGAAGTCCGCCGTCGATGCCTTCAACGAGGTCTACCACGTCCAGGGCATCCACCCCCAGCTCCTCCAGATGCTCGACGACGTCAACGTCCAGATCGACCTCTATGAGCGCCACAACCGCTATCTCGTCCCCTTCGGCCTGGTTAGCCCCCGCTACCCGGACCAGGAGGAGATCACCGAACCGCTGCGGATGATGCTCAAGGGCTCCGGCATCGACCCGGACAACTGGAACGGTTCCATGGCCGATGTCCGCCCCACCCTCATGAAGAGCACGCGCGAGACGGCCTCGAAGATGGGTCTCGATGTCTCTGATCTGAACGACGACCAGATGACGGACGACTACCACTACTTCATCTTCCCGAACCTCACCTTCAACATTCACGCGACGGGCTTCATGCTCTTCCGTCAGCGCCCCCACCCGACAGACCCGAACAAGATGCTCTTCGACCTTCAGAACGCGACGCGCATTCCGCCCGGCGCCACACCTCCGCCTCGGCCGGAGCACGAGCAGTACAAGCACGGCGATATCTCGCTCGGGTTGGTCCTGGACCAGGACGCCTACAATCTCCCTCGCGTCCAGCGCGGGATGAACAGCCGTGCCTATCCGGGGCTCTGGATCAACTACAAGGAGCGCCGCATCCGCCACATGCACAAGACGATCGACGACTACCTCTACGGTCCCGACCGCTGACCTAAGCGCGACTGAAAAACACGGAAGAGCCCCGCGAAAGCCGGGCTCTTCGCTTTGTCTCCCAGGCTGGCCCGCTGTAGAGTCGGGGCACTTCGCCATGGAGGCCAAACGATGTTCGACTACGAAGCGTACGACGCGACGGGGCTCGCCGACCTGGTCCGTTCCGGGCAGGTGAAGCCGGCCGAACTCGTCGAAGCGGCCATCGAGCGGATCGAGGCGCGGAACGGCGACATCAACGCCATCATCGCCACGCGCTTCCCGGAAGCCCGCGCCGAGGCCGCCTCGACCGACGTCAATAACGGGCCGTTCCCCGGGGTGCCGTTCCTCTTGAAGGACATCGGAGCGAACCAGGCTGGCCTCCCCTACTACGCCGGTACACGGGCGCTTCGGGCCGCAGACAACCGCGACCGCCAGGATACGGTGCTCGGAGCCCGCTTCCGCGCTGCCGGCTTCATCACCGTCGGCAAAACGAATCTACCCGAACTCGGCACTTGTCCCACCACCCAGCCGCTCTCCTTCGGCCCCACCAACAATCCGTGGGACCTCACCCGCTCTCCCTCCGGGTCGAGCGGTGGCTCGGCCGCCGCGGTCGCCGCGCGTATCGTCCCCGTGGCCCACGCCAACGACGGCGGCGGCTCGACGCGTTTGCCCGCCGCCTGGTGCGGCCTCGTCGGCCTGAAGACGACGCGTGGCCGCATGCCCGCCCCGCTCAGCATCAGCCGCCTCGGTTCGGAGCTTGTGGTCAGCCGGACCGTCCGTGATACCGCCGCCGTACTCGATGCCACACACGGCCCCGTCGATGCCGACCTCTTTCGCATCGAGCCACCGGCGCGTCCGTACATCGACGAGCTGCGGGCCGACGCGGGCCCGCTCCGCATCGCCATGCTCACGGACGGCGGTGGCATCGAGGTCGACCCGGCCTGCGTCGAAGGCGTCGAACGAACGGCCCGCGTGCTGCGCGAGATGGGCCACGAAATCGAGCCCGTTGAGGGTGGCGCGCTCTTCGGCGGCGATGGCAGCGTCAACGGTACCCTCTGGATGGCTGGCATCACGCGCCGTATCGACCACCTCAGCGAGCTGCTCGGGCGGACAATGACCGCAGACGACATTGAGCCCTACAACTGGACGGCCGCTGAGCGAGGCCGCTCGATTAGCGCTTCGGAATGGACGCGCGCCCAGGAGATCCAGCAGGCCTGGGCGGCAAGCGTCATCGACTGGTTCGCCCCCTACGACATCCTCCTGACGCCCACGGCCGGCTGTCCGCCGCTCAAGACAGAGGAGCTCTGGCCCGACCCCGAGCGACCCTGGACCATGGGCCGCACCTACGGCCGGATCGGGCGCTTCACCCTCCCCTTCAACGCCACCGGCCAGCCCGCCATCTCCCTCCCGCTGCACTGGACGGCAGAGGGCCTGCCCGTGGGCATTCAGCTCGTCGCGAAGATGGGCCGGGAGGACCTGCTCATCCGGCTGGCCGCCCGCCTGGAGGAGGCGATGCCCTGGAAGGATCGGAAGCCCGCCTTGCTGCCGTAGCCATCGTGTTCAGATCGCTCCTTTGGTGCGGCTCTCCGCCCAGGAGGAGAGCGTCGTGGTCATGGTCGCCCACGGGGTCCCCGCCAGCCCGTTCACGAAACGCTCGTCCGCCGTGACCAGCGTCGCCTTCAGCAGCTCGGCCAGCGCCAGGTAGATGCAGTCGTAGACAGTCCGGGTCGTGGCGATCGCGATCTCCAGCGCACGGGCGATGAGCGGGCCGTTAGCGTGGTACGTGACTGAGGCGCTCGCGATGAACGCCAGCATGTCGGCCGGGTCGTCAGGTCCGATACCGCCGTTTCGGCGCTTCTTCCAGAGAACGTTGGCTGCCTCCACGAGGAGGAACTCCGGGGCATGAACGATCAGCGGCTGCGAGAGCGCCGTCATCGCAAGGCCGGTTCCCGCTTCTTCCAAGACCCACTTTATGGCGATGCTCACGTCCACGACGATCGTGTTCAGCGGTCACGATCCTCGCGAATCAGCTCAACGCTGTCGGGGCCTGTCTGGGGACCGTTACGAGCCCGCAGCTCCGCCGCCCGTCGTATGAGCTCCGATCGGTCGATCCGCGTCGCAGCCGTCAGCACCTCGCGCACCTCAGCTTCGAGCGAGCGCCCGTGCGATTCCGCCACCCGCTTCAACTCTGCAACCACCGAATCGTCGAGGTTTCGCACCAGGATCTGCGCCATCGTCAACCCTCTCGCGAACAAATGATAGCACGTGCTATCACGTCGGTGGGCGCCCTACCGGTCCGGGCTCTTGAGCGCTTCCTCGGCCGCCTGGACGCCCGCCACGCGCCCGAACGTCACCGCCGGCCCGTACGACCCGCCCCCGCCGATGTACACATCCCCATGGAACGTGCCGACCGTCTCCCCCGCCGCGAAGAGGCCCGGGATCGGTCGTTCGTCCTGGCCGATGACGTGCGTGTCGGCGTCGATGCGTAGGCCCGTCCCCGTCCACGCGATGATCGCCGGGCGCATCTCCACCGCGTAGAACGGCGCCGTCCTGATCGGCCGAAGATGCTGGGGAGGCTTGAGGTATGCGCTGTCGCGGCCCGATAGGACATCGGCGTTGTACTTCTCGATCGTGCCCTTCAGCGGCTCCACGTTGATCCGCGCTAGCTCCGCGAGTTCGTCCAGCGTTTCGGCGCGAATGATCCGGCCTTCGTTCGCTTTCGCTTCAAGGGTGTCCGCGTTAAAGCTGGGGCCGTACGCCGCCGTCCTCCGGGCCTCCTCATCGAAGACGGCGTAGCCCATGCCGCCGTTGCGCTTGAACAGCCCCGCGAGCACCGTATACGGCGCCGTCTCGCTCGTGAAGCGGCGCCCCTCCCGGCTGACGATGATCGACCACGGCGGCGCCGACACCTCCAGGTCGCGGGCGAATCCCGGCGTCAGCAGGATGAGGCCCCGGTTGTGCCCGCCCACCGTGCCGCCAACGCCTTCGCCGAGCGTGATCCCATCGCCCAACGCCTTCGGCCCGGAGATGCACCACGTCCAGTCGCCCCCCATCTGCGAATCGGGCCAGAACTTCTGGAGAAACTCCGGGTTGTGGCCAAAGCCGCCCGAAGCGATGACGACGGCTGGCGCGCGCACCTCCTCGCCGTTCGCCACCACGCCGGCGATGTGACCGTCGTCGTCAGTCAGCAGCCGCTCCGCCCGCGTCACCAGGGCAAGGTCGATGTTCCGCCTGATCCGCTCCGCGTCCAGCACCTTCACGACAGCCAGGCCTTCGCCCTCTGGTGGGTGGCCGCGCGGGACTGCGTCGATGCCCGAGATGTAGACGCGCTCAGGACGGTAGACCACGCCAAGGCCGCGCAGCCACTCGAACGTGGGGGTCGCGTAGTCGCAATACTTGCGAACGACGCCGGGCTCGACCTTCCACTGGTTCAGCGTCATAAAGTAGTCGTACATCGCGTCCGGCGTGTCGCCCGCGATGCCCGCCTCGCGCTGGGCGCTGGTCCCCGCGGCGTAGAAGTGCCCCCCGGAAAGCCGCGACGAGCCGCCGACGATGTTGTCGGCTTCGAGGACAAGCACCCGCGCGCCAGCGTCGTGCGCCATCACGCTGGCCGCCAGCCCAGCCGCGCCGGACCCAATCACCACAACGTCATAGTCCCGCGGCATAGTCACACTCCTGGGCGGGGTTCAACGCAAAGGGGCAAAAGTCTCGATGTCGCGGCCCGAACAGACTCGCATCTTCGCTTCTTTGTCCCTTTGCGTTTCGAAGCAGCCTCAGGCGGGGACGAGCCGCCAGTTGTTCGTGTCCAGCTTCGTGTTCATCAGCATCGGGTGGCAGTTCCCGCAGAGCGGCCCGGTCAGCTTCAGCTTCCCGTTCGAGACCGAGTGCATCAGGAACTCGCCGCCATACCGTTCCACGCCGTCCTTCGAGCAGAAGAGGCAGCGCTTCCCGTCGCTCTCCTTCGCGTCAGCGTACTCGTAGGGCCAACGGTTGAGCTTGGGCGTCACCTTCACCGTCTCCTTCGGATCGACGGACTTGCCCGCATTGCGGTCCCGTGCCCACTTCTTGGCCGCGTCACTCGCTACCCACTTGATAGCGTTGGCCATCAGCTTCTGGTAATTCGGGTTGTTGTAGCTGGTCGGCACGTCTCCGGCCTGGATGTACACGATCGGGCTGTTCTTGTAGTTC
Organism: uncultured Anaerolineaceae bacterium; assembly: GCA_964591745.1. GTDB lineage: Bacteria > Chloroflexota > Dehalococcoidia > Tepidiformales > Tepidiformaceae > JANMTH01. The sequence continues at coordinate 15,407 of CAZQCR010000012.1, forward strand.
TTCGCCCAGCACACCATGTTACTGGCCGGCGGGTGGCTCCAGCCATCGCGGTTGAACATCTTCCCGTTGCCCACTACCTGGTAGGGCGAGAAGAAGTTGTCGTCCACGAACTCGAAGTTGCTCCGAACCAGCGGCACCACGTCCGCTTCGAAGTAGGGGGCGAGATAGAGCTCGTCCTGGAGGTCGAACTGCGCGGGAAGGCCGTGCGTCACCGGGTGTGCGGGGTTCGTGACCACGTACGTGCTGTTCACGGCCAGCAGGTAGCCGCTGTCCGGCATCTCCTTGCCCCGCAGCGTCGCGGGGTAGTAGAGGAAGGCCCCGCCGACGATCTCGGCGTACTCGGGCCAGGCCGGCCACGAGCAGGCGTGGTGATGGATGAAGACGAACCCGTGCGTGCCCGCCTCCATCAGCTCCATGATCCCCTTCTTGAACGCCTCCGGTGGCTCCGGCGCGGGGTCGCCCGCCTTGCGCCCAAACCCGACGCCCTGCATCGAGTAGTCGACGATCACGTCGTAGGGCGCGGCGTGCTCCGGCTGGTAAAACAGCTGCGCCGCCGGCATCTCCACCGACGTGTTGTTGATCCCCTGGGCGACGAACGAGTCGAACATCCCGAAGAACGGCCCCTTCTGGAAGGGGTGTCCCTTGGTTGAAAGCAGAACCTCGATAGGCTTGGGCATGAGCGCGTTCCTCCATGGCCTCGATGGCCGGGTTGCGGGCGCATTGTAGCGCGAAAACTTGGACGCGTGGCCAGCGCACCGTCAACGCAAAGGTTCAAAGGGATCGAAGAGGGACGGATCCGGGGCGCGGCGTCATCCCCGCGCACGCACAGCACTGAGCGGGTCCGCCAGATTCGCCGCTTTGTCCCTTTGAACCTTTGCGTCTCGACCTGCGCCGCACCGACAATGCTCCCCATGGACGACGAGTCCCTGGCCCGGCTGCGTGCCGTCATCGAGCGAAGCGCCCGGACGGCCGGCCCGGCCGTGGCCGATAAGTTCCTCGGTGGTGGCTGGCAGATGACGGCCGAGGAGTTCGTCGCCTTCTGGGCTCGCGGGCCGCTGGCGATCGTCTCCACGGCATCCCGCGACGGACGCGTTCACTCAGCGCCGATCGAAGTGTCACTGGTCGATGGAGTCTTCCACGTCCCCACCTGGTCCAACGCGAAGCGGCTAGACGACCACCTGGCCAACGCCCGGTGTTCAATCGCCGCGTGGGACGGTCCAGACCGCGCGGTGATCGTCTATGGCACAGCCGACGTTCCCGCGTCGGCCGGCGGCGCGATGGTCGTCGTCGAGGTCACACCCACCCGCATCTACGGCAGCCGCCGACCGTGAGTGTTGATTCCAGGGCGACTTCCAGCTGGCCTGCCGGCG
>CAZQCR010000012.1:16876-25413 GCA_964591745.1 uncultured Anaerolineaceae bacterium
TCACCACGCGATACGACATCGAAGCCGATCGGATCATCGTCCGACGGAGGCTCATGGGGGACTTCGTTATCCGTCGTTCCGAGATCGCGACCGTGCGCCGATGGAGGCTTCGTGACCACTTCCACGAGCTTCGCTGGCGCACGTACGCAGTGGGTTACCTTGGCCCGGGTTCCGTAGTCATTGACCGCTCTGGATTCGGGCCTGTGATTCTCAGCCCGAGCGACCCCGATCCTTTCATACGGGCCGCTGGGCACGTCCTCCGGCTCCGTGAATAAGGGCGGCGCTTAAGCCCGGCCTAGTCCGACCGGCGCCGCTACCCCAGCTCTAACCCCTGCATGCTCCCCTCAGCCCGCCAATCGGCCAGCAGCTGGAAGAACGCCGTCGGCCCCCCACCGTACGAACCCGCCGTGAACCCGTTCCCCGAACCCGGCTGGCCCTCGCCGTTGTAGTACCCCGGTGTGCAGGCCGCCTGGAAGCTCTCGCTCACCTTCGATAGCCGGTGGATCGTCTCCACCCACTCATCCTCCGCCGCCTGCGAAGGCTCGATCGTCCGCGTCTCCGTCGCCAGCGCACGCTCGATGATGTAGGCGACGTGGACGCTCTGCTCGTTCAGCATGTGCGTGAAGTTCACCGTGAACCCGCCCTGGACCATGCCCATGTGCAGAGCGTTCGGGAAACCGTGGCTCTGGAAGCCGTGGAGCGTCGAGGGCTCGTCCCGCCACCTCTCCGAGAGCATCACGCCGTCGCGGCCGATAACGTCGTAGCCCGCCCGCCGCGTGTACGCCGTCCCGACTTCGAACCCCGTCGCTAAGATCAGGCAGTCCAGCTCGTACTCCTTGCCGTCGAAGACGACTCCCTTCTCCGTCACCCGGTCCACGCCGCGGCCCTTCGTGTCCACCAGCTCCACGTTCGGCCGGTTGAACGTCTGCAGATACTCATCGTTGAACGTCGGGCGCTTGCAGAACTGCCGGTAGTACGGCTTCAGCGCCTCCGCCGTGTTCGGGTCCTCCACCAGCGCCTGGGCCCGCGACCGCACCTGCTCCATCTTCTCGAAGTCCGCCAGTTCCATTGCCAGCGCGCCCTCTTCATGGCTCTGCGCGCCCGAACTCGGCCCCGCGTTGATCAGCTTGCGGAAGATGTCCGTCCAGCCGTCGCCGACCAGGTCCTGTTCCTGGTAGCCACCGCTCACCAGGGTGTTGAAGTTCTCCATCCGCTCCCGCTGCCAGCCCGGCTCCAGCGAGGCGGCCCATTCCGGGTCCGTCGGCCGGTTCCCCCGGACGTCCACAGAAGACGGCGTGCGCTGGAAGACGTAGAGCTGTTGCGCCGTCTCGCCCAGGAATGGCACGCACTGCACCGCCGTCGCCCCCGTGCCGATGACGCCGACCCGCTTGTCGGCCAGCTCCGTGAGCCCACCGTAGGCGTTCCCGCCCGTGTAGTCGTAATCCCAGCGACTGGTGTGGAAGGTGTGGCCCTTGAACGTCTCGATCCCCTCGATAGCCGGCAGCTTCGGCCGGTTCAACGGCCCGTTCGACATCACCACGAAGCGCGCCCGGATCGCGTCCCCCCGGTTCGTTTCGACGATCCACCGCTTCGCGCCATCGTCCCAGCGCACGCGCGTGACCTCCGTCTGGAAACAGACATCGCGGTAGAGGTCGAACTTCCGCGCGATCTTCCGGCTGTACTCCATGATTTCGGGGGCGCGCGCATACCGCTCCGTCGGGATGTAACCGACCTCCTCCAGCAGCGGCAGGTAGATGTAGGCTTCGATATCGCATTGCGCACCCGGGTAGCGGTTCCAGTACCAGGTGCCGCCGAAATCGCTCCCCTTCTCGATGATACGAAGGCCCTCGATCCCCGCCTGGCGCAAACGCGCGCCCGCCAGCAGCCCGCCGAAGCCGCCCCCGATGATCACCACGTCCACGTCGTCGGTCAGTGGCGCCCGCTCCATCGGCCCCGCATACGGGTCATCGACGAAGCGGGTGAAGTCGCCCGCCGTCTCGATGTACTGGTTGTTGCCGTCGGCGCGAAGGCGCCGGTCCCGCTCCTCGCGGTACTTCTCGCGCAACGCGTCCGGGTCGAAGGGCAGGGTGGGAATCTGTGCCATGGGAGCGCCTCCGGGGTACGGGGTATCGTGCGAACGCTACCCCCGCCGCCAACCACCCGCAACCGCCGTGGCCGCCCTGGCGGCATTCAGCAGACCACGTTGGAGCCGCTCCCTGCCCGAGCAGGAAGCCGGGCATGGGGTCGCCCGAGGCCAACGGCTAACAGCGCCGGCCGTAACCAGGCACAAGGCCGTCGCCAGGATCACGACCTTCTTTCGCAAGACCATGTGAGTGCCATTCTAAGCCCGGCCGGGCGCCAGGGCGCTGGCCAACCGCCAACGCCCCTACGTGTGCAGCCCCGCGTCCGGCACGTCCGCCGTCACGCCCTCGGCATACAGCCGCGACACCGCCGCATCGTCCATCCCCAGCAGGTCGCGGAAAACGTAGGCGTTGTGCTCGGCGAAGCCGGGAGCGGGCATCCGGATTCCGCCCGGCGTGCGGCCCAACCTCCAGGGCGGCGCTTCCAGCTCCCAGGTGCCCGCATCCGGGTGGGTCGTCGGCACCCACTGCTCGCGGGCGCGGAGCTGCGGGTCCGCCATCAGCTCCGGGATGGTCAGCACCGCCCCGGCAGGCACGCCCGCCCGCTGGAGGATGAACATCGCCTCGTAGTGGCCGCGCGCGGCCGTCCACGCCTCGATGAGCGGGTCGAGGAGCGTTTCGTTCGCTTTCCGCGCTTCGTTCGTGGCGAACAGCGACTCGCTGGCCAGCTCCGGCTGACCGATCGTCGCGCAGAGGGCGGCGAACTGGGCGTCGTCCTCGCAGGCGATCGTGATCCAGGCGTCCTCGCCCGCGCTCCGATAGCGCCCGTGGGGCGCGAACATCGGGTGGCGGTTGCCGATCGGCGCGCGCAACTCGCCGTTCATGCTGTAATCCACGATGTACTCGCCGACGAACGCCGCCAGGTTCTCGCGCTGGGCGATCTCGACGAACATGCCCTCGCCCGTGCGGTTCCGCTGGCGCACGGCCATGGCGACGGCCGCCGGGAGCGAGGTCGCGGCCATCGGGTCGCCATAACTGAAGCCCGTCTTCATCGGCTCGCCGCCTTCGTACCCGGAGAGCGAAACCAGCCCCGCCAGCTGCTCCACATTCGACCCGTACGAGACGAAATGGCTCTCCGGCCCGCTCTTGCCGTGGCCGGGCATGGAGACATAAATAATCTGCGGGTTGACCGCCCGGACCGCGTCGTACCCGAGCCCGAGGTTGTCCATCACATCGCTCCGGTAGTTCTCCACGATCACGTCGCTCACCGCGCAGAGCTTCAACAGCGTCTCCCGCCCGGTGGCCTGGCGCAGGTCCAGCGCCAGCCCGTACTTCCCCCGGTTGTTGTGGTTGAAGTACGCCGAGCGGTTGTACCAGCGCTCCTCGCTGCGCGGGATCATGCCGAGCCCGCGCAGCAGGTCCCACTGCGTCGGCGATTCAACCTTGATCACCTCTGCGCCGTAGTCGCTCAGCAGCCGTGTGCCCATCGGCCCGGCCCAGACCATCGTCAGGTCGACAACGCGGATGCCATCCAGCGGTGGTTTCATCGCTTCGGCGCCAGTTTCGCGAGGGTCGGCGGCCCCTGCCACGTCTCGCCGTTCTCCAGCAGCACCTGGAGCATCGTCCCCGTCTGCTCGACGATTCCCGGGATACGTGGGCTTGTGCGAACGGCCGGGTTCCCCGGCACCACAACGCGGATACCGACGGGGAAATCAGCCGATGCGGCGATCTCGATCGCTTCGATGCGGCGGCCGATGGAGCGCGCAAGCAGCTGGAAGAGCGCGAAGTCATCGACCGTTCGCAGCGTCCGCAGCGCCTCGTCCAGCCGCGCCGCTTCGGCCGCCGAACGGAGGTCCGCCGGCGGAGGGATGCCGTCTTCGTTCCCCCGTTCCAGGAATCGGGCTACGATCTTGCGGGCGCGCGGGGAGATTTCGGCCGTCAGCTTGTGCAGCAGGACGATGTCGTCGCAGCTATCGAAGAAGGCCATTGCCCGGGCGGTCGCTTCGCGCGGCGTCATACTGGCACTCCGCCCAGCGCCGATGCGCGGCTGATCACGGCATCATCGAGGCCGGCGCTATCGCGCAAGACCTCCTCCGTGTGCTCACCGAGGAGCGGCGCCCGGCCCGTCGACCAGCCACCCGGACCCATCCACCACGGCGGGCCGTAGTACGTGGCCTCACCCGCGACGGGGTGGTCGATCCGCGTCAGAATGCCGCGAGCGTTCAGCTGCGGGCTCTCGATCACCTCCTTGATCGTGTGCACGAAGGCTATCGGCGCCCGATTCTCTCCCGCCCGCCGGTAGAGGTCGCGCTTCGATTCGCCCGCCAGTGTGGCATACAGCTCGGCCATCAGGTCGTCTGCGTTGAGCAGGCGGTCGGCGCCCGTGGCGAAGCGCGGGTCCGTCAGCATGTCCGGCCGGCCGATCGCCTTCAGGAACGGCGGCCAGTTGCGGGGCATCACGTGGACGCCCACGTAGCCATCGGTGCAGGGGTAGATGCCGATCGTACTCGCCATAAAGTTGCCCCGGCGGATGGGGCTGAAGCGCCCCATGTAGCTGTAGAAGGGGATGCCCGCCTCCAGGATTGGCGACATGCACTGCTGCACGCTGACATCGACGTGCTGGCCCTCGGCATCGCGCTCGGCCGCAAGGACGGCGAGCGTCGCGGCCGAGAACGCGTTCAGCCCGCCCTGGTAGTCCGCCTGGTAGCCCGCGTTCTTCAGCGGTCCACCTTCCGGCGTGCCCGTGATGTACATCTGGCCGCCCATCGCCATCCCCGTCAGGTTGTTCGACCGAAAGTCCGCATACGGGCCGTCCTGGCCGTAGGCCGTGATCGAAACGAGCGTGATGCGCGGATTCACCGCTCGCAGCGCTTCGTATGTCACGCCCATCGCCCGCAGGTCCGCCGGCCGAAAGTTCTCGATCACCACGTCCGCCGTCGCCGCCAGCGCCAGGAACGCGTCGCGGCCGTAGGGCGTCCGCAAGTCCACCACCACCGACTTCTTGCCCGTGTTCAGGTAGAGGAAGAGCGCGCTCGTCTCCGCGTTGGGCACGCCGTCCTTGAACGGCCCATGGGCCCGGGCGATATCGCCGCCCGGCGGCTCCACCTTGATCACCTCTGCCCCATACCCCGCGAACAGCTTGCCGCAAAACGGCGCCGAGACGAACGTGCCAAGCTCAAGAACGCGCAGGCCGTCGAGGGGTTGGGTCATGGGGGGATTGTAGGGAGAGCAACGGGAAGGGGCACTCGGGGGTATGCTTGATTGGACGCCCTCAAGGGAGATACGCATGGAAACTCGCCGCCTAACGGCCGTGATCGAGCGCGAAGGGGAGTGGTACGTTTCCCTCTGCCCCGAGCTGGACATTGCGAGCCAGGGGACATCGGTCGAAGACGCGCGCCGTAACCTGGCCGAAGCGCTCGAACTCTTCTTCGAGGAAGCCAGCCCCGAAGAGATCGCTGCGCGCGCCTTGGGCCGCCCTCATGCCTCATAGCTCATGCCTCATCCCTCCCGGTGCTACATCTGCTCGCCCGCATCCATCCGCTTCGATAGCTCCAGGAAGTTGAACTGCATCGGCGCGCCCCGCGCCAGGATGTGCTCCACCCGGTCCCGCACCATCCCGTCCCACGTCGGGTGCGGGAGGATGTAGAAGCGGTCGTGCGTCACCGATTCGTAGACGATCTCCGCCACGTTCGCCGGGTCCATCCCTCGCTGGATCATCCCGGAGATCGGCCGCTCCATGCCCGCCGTCGCCGCGTCGGCCAGGTCCTCAGGCCGATTGCGCTCCGCCCGGTCGATGTTTGTACGGACGATACCGGGGCAGAGCACGGACGCCGAGATCTTCGCGTCCCGCGCCTTCAAGTCGTTGTAGAGGGTCTCGCTGAGGCTGAGGACGCCGTGCTTGCTCACGCCGTAGATGCCGAAGTTCGGCAGCAGCCCCGCCTCCGAGGCCGTGTTCACAATGTGGCCCTCTTCGCCGTGCGCCAGCATCCGCGGCACGAACGCCTGGAGGCCGTAGAGCACACCCCAGAAGTTCACGCCCATCACCCAGTCCCAGTCGCTATCCGGCGCCTCCCAGATGGCCGCCCCCGGCCGGCCGCCCGCCACGCCCGCGTTGTTGAAGAGCATGTGGACGTTGCCAAACTCCCGCTTCGCCTCGTCCGCGAGGGCCGTCACCGATTCCCGTAGCATCGTGTTCGTGACCACGCCGATGACGTTGTGCTCCGCCTGGCGGAGTTCCGTCACCGCGCGGTCCAGCGCCTCTTTCTCGATGTCCGCAAGGACGACGTTCATGCCCGCCTTCGCGAACCGTTCCGCGAACGCCCGCCCCATGCCGCTCGCCGCGCCCGTAACCACCGCCGTCTTGCCGTCGAAGTTCCTCATCGCCATGCCTCCTGCCTGTGCCGCGGATGATAACGGCTCCCGCGGGCAGGTGCGTGACCGTTCAGCGCCGGAGCCGCAGCCGGGCGAACGTCAGGAGGAGCAGCGCGCCCACCGCTCCTCCGCCCGCGCTGCCAGCTGCGGTCTTCCCCCAGTCCCAGCCACCTCCCGTGACCGCCGGTGGCGTCGCACGGCTGATGGTGCCCTCCGGCCTCGGGTTCTTCACATCGAGGCAGGTCTCGATTGACCTCCCGCGAGTCTCAGCGCGAACCGCGACGATTTCGAGGCAGTATCGTTCCGGCGGACCGTTCACATCGAGAGTGACCGGCTCGGTGGTCATCGCCTGGAAGCTGAAGTAAGGCGTCCACTCGGCCGGGTAGCGGTCGTTGCGGTATCGCACGTAGACGCAGCGGACGCCCGTGGTTGCGGGGGACCAACGGATGAGAAGGGCGTCGTAGCCGTCGAATCCAGCCACTGGACTTGCGCGGAGGTCCCGGAGCGTCAGGCTCTCGTCGATCGGATAGCCTGCGGCGGCACCGAACTGGCACGGAGACGGGGAGTCCAACGAGGATCCAGGGTGCGCGAGGGCCGACCCGAGGACGAGCCCGGTGCCAAGCCCAACCGCGAGGGCGCAACCGAGGAGCCTCATGGCTGAGACGGCCCGGTCCGGCTGCGCAAGCGGAGGGCGCTCCCAGCAAGCAGTACGGCCGAGAAACCTGTAAGGCCACCAGCGACGAGTTCTGTGGGGAAGCCCGCCGGCCGATGTCCGCGCAGGGCAGGTGCGAACAGGGCCCGGTCACCCCACATGGCCTTCGTTCGGCGGACAGTGGCGCAGACCTCCTCGGAGGGGCCTCGGCTGGTCCTGGTGAGCGGGACGATCTTGATGCAGTACTCCCCTGATGGGCCGGTAGGTTGATAGCGTAACGAAGTGGCCCGCGCGGGGAGGATCATCGCGGGCGCGGCAGGATAGTTGGCCAGCCCCGGGGTGCGCACCGCGACCCACACGCAGAGCGGTTCGGCGAACTCGGGGGCCCGCTGCCACGATGCGCGGATGACGTCGATGACTACGAAGGTACCGTCTGGCCGCTTGTGGAACTCCGGATCTAGAGTGACCGCGGGCGGGGCGATGGCGAGAAGGAGCGTACCGTCCTCGGGAAGCTCATCCAACTGTGGCGCGCCAACACAGGGGTACTCGGTGGGTGGCGGTGGGAGCGGCGCCTGGACGCTGGTGGACGTGACTCCGAGGGCCGCCGCTCCGGATAGGGCCGCGGCTAGAACGACCGGCGCGAAGACGAGCGTGAGCATCCGCCTGTGGCGTAACACCAGGACGGGAATCGGAAGCCGGCGGTCGAGCGCTGCCTTGCCGCGCAGGTCTGGTTCCATCTGACGGGGACCTTTCTCGCAGGGCAATGCCAAGGAGAATACGTACGCGGGTGCCTGGCGGATTGTACGATGCCCCCATCTGCAGGAGGTACACCATGGCGATTCGACGCGTAGTCACAGGTCATTCCGCCCAGGGCAAGGCGATCTTCGCCAGCGATGGCGCCCCGCCCCGCGCCAACACGCCCCCCGGCGTGAATAACCTCGGGATCGTCGCCGTCTGGGCGACGGACCACGGCATGACGGCCGTCCCCGGCAGCGACGACCCGACCCCGGCGATGACGACCTACGTCCCCGGCCCCGGCGGCACCCGCTTCTTGATCACCGTCCTCCCGCCCGACTCCGGCGGCACGGCCGCGCCCTCATCGGCCCTCGCCGGCGCTACGCCATCCGACGTCGGCTTCCCGGGCCTGAACGAGGCGATGGAGGCCGACAACCCCGGCATGCACACCACCGACAGCGTGGACTACGACATCGTCATCTCCGGCGAACTCTGGCTGGAACTCGATGATGGCGCCACCGTCCACCTCAAGCCCGGCGATATCGTCGTGCAGACCGGCACCCGCCACGCCTGGCGCAACAAGGGCACTGAGCCCTGCGTGATGTACTCCGTCCTCGTCGGCTGCGACCGCAGATAGCCTCCTCTCGGACCTCGGACCTCGGACCTCGGACCTCGGACCTCGGACCTCGGACCTCGGA
>CAZQCR010000013.1:0-2549 GCA_964591745.1 uncultured Anaerolineaceae bacterium
TGCGCCCTCAGCATCACCGAGCCTGACGCCGGTTCCGATGCCCAGGCGATCAAGACGACCGCCCGCCGTGACGGCGACGACTACGTCATCAACGGCCAGAAGATGTGGGTTACGAACGGCCACCGCGCGGGCGTCTACCTCGTGATGACGAAGACCGACGTCACCGCCCAACCGCGGCACAAGGGCATTACCGCCTTCCTCGTGCCGCACGAAACGCCCGGCTTCATCAAAGGCAAGAAGTTCGAGAAGCTGGGGTACAAAGGCGTCGAGACGACGGAGCTCGCCTTCGAAGACGCCCGCGTGCCCGCGACCGCGGTCCTCGGTGGCAAGGAAGGGAGCGGCTTCCAGCACATCATGAGCGCGCTCGAAGTGGGGCGAATCAACGTCGCGGCGCGGGGCGTGGGCCTCGCCCAGGCGGCCTTCGACGACTCGATCCGCTACGCCCAGAAGCGCGAGGCCTTCGGCGTCCCGATCTTCCAGCACCAGGCTCAGCAGATCCGGCTCGCCGAGATGATCGTGAAGATCCGCGCAGCCCGGCTGCTGACCCTCGACGCGGCACGGAAGAAGGACTCCGGCGTCCGCAGCGACCTCGACGCCGGCATCGCCAAGCTCTACGCGACGGAGATCGCGAACGAGTGCGCACTCGACGCGATGCGCATCCACGGCGGCGTGGCCTACTCGAAGGAGCTGCCGATCGAACGCTACTACCGCGATGCGCCGCTCATGATCATCGCCGAGGGCACCAGCGATATCCAGAAAACGGTGATTGCGCGCAGCATCGTCAAAGAGTACCCGGTCTAATCAACCACGAAGGCACGAAGAGTTCGAAGATTCGTCCTTGGGTTCTTCGTCTACTTTGTGTCTTTGTGGTTCACAAGGAGCAACTGACATGACGGTTTACGACGGGCGAGACAGGTTCGGGCGGTACTACGAGGAGTTCCAGATCGGCGACGTGTACAAGCACTGGCCGAGCAAGACGATCACGGAAGCGGAAGACCACCTCTTCTGTGATATCACCATGAACCACCATCCGCTGCACAGCGACCGCTGGTACGCGGAGGAAGAGACGCAGTTCAAGCAGAACGTGGTCGTCGGGAACTTCGTCTACTCACTCGTCCTCGGGATGAGCGTGCCGGACGTTTCGGGGAAGGCGATCGCGAACCTGGAGATCGAGACGCTGAAGCACTCGAAGCCCACCTTCCACGGCGACACGATCCGCGCGGAAACCGTCGTCCTCGAGAAGAAGGAGACCTCGAGCGGGGACCGTGGCATCGTGACCGTGGAGACACGCGGCGTGAACCAGCGCGGCGAGGAGGTCTGCTACTTCAAGCGGAAGGTGATGGTGCCGAAGCGGCCGGGGTAGAATCCGCCTCGAGCATCGTATATGATGGAGATATGCATTGGACGCGGATGACCTGCTCGCTGCCTGCGAGGGTTTCGACTGGGATGAGGGGAATACCGGGAAGAACTGGGCGGGACATCGGGTTTCGGATGGTGAATCGGAGCAAGTGTTCTTCAGCCAACCGGTCGCCATTCGAACGGACCGCGAACACTCCTCAACCGAGCGCCGATTCGCCGCATTGGGCCGAAGCGACAGCGGCCGCCTGCTATTCGTTTCGTTCACCCTCCGGGGGGCGAACATACGTATCATCTCCGCTCGGGACATGACCGCCAGGGAGGTGGCCGCATATGCCAAAGTTACTAAAGCCGATTCCTGACTTCGCCGACGAGGCGGCCGAAAGGGAATTCTGGGCATCACACGACTCGGCCAGCTACATCGATTGGGACTCGGCGAAAACAGCCGTCCTCCCCAACCTCAAGCCTTCGACGAAGTCCATCTCGCTTCGGCTGCCGGTCGGCATGCTCGACGACCTGAAGCGGCTCGCCAACAAGCGCGACGTGCCCTACCAGTCACTCCTCAAGGTCATCCTTGCAGCCGGGCTAAGCGAGCAGCTCGCCCGGGAGGGGGCGCCCGAACGCCGGAGCCGCGTCAAGCTCTCCGACTGAAGTGGTAAACTGGGGCCATGCGAAACTACACGGTGGTCCTTTCGCCTGACCCGCGAGACGGCGGCTACTCCGTCAGCTGTCCCGCCGCGCCGGGCGCCCTGAGCGTGGGCGATACGCGCGAAGAGGCGCTCGCCAACATCAAGGAGTCGGTGGAACTCTGGCTGGAGTACGCCCTGGAGCAGGGACGTGACGCGCTCGAGGAGACGGCCGAACTGGTTGCCGTGGAGGTCCAACTTATCCTCGGGTTCCGCGAGGAGTTCGGCTGGGACCGGGCGATCGAAACCGCGACGATCGCCGTCGCCATCGCCGCTCCGGTACTCGCCTAAGTGGGACAGCCCGATGGATACGCCTGGCGTTCAGTCGCCACTGTCGTAGAGAAAAACGGCTGGAGCCTGACGCGGACGAGCGGCAGCCACCTGATCTACCACCACCCGACCATCCCCGGCCACCTGGCTCTTCCCCGTCACGACCCCGTACGCCGCGGGCTCCTTCGCGACCTGATCGCGAGGACGGGCCTCACCGTCGCGGAGTTCGTTGGCCAG
>CAZQCR010000013.1:2649-25394 GCA_964591745.1 uncultured Anaerolineaceae bacterium
TGGCCAGCCTGGTCTGGCCTCTGGCTGTTGGTACTTACTCTTAAATATTTAGAGTTCATGCAATGTGCCCGCCCAACTTTGCGAGCCCGTAGAATCCGCTTCAACAAACGGGGGTTGCTCATGGCCGGTGCGCTTGAAGGGGTCCGCATTCTCGACTGTACGCAGGTGATCGCCGGGCCGCTCGCCGGCGCGCTGCTGAGTGAGATGGGCGCCGAGGTGGTGAAGGTCGAGCCGCTCGAAGGTGAGCCATGGCGGCTGCAGGCGGAGCTCATCCCCAAGGAGAGCCGTAACTTTCTCATCCAGAACCGGGGAAAGCGCGGGATCACGGTCGACTTCAAGCGGCCCGAGGCGGCGCCCGTCCGCGAACGGCTGGTGCGCTGGGCGGATGTCCTCCTGATCAACTACCGCCCGGGCGTCGCCGAAGACCTCGGCCTGGACTACGAGCGGGTTCGCGCCCTCAACCCACGCATCATCTACTGCGAGAACACGGCATTCGGAAAGCAAGGGCCGGTGGCCATGCGCCGCGGCTACGACCTCGTGGCCCAATCGGTCAGTGGCCTCGCGACATCCAACCCCAACGTTCAAAACGGACTGCCCCAGGTGGTCGGCTTCGCCCCCGGCGATGTGGTGACCGGCGTGGCGATGGCCTGGGCGATCAGCGCGGCCCTCTTCCATCGCGAACGAACCGGCGAAGGCCAGGCGATCAACACCAGCCTGCTCCTCACATCGCTCTTTCTCCAGCAGGGTTCGCGCGAGATCACGGCCTTCGATGTAGAGCCCCGCGAACGCTGGCTTGAGACGCTGCGAGCGGCCCGCCAGCGAGGCGCGAACATCGAGGAGATCTACGCCGAGAAGAAGAAGCTGACGCCCGAATTGGTGGGCAACATCTACTATCGGACGTACCAGGCCAAGGACGGCTACATCGCCGTTGGCTGCCTGGGGCCGGGCCCACGTGAGCGGTTCCGCAAAGCACTCGACATCCGCGACCCGCGCTTCGAGGCCGGCTTCGACCACTCTCCCGAGAACCTGGAGCGGGTCGGCGGCGAACTCGTCGCGCGCTGCGAAGCGCTCTTCCTCGCGCGCCCCGTGGAGGAGTGGGTGGACTACCTCTCGGCGGGCGATATCCCCTGTGGGCCGCTGAAGTTCGTCGAAGAACTCCACGACGACCCGCAGGTGGTGGCGAACGGCTATCTCACGGAGTACGAGCACACGCTCCTCGGGACGTTGACGGGCCCGGTGCCGATCATCCAGATGTCTGGCACGCCAACGCGTGTGCAGCGCGCCTCACCAGCCCTGGGCGAACACACGGACGCGGTCCTGGCGGAGTTGGGGCTCGACGCGGCGGAGGTAAAGCGGCTGCGCCGCTCAGGGGTGGTGGGGTAGCCGCAGTGTTTTTGACCCGGAGGCGCGCCGGCGACGCAGGTGGTGTGGGAGGGGCGGAGCTAAAGGCCGAGCGCGGACTTAATCCGGGAATCGACCTCCGCTAAGTCCCCGGGCGTGAGATGCCCAACAGTTTGGAGAACACGGCCGGGCTCTATGGTAGCGATCACGGGCTTCAGAGCAGATGGGCACACGAGGCCGGCCTTGCGCCAGCCATCCAAGCGGTAGTCGTACTCGCTTGTGCCGGCGAGATTCGAAGTAATCGCGGCAACCAGGACGTCCGGCTCCACCTCCTGGTATGCCGCCGACGACAGGACGACCGCGGGACGAGCTTTCGCGCCGCTCAAGTCGGAGTAAGGAAACGGGACCAGGACTACGTCACCCCGCTGGAACGCCATACAGCTCGCGCCAGTTATCGTAGACAGCGTCGTCCGCGTTGTCCCAAACCCGGGAGAGTACTGAACCGCTCAAACGCGCCCACTCCGCACCGGTCTCGGCCTCGCATATATCCAGGTACACCCTGACCGCCAATGAAATCAGACTCTCCTCGGTGCTCCGGTTAGCGATAGCCAAGCGCGCGAGCCGCTCCGCATCCTCTGTGGTAAGGCGGGCCTCGCGCCGTATGAGTTCCGGTTCGACCATGAGTCCAGCATACAGATCCTCAGCAGAGATGGGCACCCACGCGGCCCAGGCGCCAACCGACTACCGCGGCCCGTTCCTCTTTCTCGTCCCCCATCGGGAAGTGCGCCTCCAGCTTCGCCTCTTCGAAAAAGGCGCCGGAGGCGCCGGTTGAGTCACACCGGCACGGCCCACGGCCAGAGGGCGCGTCTTCAATCTTCGCGGCGCCAGGGGTATGCTCGGTGACATGGCCAGCTACACGGTGGTCCTTGCCTGGGACGCGGATTGGGGCGGCTATGTGGCTACGTGTCCGGCGATGCAAGGAGCTGTGAGCCAGGGCAAGTCACGGGATGAGGCGCTGGCGAACATCAGAGAGGCCATGCTCGGCTGGATAGAGGTGGCTGGCGAAGGCGGACTGGCGGCGATACGCGATTCTGCTGCAATCGTTGCCGACGGCGTTGCCTTCGCGCTGAACTGGCAGGCGGAGGAGGGCTGGCCCCTACGAGTGGAGACGACGACAGTAACGCTCCCTGCACCGGTCGCCGCCTGAGGTGAGCCGGCTGGGTGGCCTTTCGAACCGCGATCTCGAGCGCGTCGCCGAGTCGGAAGGCTGGGTCTTCGTGCGGCAGGTCGGTAGTCATCGAATCTACACGCGAAGGCCGAACCCACACAATCTGACGATTCCCGTCAGCCGCGACCTTCCAGCCGGCACCGTGCGCTCGCTCGTGAAGGGGATGGGACTGACCGTCGACGCGTTCCTCGCCAGGCTGGGGCGGTAACGGACCGTGCCAAACGGCGAGCGCGAACCGTCCCTATTTCTCGTCCCCCATCGGGAAGCGGGCCTCGAGCTTCGCCTCTTCGAACCCTCGCCGGAGGCGGCGGCGGAGTTCACCTTCGATCTCCCAGCGCACCTCGGGCCGGGCGTCGCCGAGGATGTCCAGGCGGGCGTCGCCGTCGGCGACGATCTGGTAGCCGCGCACGGCAGGCGGCGCGAGGACATCGCCCGGGCGTTCGGCCGCTATCGCCGCTGAGACGTCGTGGGCGATCCGGGCAGCCTCGGCAGCGTCACGAAAGGCGACTTCGATGGTGACGTGGAGCCGTTGGAGGCTGGCCGTGCGATTGGTGGCTGTCGTGATCGTGCTGTTGGGGATGGAGTGAGTGTTGCCCTCCCCATCGCGGACGAGCGTGCGACGGGGGTTCACCTCCAGCACCTCGCCGGTTATGCCGGCGAGGGTGACCTGGTCGCCGACGGCGTACTGGTCCTCGACGAGGATGAAGATGCCGTTGATCACGTCCTTGATCAGCGTCTGGGCGCCGAGGCCGATCGCGATACCGACGATCCCGACTCCGGCAACCAGGGGGGCGATGTTCAGGCCGAGCGTATCGAGGACAACGGCGGCCCCGATGAACCCCGCGACAAGGGTCACCAACCAGGAGAGGGTGCCTTCGATGGTGCGGACGCGGCGTTCGACACTCGCGACGGGGTCGCCACTGAGGCGGGCGGTGGACCGTGCGGCGCCGCGCAGAGTGTGGCCGATGACGGGCCGCGAGACGAGCTTGAGGACGATGATTGCGATGACCACGCCGGCGACCTTTGGGGCGTCGTCGATAAGCCAGTCATGCCATTCGTCGCCAGAGCTTGGGAAGAGGAAGAGCGGCGCCATCAGGCCGGCACCAGGCGGGCGTAGCTCTGGAGGAGCCGCTTGATCCCCTGCGCGTCGAAGGCGACCTGGTACTCGATGTCGCCACCGTTCGCCTGCACGCTGACCACGCGGCCACGCCCGAACTTCGAGTGAAGCACGAGCGCACCAGATTCGAATTGGGCTTCCGCCGGCCGGAACTCTTCGGCCGGCGGGCGAGCCGCGACGGTTTCCGCGTAGCCACGGGAAGCCTGCCTGCCCACGGCCAGGGCGGCGGAAACGGTAGCGCCGTACGGGCGGACAACGTCCCGCGGAACATCGGCGAGGAAGCGCGAAGGCGGATTCGTCGAGGCGCCGCCCATCATGAACCTCCGGTAGGCGCGTGAAAGGTAGAGCAGGTCCTCCGCCCGCGTGATCCCGACGTAGCAGAGGCGGCGCTCCTCCTCCATCTGGCGCGGATCATCGAACGAGCGGATGTGGGGCAGGACGCCCTCTTCCAAGCCGATCATGAAGACGACCGGGAACTCCAGGCCCTTGGCCGCGTGCAGCGTGATCAGGGTGACAGCGTTCGAACGGCCCTCCATCTCATCGACGTCGGCCACGAGCGCGACCTCGGCGAGGAAGGTCGCGAGGTCGGTCTGGCCGGCCGCAACGTCCTCGAATTGGACCATGACCGCGCGCAGCTGTTCGACGTTCTCGATGCGCTCTTCGCCCTCCGGGTCAGCCTTGAGGAAGCGCCCGTAGCCGGTGTGCTCAAGGATGAGGTCGAGGAGCATGCCCAGGGGAACGTCCCGCTTCTCCCGGATGCCGTTGAGAGCGAAGACCACCTCCCGGACACCCGCCGCGGGACGTCCGCCCACCCCCGAATCGGCCCGGCCATGGGCAACGGCGTCGCATGCGTCCCAGAGCGTGAGGCCGAGCTCGCGGGCGTACTCGCGCAGCCGCTGAACCGTGCGGTCGCCCACGCCACGGATGGGCACGTTGATCACGCGGAGCAGGCTCGCTTCGTCCAGCCGGTTGTGGACGAGACGGAGATAAGCGATGAGGTCCTTCACCTCACGGCGCTGGTAGAAGCGCACACCGCCGATCAGCCGGTACGGGATGCGGTGGCGGACCATCGCCTCTTCCACGGAACGTGACTGGGCGTTCGTGCGGTAAAGGACGGCGATATCGCCGTAGGCGCGGCCGGCCGTTGCGAGCCGGGACGCCTCGCTGGCGACGTATTCGCCCTCGTCCTCATCGTTGTAGGCGTCGTACTGGAGGATCGCCTCGCCGCCCGGCCGTTCCGTCCAGAGGCGGCGGGGCGTCCGGTGGGGGTTCGGGTCGATGACGCCCTCGGCGGCCCGCAAGATCGGCGAAGTGGAGCGGTAATTCTGCTCCAGCAGGATCGTCGTGTGATCCGGGAAATCGGCCTGGAAGTTCGCGATATTGCGGATGTCGGCCGAGCGCCAGGAGTAGATGCTTTGGTCCGGGTCACCCACCACGGCGATGTTGTTGTGCCCGTGGCCCGCGCCGAGGCCCACGTTCTGGCCGGCCGTCCCCACGAACCCGGAGGCGAGCGCGTGGGCGAGCTGGTACTGCGCCGGGTTCGTGTCCTGGAACTCATCGACGAGGACGTGGAGGAAGCGGCCTGCGTACTTCTCGATGACCTCCGGCGCCTGGGCGAACATGCGCACGCATTCGAGCAACAGGTCGTCGAAGTCAAGCGCCGAGGACGAGCGCATCGACTGTTCGTACCGTTCCCATGCACGGGCGGCCACCTCTTCCGGGTACGTGCCAGCCCGTTGGCGATAGGCCTCGCTCGAAAGGAGCTCGTTCTTGGCGCTGGAGATGGCGGAGAGCACGGACCGGGGGCTGAAGCGGCGCGGGTCGATCCGCAGCTCTTCGAGGACCCGCTTCATCAGGGCGATCTGGTCGGCGTCGTCGTAGATCACGAAGTTGCGGCCGACGCCGATCGCCTCGCCATCGGTCCGCAGCCAGCGCGCGCAGAGGGAGTGAAACGTGCCGAGGGCGACGCTCGACGCGTCGTCGCCGAGGAGGACCGCGACCCGCTCACGCATCTCCCGGGCTGCCTTGTTCGTGAAGGTGACAGCGGTGATGCGCCAGGGTGCGACCCGCTTCTCCCGCACGAGGTAGGCGATACGCTGGGTGATCACCCGCGTTTTGCCGCTCCCCGGCCCGGCGAGGATGAGGATCGCCCCGTCGCCATGCGTCACGGCGATCCGCTGCGGTTCGTTCAGGCCTTCAAGGAGCGCGGGGAGTTCGCTGACAGTCACCGCCGGAGTTTACCATTGGCTAAGGTTCGTGAGCGATTTCACACGGGGTAGCCGGGTGACGGAGCGTCCGGGTTCCGCGAATAACCTGCGGCGTACCAGTCACTTCGCGCGAGTTCTGCGCCATACTTCCAGTGGAACCCAAGCAAAACGGACGAGAAGGCGGGATGAGAGACGTGAGCATCAATACCAATCGGGCCAGAACTGCGGACAGTTCAACCGTTCCAGGGCGATTTCGCCGGCGGACCATCCTTGGAGGATTCGCGGCGCTCCCCGTCATCGCGCTGGCGGGCTGTGGGGATGACGACGCGGCGCCGAGCCCGGAAGCAGAGAGTTCGCTCTCGCCAACAGGAACTCGTCCCTCAGTGAGCGCGACCGCCACCCGGTCGCCCACCCAACCGCCGAACGAACCGTCGAAGACGGCCGCCGGAACGGCTGGTCGGTACCTTCCACCGCCCACAGGTGAGTGGGAACGTGCCGACCCGGCCGCCAACGGATGGTCGCCGAAGGGGTTGGAGGAGCTCGTGACGCTGGTGGGGGAGAGTCGGTCGGGAACGTTCATGATGCTCACCGGGGGCCGGATCCTGACGGAAAACTACTATGCGGGCGTGACGGCGACCACAACGAACGATGTCGCCTCGGTTCAGAAGAGCATCGCCTCAACATTGCTTGGTATTGCCCAGGAGAAGCGGCTGCTTTCGCTCGATGATGCGGTCTCGAAGTACCTGCCGGCGGGCTGGTCGAAGGCTGAGCGCGCAGACGAGGGAAAGATCACGATCCACCATCTGATGACCATGTCGAGTGGGCTAAGCCAAACTCTCCGCAAGGTCGCCGAGCCGGGGAGGACATTCGACTACAACACGCCCGCCTATCAGAAGACGCGACCGCTTCTGGAGAAGGCGGCGGGCATGGACATCAATGCCATCAGCCGCGCCTGGCTGTTCAACGCCATCGGTGTCCCTGCGGAATCCGCGGTGTGGAAGCCACGAGCAGACGGGGAAACGGACGCGACCGGAGCCGCGCAATGGGGGCTGTTCATGACGGCGCGAGATATGGCGCGCTTTGGGCTGCTCTCGCTTCGCCGCGGGTCGTGGGGCGACCAGCGCATGATCCAGAGTTCGTGGTACGACGAGGCGTGGTCCTCGTGGAAGGCCCAGGACGACTACGGCCTCCTCTGGTGGCTGATGGGCAAGCGAGACATCCCGGGAGCGCCCAAGGACTGGGTGGCGGCGCTCGGGGCCAAGGACCAGAAGATCTACGTGGTCCCCAGCCTCGACCTCGTGGTGACGCGCCAAGGTCTCGCGGCGAACGAGGAATCTGAGCATGGATCAAGCTTCGACCTCGTCCTCTTCAAGGCCATAGCGGCCGCCCGCGCCTGAAGTCGGCAGCGACGGGTGTCCTCCTCTGTCTTCGGGTTCCACCAACGCTGGTGGTATACTCCGAACGGCGGAAGGGGGATCGCGCATGATCTTTGCAGTCGGGTGGCCTGGCGGAGAATGGCAGGCGACCCTGAAGCTGACCCTGATCATCCTCGCCATTTACGTGGCGGCCCTCTGGCTTACGCTCATCTTCTGGAGCTTCCGCGATATTCGCCAGCGCTCGCGGGACCCGATCGTTCAGTTCGCGTCCGTGCTCCTGGTCGGCATCTTCTTCCTCCCCGGTCATTGGCTCTACCTCATCCTCCGGCCTCGCTACACGCTGACCGAGCTGTATGAGCGATCCCTGGAAGAGGAAGCGCTCCTCCAGGAACTCGAAGACCAGAAGGCCTGCCCAACCTGTAAGCGACGCGTACAGGATGATTTCCTCGTCTGCCCATCGTGCCGTACCCAGATCAAAGAGCCATGTCGCTCGTGTGCGAAGCCGCTGAGTTACGCCTGGGTAGCCTGCCCCTTCTGTGGCCTGGAGAAGGCGCCGCGTGAGGCGTTCGGCACACGTGGACCACGCGAAGGGGCCCGCCCCGGCCGTCCTCCCCGGTCCGAGCCCGCCGCTCGCGTTGAACCGGCGAACCGTACCCCCCGGCCGACCGAGACCGTCAACCGCGCACGACCTGTTCGCGAGCCCGGCGCGCCCCCGCGCATTCCGCCGCTGGTCGCCGACGACGACGGCCCCGTTATCGGCGACGCCTCGCCGGGGAGTGCCGCGCCCTAGAACCGCCGCGCACTATCTCCAGGGCCTACGAGGTGGCGTCGCCGACAGCCGCGGCGAGCGCCGGCGCGAGGTCGCCCTTCAGTGCGACGGTCACGCGTTCCAAGCCGAGCCAGGCGGCCATCTCGGCGAGATGGCCGGCAAGCGCCTCCGCCACCGGCCCCGGCTTCTCACCAGCTTCAAGGAACGCTCCACGCGCTTCGAGTGTCCCTGCCTGCCGGTGCGCTTTCAGGTCAACCCGGGCCACAAGGCGGTCTCCGAGCAGGAACGGCATCACGTAGTAGCCGAACTGGCGCTGGCCTTCCGGGACGTAGATCTCGATGCGGTAGCGGAAGCCGAAGAGCCGCTCCGTGCGATCCCGGTTCCAGACGAGTGAATCGAACGGCGTGAGCAGTGCGACGGCGTTCACTCGCCGGGCCTTCGCATCGCGGTGCAGGTAGGCGGGTTGCGCCCACCCCTCGACCTCGACCGGCAGCAGCTCGCCACTATCGGCCAGCTCCTGGATGCGCGGTCGGGCCTCAGCGGTTTTGAGGCGGTAGTAATCGGCGAGGTCGGCTACGGTGGCGACGCCAAGCGCAGCCGCGGCGCGGCGAAGCATCTCGCTGTGGGCGTCCTCCGCCGAAGGTGGCGGTGCGGAAAGGGCTGCAGCGGGAAGGACGCGATCCGGGAGGTCATAGACGCGGCTGAAGTTGCGGCGGGCCCGCGTGGTGAGGTCGCCGTGGGCGAAGTGCGCTTCAAGCGCGAGTTTGCCCTTGCCATAGCCCCACCAGGGGCCGGTACGCGCGCCGCCATCTTCGAGTTGACCAACGGTAAGCGGTCCGCGCGTCCGCACCTCTTCGAGGACGGCATCGAGGTAGCCGGGGTACTGGCTCTCCAACCAGGGCTTGCGCGACGGCCAGCGCCGCCAGCCCTCCATGCGGTGCCGGAACAGAGGGTACTGCTCGACGGGTACGATGCACGCTTCGTGCGCCCAGTACTCAAAGACGCGGCCCTTGCGGTAAGCCTGGTCATCGAGCAGCGAGCAGTCGTACGTCCCGAGCCGCGAGAAGAACGGCATGTAGTGCGAGCGGACGAGGACGTTCACCGAGTCGAGCTGGACGAGGTGGAGCCGCTTCAGGACGCGTTCGAGGTGGCGAAGTGCGACCGTGCCGCGGGGGCGGCGGTCGGCGAAACCCTGGGCGGCGAGAGCTATGCGCCGCGCCTCGGCCGAAGACAGCCGTTCCAAAGGGTTAGCGCCCGAGGATATCGAAGAGCGGCGACTGTTCGAGGAGTTCACACATGCGGTCCAGCTTCCGCTCACCGAGGAAACGGGTCCGGTCGAAGACACCTTCGAGCGCGATCACCGTGTTCTCGGTATCGGTTCGCGAAAGGAGAACGGGCACACCCCTTGCCGCCGCGGCGTCGAAGAGATACTCCGACGGGCGGCGGCCGCCCGTCAGGATGAGGCAGGCGGGGTCTGACTGCATGGCGGCGAGGTGCATATCGGTCTTATCGAACCGGACGACCACCGCCTTCGACTCGAATCGCCGGAAGTACGGCTGGCCAGCATCGGAAGAGATCGGCGCGATGACCAGGTAGTCACACGTCACGTCGCCGGTATCGCCTGCTACCAGCGTCTCGGCGTTGAGGGCGGCGCGCGCTTCTGAGATGGCGAAGCCGGCCAGCGTCTGATCTTCGCCGAGGAGAATCGTCGGCGCGGCAGCATCGGCGGAGCCACTCCCGACGCCGCGGAGACCGTCGACGTCCGTCACAACGACAGCCGCGGGACTGAGGCCGGCCGGCAGGGAGGCAGGCGCCGCGTCTCGGGCCACGTAGACCACAGTCGCGCCAGCGATAGCGGGAATCGCGCCAACCGCGGCCTCGACGACGAGGATATGACCCGGGCCCGGGTCAGTGACGGAGGTGACAGGGTCCCCGCCCGTCCCGGGAACGAACGCGAGACCGGCGAAGAAGGCCGCATCGGCGGAAGCGCTCGAACCGTCCTCACGGAGACGGGCAAGCTGCACGGGCGTGCCGAGATACGCGTAGTGCCGCGCGATAGCCGCGGCCACCCCGGTCTTCCCTTCGCCCGTATTACTGGAGGTGACGACGATGACCGCCACAAGCCTGCCCTCGAACGCCAAACGCGCGCTCAGATTGTGCGCGACAGGTGGCGTACCAGCCAGTGCGGTGGGCGGCTCGGGGGGACCTCATCGCCAAGGCGCCAAGAACGCCAAGGGGTGGGGACCTCGGTACTCGGCACTCGGCACTCGCCGCTGGTACGCTTCCCGCATGTCTGCCACCCATCGGATCACCGTTCAACGCAACCGGCTGCGCTTCGCCGCCTCGCACATGGCCACCTTCAGCGGCACGTGCGAGCCGCTCCACGGCCACAACTACGATGTCATGGTCGAACTCGAAGGCGAGCTCACCGAGGACGCCTGGGTCTGGGATTTCGGCGAGATCAAGCGGGAGACGAAGAAGATCGTCGATGAGCTGGACCACAAGTTCATCCTCCAACGCGATTCGACGATCCTGGAGATCGACGAGCGGCCCGGGAAGAACTGGGCGATCCGCTTCGGCGACCGTGGTTATGTCCTGCCAGTCAGCGACGTTGTTGCCCTCCCGATCCGCAATTCGACCGCTGAGTGCATCGCCGAGTGGGTAAGCGGGCGTCTCCAGGCCGTCCTCAAAGCGGCCGGCGCGACGAACGTGCGGAAGCTAAGCGTGGGGATTGAGGAAATGCCGGGGCAGGCGGGCTGGTATACTGTTGACCTGTGATTCCCGCGGCGCCGCGGGGGAAGGGCATCGGCATGCAGCTCGACTGGGATAAGGCGATCAACGAGATCCTGGAAGGGAAGATGACCTGCCAGGCCTGCGGAGCGCTGGGCGATGACATGATCGTCGGCTACACGCGCAGCATCGAAGCCGCCCAGTTCGCCGAGCGCTGCAAGGAATGTGTCGATAAGTCTGATTGCGACGCCCGCAAGCTCGTTGTCGTCTGTGAGCCCTGTGCCACCACCTATCGCGTGAACGGCGAAAAGATGGACGAGGTAGCGATGATGGGGGTCCTCCTCGAGGAGTGCCGCCACAACCTCGAAGAGTCGGTCGACTACCTGGCCAGCTACTGGAAGGAAGACGCCGAGATCGAGTACGAGGACATGCAGAAACGGCTCGACGAGGTGGACCCGGAGCTCTTCAAGGAAGAGGACTCGTGGCGGCTTCGGCTCGAAGAAGAGTATCTCCAGATGCACCGCTGGTTTCGCGAACGCCACAAGCCGGTCCCCGATGCCGGCTGGCGCAGCCAGTACGTCGAAGACGTGATCGGGCTGGGGTATACGACGGTCCTGGGGGACTGAGCTGCCGGCCGGCGGGGAACGCCCGGTTCTCAGGCAACTGGAGCCAGGATTGGCCGGGCAGAGGCAGGGACGAGCGTCAGCGGCTCGCCGCATCCCCGAGCCAGCCGGACGCCGGCCGGCGGAAGCCCGGCCAGTCGCGTGCCTCACCACCGGTCGAAAAGCGCGGCGGCCTAGTTGGCGACCCACGACTCATCGAAGGCCGTCTGCAGCAGGGCGCATTGATAGGCCATGGCCGGCCCGCGGGCGGAGTTGATCACGAGGCCGACCTCGACGGCGATGGGGAACACCATCGCACACGCATGCGCTTCGTACCCCGAATGCCTCCAGTCGCCACCGTGCATGGAGTAGACGCCGAAATCGCCGCCGATGAAGCCGTAGTTCGCGGGGTCCATAAAGCCGTAGAAGTTCTCCCGCATCAGCGTCCGGCTCTCCGCCGAGATGAGGTTCTCGGTGTTGTGCAGATTGGTTAGCACGCTGGCGAGTTCGCTCGAACTGATGAACCAGCCGAACCCGCCACACGAAAGCTGATGGTCGGGCTCCTCATACCCGCTCGTCTCGTCGTCGGGGAACCGATACTGGATGGTCGGAGTGACGTCGTTCGGGGCGCAGCTGACCTCGACACCGATGGCGTCGTACATCGACTGGGCGTAGAGCAAGAAGGCCGCCGTCGTAAGGCCAGCCGCGTCGAACTCGCCATAGTCGACCGGGTCGATGCCCTGAAGTCCCGAGATCAGGACGCGCATCATGCCGAAGTTCCCGTTTTGGTAGTCGAACGCCGCGAATCCGGCGACGTTGGCCATAGCAGTCTGAAGGGCAGTGTACGAATTGCCTGCCGCAATCTGGCCGAACCCACTCGCGTGCGTGAGGAAGTGCCTGAAACGGAGGCCCTCGGCGCCAGCGCTAAGGACCCAGTTGCTGGGGACGTACGGGGCAACGAAGTCGTCGGGGGTGAGGCCGTTCTGCTCCAGGAGCCGCAGGAGCACGATGGCCGTCAGGGTCTTGCTCACGCTCGCGACATGCTGTTCCTTCGAAGGCGACTGGTTCGTGATCGGAGCGTCTGCGGCCGTGCGCGCGAGGCCACTTGATTCGCCCCCCTGGTAGAGCAGGCCCTGGTAGGCGATCGAGAACGCGTGGCCAACGGTATTGCCGGCCAACGCGTCTTTGATGTTCTGTTCGAACAGAGCGACATCGAACGTCACGGTGTTGGCCGCCAGGGCGAGCGCGCCGCCGAAATGCACCACGGCCACCTCGTGCCGGCCGTCCCCGGCAGCCCGCAGGCCGAGTTCGTGGAGCCGGAGCGCGGCGGTGAGCCGTCGCGGCGCCACCCCGGCCGACCGGGCGCGCCGCACGAGGCTATCCGCGAGCCGCTCAGCGATCTCCGTAATCTCCTCCTGGATTCGCGTGGCGGCCGCGTCCGTATCCGGACCACCGCGGACCATGGCGAGCCGAAGCGCGATCTGGGCGCGATGGAGCGCACTGGTGGTCCGCCGGAGGTGGCTCAAGTCTTCGGAGCCGGCGGCGAAAGCAGACCAAGCGTCCTCCGCGCTCGCCAGGGCGACTTCCAGGGGCATCGCCGTCCCCATCCCTCTGCGGCCGAGAAGCGCCTCGATGTCCCCGATCACCAGCCTCAGCCCGACGGCGGGGGTCGCTGGATCAGGGATCGTCGGATCCGGCGTCGTATCGCCCGATTCCTCCTGATCGGCAACTGTCGCCAGGAGACGCGCGAGCGCCTCGACACCGGCGGGAAGCGGCGGGCGTTCCTGGGCTGTGGACGACTCCTGGATTACCCCACCGGCCGATAGCCCAACCAGCATTGCCAGGACCATGAGTGTCAGGGACCGAACACGGAACACGTCGAGCCTCCAGCCTCCGCGGCCGGCTCACGAATCGGCCGACCGCAGGCGCACCGACCTTACGCGCACGAATGACGGCCCGTCAATCCCCGGATTGCCTCTTCTTCCTTCGCAGCCGCCCACCGGGGGACCCCGCCGTGCGCAGGCGCCACCAGGTCGCTGGCCTACCGCGCCTTCCACTCCGCCGGCCGCTTCTCCGCGAAGGCGCGCGGGCCCTCCTTCGCGTCTTCGGAGTTGAGGACGACGCGGCCCACCCACTCACCGAAACGATACGACTCGTCCACCTGGAGCTGACGCCACTGCTGGGCGACGGCCTTCGTGCCCTCCACAGCGAGTGGGGCGTTGGCGGCGATCATCTCGGCGATGGCGATGGCCCGCGGCAGCAGGTCCGCCGGTGGCACGATTTCGTGGACGAGCCCCCAGCGGAGGGCCGCTTCCGGCTCCACCCGGTCAGCCGTCAGCATCATGTACATCGCCTCGCCAAACGGGATCAGCCGGGCGAGGTGGTGGATGCCGTAGCCGGGCATGATCCCGCGCTTCACTTCGAAGAGGCCGAAGTAGGCCTCGGACGAACAGATGCGGATGTCGCAATCAAGCGCGCGCTCCAGCCCGCCGGCCAGGCAGAGCCCGTTGATCGCAGCGATGAACGGCTTTGCGTTGCGGGAGAACTGAACGGTGGTTGGCTCAAGCGTCCGTCCGCGGGCGGCGCCGTCGGTTGTCCGGTCGTTCCGGGCCGACATCTCCTTCAGGTCTGCGCCCGCGCTGAAGGCTCGGCCAGTACCGGTCAGGATGCCGGCGCGCATCGCCGGGTCCGCCGAGAAATCGGCCAGGGCAGCTTCGAGATCGGCCTGCATCGTTCCCCCGAGGGCGTTCAGGCGGTCGGGGCGGTTCATCGTGAAGATGGCGACGTGGTCGCGCTTTTCGTAGAGCATGTCAGGCACGGGCGGGCCTCCTTGTAGGCGGTGCGGTCGTTGCCGGAGTACGCTGCCCGAAGCGCCCCCTACGGGCCAATCTTCCCGCAGGAGTTTCGCCCGATGGATGTCGCGAAGTACAACGCCGATTGGCTCCAGGCCTGGTCCGACAAGGATGTCGACCGGCTGCTGACCTTCTACCACGCCGAGACGCTCTATAAGGACGCACAAACGGTGGCGGGCCTGCGGGGGCACGCAGCGCTGAGGGCCTATCTCACAGGCCTCTTCGCCGCCATGCCGCCGACGCGCTACGAGCCGGAGGAGGTCTGGCCGCACGCCGATTGCAAGGGCTACAGCGGCCGCTGGATGGGGACGATGGAGATGGGCGAAGGCAAGGTCCGGCGCTTCCGCGGCTTCGACCTGGTGCTCCTCGATGGGGACCAGATCACCGTGAACGAGGTGTACACGTACGACCTGCCCGGGTAGTGCGCATCGACTTCGCTGACCAGTCTGACTAGACTGACCATATGATCGCGAAGAAGAACCGCTGGCAGCTCCAGGAGGCGAAGGCCCGCCTCAGCGAAGTCGTGCGCCAGGCTTGCTCGGAGGGGCCGCAAACGATCACGCTGCGCGGCGAGGACGCGGTGGTCGTGCTCTCGGCCGAACAGTACGCGAGCCTCGCGAAGCCGTCGCGGAGCCTATATGAGGTCCTGCGATCCTCACCGGTACGCGAGGAGGATATTGACACGATCTTCGCCCGTGGGCCGCAAACGGATGATCGCCCGAACCCGTTTGACGACGACGACTGATGTTCCTCCTAGACACTGTGACAGCCCGTCCGGCCGGAGGCGTGACGCGCTTCTTCGAACGGGAACCAGAAGCGTTCCTCTATACGAGTGTGATCGTCCTCGGTGAACTGCGACGCGGCGCACTGCAGCAGCGCGACCAGACGTATCGTGCAGCCCTCCTGCGCTGGCTTGATGACGACGTTCGTGCGAGTTTCGCCGGCCGAGTCCTGGATGTCACCGCGGAAGTCGCGGAGTATTGGGGAAGCATCCAGGCACAGGGGGCAACCGGCGGCCAGACTCTGCCACCGATCGACGCCCTCATCGCCGCAACAGCGATCGTTCACGGCCTCACCGTGGTGACGCGGAACGAGGCGGGCTTCCGGCGCTGTGGCGCCGAAGTTCTGAACCCTTGGAGCGAGTGAGTGAGTGAGAACGCCGCCTACCGGATCGTCCTGAAGAAGGCGCGGACGTCCTCCAGAAGTTCGTTCGGACGCTCCATGGCGGCGAAGTGGCCGCCCTTCTGGAACTCCGTCCAGCGGACGACGTTGTAACGCGGCTCGACCCAGCTCCGCGGCGAGCGGTAGATCTCCCTGGGGAAGACGGCCACGCCAACGGGCGGCGTCACCTTCGCCCAGCCGAAGGCCCCGCCATCGCGGCGCGATTCGTAATACATGTTCGCGGCGCTGCCGATGGAGTTCGGCGCCCAATAGAACATGATGTTCGTCAGCAGCTGGTCCTTCGTGTAGACACTCTCGACGTTGCCGTCGCAATCGCTCCAGGTTCGGAACTTCTCGACGATCCAGGCGGCGATGCCGGCCGGTGAATCGGCCTGGGCGATGGCGAGCGAATTCGGCTTCGTCGAATGGGTCAGGCTGTAGCCGGTCTCGTCGCGCTGGAATGCGGCCATCGCCTCGGCGAACACCTTCTGGTCCTCCGGGATATCGGCTGGCGGCTGGCCGATGACGAAGTTGAGGTGCAGGCCGGCGATATGTTCGGGGTGGGCGCTGCCCATCCTGGCCGTGATGATGCCGCCCCAATCGCCGCCCTGGGTACCGTACCGCTCGTAGCCCAGTTCGCGGACCATGAGCTGGTCGAAGGCGGCGGCGGTCCGTGTCGGGCCCCAGCCGCGCTCCTTCGGCTTGCCGCCGAAGCCGTAACCGGGCAAGGCGGGGATAACGACGTCGAAGGAGTCGGCCGGATCGCCGCCGTGCGCCGCCGGGTCGGTCAGCCGGCCGATGAGGTGGTAGAACTCGAAGATCGAGCCTGGCCAGCCGTGAACCATGAGCAAGGGGAAGGGGTTCGGGCCCTTGCCCTTTACGTGCCAATAGTGGAGGTCGACGCCATCGACTTCGCAGAGGAACTGCGGATAGCGGTTGAGGTGGCCTTCGTGGAGGCGCCAATCGTAACCGTCGCGCCAGTAGTCGCAGAGTTCTTTGATGTAGGCGGTGTCGGCGCCGTAGTCCCAGCCCACGCCGGGGATGGCTTCCGGCCAGCGGGTCTTGGCGAGGCGCTGCTTGAGGTCGTCGAGGGTGGCTTGGGGGACAGCGATGGAGAAAGGTCGAGGAGGCATGCGCGGCATTGTACGCTCCTTGACCGCGGCGGGAACCCCTGCCTACGATGGATGTTCGTGTCATGCTGAGGTAGCTCAGTTGGTAGAGCACCGCACTGAAAATGCGGGTGTCCCCAGTTCAAGTCTGGGCCTCAGCACCAACGCCTTCCTTTCCTCCGAATTCCCACACACGGAGCGCCGCTATGGCCGAAGACTGGGCCCGTCCCGTAGTCCATTGGGAGCTCCAGGCAAGTGACCCGGAGCGGATCCGCGCCTTCTACGCCGCGATGTTCAACTGGGAGATCACGCCGACCGGCCCGATCCTCAACATTGGGCCGGGAATCGGTGCGCCGGAGCCGATCACGGGCCACGTACGCCAGGCCGAGAAGCCGGGCGTCGTGCTCTACATCCAGGTCCTGGACCTCAAGGCGTCGCTCGCACAGGCGGCGGAGCTCGGCGGAGCCGTCGTCCGGGAGCCGTTCGACATCCCCACCGGCCCAACCCTCGCCTGGATCAGCGACCCCGAAGGCAACCAGGTCGTGCTCGTCCAGCAGTAGCCGGAAGGCGCTTCGCGACCACCCTCACACCACCCAGCGCCGGCGCCCTTCGCCCTTGAGCAGCCGGCCGAAGTTCAGGCCGGCGAAGTGGGCGCCAGCGATCGGCATCTCCTTGCCCTCGAGCTCCTTCGCCAGGGCGACGCGTGTCTTGCGGGCCAGGTCGGGGTCGACATCGCCGAGGCCGTTCCATTCGTCTTCGAGCAGCTCCACCGGGCAGTGGACCGCGTCGCCAAGGAGCATCGCGCGGTCCGTCCCGCTGGAGATGACCGTCAGCGAGCTGCCGGGCGTGTGGCCCGGGGCATTTACGACGCTGATCCCTGCGAGGATGTCCCGGTCGTCCGAGTAGGTTTGCAGGCGGTCGAGAATCGGCGTGATCGCCTGCTTCTGGAGAACAGCGAACTCCACCGGGACGCCGGAGACGCCTTCGGAGGGGCTATCGATCCAGTAGGCCACATCGCGCTGGTCGCAGCGGTAGACGGCGTTGGGGAAGACGGCCTTACCGTTCTCCGAGGCCCAGCCGACGTGATCGAGGTGGAGGTGACTGAACATCACATCGGTGACATCGGCGGGAGCGAGGCCGTAGGTGGCCAGGTGGTCGAGCATCTTGCCGCCGAGCTGCCGGCCGCCCATCTCGAAGTGTCCGAGGCCGAGGTCGACGAGGATCACCTTGTTCTCCGGACCGCCGCGGATGAGGAAGCCGCCAAGGCACATCGTGAGCATTCCGTCGGCATCGAGGAGATCCTTGTGCGGCGCCCAGTCGGCCTCGGTGGTCTTGGCGAACGCCAGGGTGGGGTTGGCCTTCATTTCGCCGTCGATGACGGGAAGGATTTCGAACGTTCCGACGCGCATGGATACACCTCCGTTGTGGGCGCGGACGATAGGCGCAAGGGCTGGGGCAGTCAACCGCGGTACCCGCCCGCCGGAAGACGCGTATGCTGTGGCCGCGCGGCTCAGCCGCGCACATCCCTCGCGGCAGGCTTCATATGTACGACCACGTGTTCTCACCAATCACCCTGAACGGGCTCACACTCAAGAACCGGATCGTCCGGTCGGCCCATGGCACGGGTCTTTCGGCGGGCGGCATCCAGGTGCTGATCGACTACCACGAAGCGCGCGCGAAGGGCGGGGTGGCACTGACGATCCTCGAAGTCGCATCGGTCCACCCGACGTGTGCCGCCCCGATCATCGCCTTCCGGCCGGAAGTGGTGGCCGACTACGACCAGCTGGCCGAAGCGAGCCACCGCCACGGGATGGCGCTCTTCCAGCAGCTCTGGCATGCCGGGAACAACGCGACGACGCTGACCGGCGGGCCACCCTGGGCGCCTTCGCGGGTGATGGGGGCGCAGGCAACCGTCCTCCCGCTGCCGATGAGCAAAGGGATGATCGACGAGGTCGTCGAGGGCTACGCGCGGGCGGCGCGCCACTGCAAGCGGGGCGGGCTCGACGGCGTGGAGATTCACGGCGCGCACGGCTACCTGCTCACGCAGTTCATGTCGCCCGTCACGAACCACCGGGAGGACGACTACGGCGGCAGCTTCGAAAACCGGATGCGTTTCGCCCGCGAAGTGATCGCGGCCTGCCGGTCAGAGCTGGTGTCCGGCTACCCGCTCGGTATCCGCCTCACCGGTTCGGAGGGCGTAGTGGGCGGCATCACGCCAGAAGACAACCGCGAGATCGCCCTCGCTCTCGAAGCCGATGGGCAGCTCGACTTCTTCGACGTCTCCGTGGGCAGCTACTACAGCTTCGACCAGTTCATTGGGGGGATGCACGAGCCCCATGGCTACGAACTCGCACGGAGCACGGTCACGACGAAGGCGTTGCACACGCCGACGATCGTCGTCGGCCGGATCAAGACGATCGCCGAGGCTGAGGAGATCATCGCCTCCGGACAGGCGGACATGGTTTCGATGGTGCGAGCGACCCTGGCGGACCCCGACATCGTGCGGAAGGCTCGGGAAGGGCGCGAGGCCGAGACGCGGCCCTGCATCGGCTGCAACCAGGGCTGCATCGGCGGCCCCAGCGGGCCACTCAGGCGGTTCGGCTGCACGGTGAACGTTGGCGCCGGCCAGGAGGGGCGGTTCGGCGACGACCGGATCACGCCGGCGGCGACGCCGAAGCGGGTGATGATCGTCGGCGGCGGACCGGCCGGACTCGAAGCGGCGCGGGTCGCCGCCCTCCGCGGCCACCATGTGACGCTCTTCGAGGCCACGGATCGCCTGGGCGGCCAGACGCAGGTAGCCCGGCAGCTGCCGCATCGCGAGGAGATCGGCGAGATCTCGGACTGGCTGGAGCGCCAGGTCCGCAACCTCGAGGTCGATATCCGCCTGAATACGCCCGTGGACGCCGGCCTCTGGGAGCGCTGGCACCGGAGCTTCGACTGGCTGGAGAACGAACGGCCCGACACCGTGGTCGTCGCGACCGGTTCGACGCCGAGGGTGGACGGCTTCCAGGCACTGCGGCCGATGGAGCCACCATCGGGACTCCACCTGCCGCACGTCTGGTCGTACTACGCGGTGGCCGATGGCACGGCGGCGCTGGGGACGAAGGCGCTGGTGCTGGATGACGTCGGCCACTACCCGGCGATCGGGGTGGCGGAGAAGCTGCTTGAAGCGGGCGTGAGCGTGGTCTTCGCGACGCGCCACCTTTCGTTGGGCACGCTTGTGGCGGGTGCGTTGATGCAGGAGCCAGCGCTGCGCCGCCTCACCGGCCACCCGAGCGGCTTCCGGCTGGTGACTCGCACGCACCTGGCCGAGGTGACGGACGGGGACGTCCTCCTCCGCAACCTCGATTCAGGCGAGGAGGAGCGAGTCGCCGCAGACATGGTGGTCTTAATGTCGGGCAACGTCCCGAATACTGAGTTCGCCGAAGCTATCGAAGGGTACGAGGGGGATGTCACGCTGGTCGGCGACGCCCTTGCCCCGCGCTGGCTGGAAATGGCCATCCACACGGGACATCACGCAGCCCTCGCTATCTGAGGGCGTTTAAGAGCCGGTCGGCACGAAGAAGGCGATGCTCGCCGTGAATCCGTGGACGAAGTTCTTGCCCCCCACCGGGCCGATCTCGCCGTTACAGAAGAGGCCCGCGACCGGCAGGTTCCCAAACCGGAGAGCCACCGCGGCGGCATCGTGGTCCGGTGTGCCGAAGAGGCCGATGCCGCGTCCGTTGCACGAACAGAGCAGCGCCCCGGCCGACGACGCACCCAGCGCGTCCTGTGCGACGGAAAGCATGACCGTGAGCTCATCGTCCGCGGCGGCGGCGTCTCGAAACTGAAACTGCACGGTCTGACCCACACGCACTTCCGCGCCAACCCCAATCGCGCCCGTCGCACGGTCGGCGCCGAGGAAGTTCGAAATGAGGAAGTCGCCGCGCCCGAATTCGTCTCGATACTCGTCCATCGCCAGGCCAACAAGGAGGTTCTGCGAGACCCGCTCCCTGGTATCCACCGGCGCCGCGCCGATCGTTTCGATCAGCACTTCAAGGGCGGGGCGGCCACCTATTGTCTGGATGACGTTGCCCTCGCAGCCGGTGATCGTCCAGGCCTGGCCGATCGGCTCAGCGCCCTGGGACACGAGCGCGTGCACGGACCACGCGCCGCCCACGGCGAGGACGATCGCGCCCTCCTCGAGGAGGTCCGGCCCGCTGAAGAGGCTGGTCCCGCGCAGGCCGGGCCCGGCCGAGGCCATTCCGCCGAGCAGCGGCACACCGGGGTAGGCCAGGCTAAGCGCGTCCAGCAGCGCGTTCACATCGAACGTGAACGGATCCGCGAGGATGACCCAGGCGTGGACCTCGGCGGGCGGGACACCCAGCCGGGCGACCCAGCCATCCGGGCCGTGGGTCGAGACGATGTCGCGCTGGTTGAGGCGAACCGGGGTGAGCTGGGCGCCCGGAAGATCCAGCGCCATCAGCGAGATGGCGGCCTGGTCTTCGACCTCGCGCCCGGTGCCGATGACGCCCTGGCCCGAACAGCCAAGGAGGACAGGCGCTCCAAGGACGCGGCCGACGTACTCCAGGATCGCTGCGTAGTCAGCGGCGTAGTGGTAGCTGGCGAAGAGGAAGGCGAGGTCCGGCGCCGAGCCGTCACGGCCAGCGAGGGCCGCATCCAGCGCCTGCCGCCAGTCGGTCCCGGTTGTGGTAATAGCGAATGAACCGTGCATCCGAGCCATTGTAAACCAACAGAGCGGCGTGGTGGTCTCAGGCCCCCGATTCGCGTCGAAGCAGGGCAGCGGCCGCGGCGACGCCAGCCGGCCCGAACCCGGAGATGACGCCCCGGCAGGCAGCGCTGAGGGGGGATGGTGAGGCGCCATCCCATCGCTCGGAGCGAACCTCGACCACACTGAGGCCGAGTTCGCCGATGAGCGCGGCCGCCGCAGTCAACTCGACCGGGTCAAGGCCGTCGCTGCAGAGCACGAACGGGCCGTCGCCGTCTTCCAACGCGGCGCGCAATTCGCTGACGTCGCGGTAGAGGCGCACTGTTGTGCCGGCGGTAGCTGCAAGAGTACCCGCCGCGCTCCCGGGGAGCAGGATGACGACCGCGCGCTCAGTCATCCGTAGATCGGCGCGTCGCTCGTGACGCCCGCCTCATACAGTGCCGCGATGTCCGCGTCATCGAGGCCGAGCAGGCCCTGGAAGATCTCGCGGTTGTGTTCGCCGAACATCGGCGCAGGCCGGCGAATTGTCGCGGGCGTCTTCTCGAGCCGCCAGGGGAAGCCCGGCCACCAGTGCGTCCCCGCGTCCGCGTGGGAGATCCGGACAAAGTAGTCGCGGCTGTTCAAGTGGTTGTCACTCACGATCTCCCAGTTCGCCATGACGGGCGCCGCGGCGATGCCGGCGGCCTGGAGTGTCTCAGCGGCGTGGTCGTGGTCGTCCGTCATCGCCCAGGCGGTGATCGCTTCGTCGATACGGTCGTGGTTCGCCCGGCGCCCGGCGAGGTCCGCAAGGTCACCGTCCCAGAGCAGGTCCTCGCGCTCCATCGCCTTGCACAGCGCGTGCCACTCCTGGTCGTCCCGCACCGTCAACGCCAGCCAGCAGTCGTTCCCCAGGGTGCGATAGACGCCCTGCGGGGCATACGACGGAGAGCGGTTTCCAATCGGTTGAGGCACGCGTCCCGTGACTGTGTATTGGAGGAACGGCTGGGCGAAGAACGGCGTCACCGCTTCCAGGAGCGACATGTCGATCCACTGCCCCCGTCCCGTTGACCTCCGGGCGTGGAGCGCCGCGAGGACGGCGACGCTCCCGTGGTTGCCGGTCACCGGGTCGGCGTAGAACGTCCCGGTGCCATAGAAGTCGCCCGGACCGTAGCCGAGGACGCTGGCGAGCCCGCTCGCGGTCTCGATGTTGCTGCCGTAGGCGGAGTAGTTCCGGTCGGGACCGGTCGCGCCATAGCCGGACATCGAACACATGATGATGCCGGGGTTGACGGCGCGCAGGCTTTCGTAACCGACGCCGAGGTTTGTCATCACCCGGGCGGCGTTGTTCTCGATGACCGCATCAGCGCTGGCGGCCAGCTTCAGAAAGAGCTCCTTGCCCTGCGGCGAAGCCAGGTTCAGGGTCACCACCCGCTTGTTGCGGTTCAGCTTGTTGAAGTAGCCGCTGCGATTGTAGTGATGCGGCCAAACAAGGTCGTCGGCGATCGTGGCCAGGCCGCGGGTCGCCGGCTTCGTTGCCAGCTCGATCTTGATGACGTCGGCGCCAAG
>CAZQCR010000014.1:0-24400 GCA_964591745.1 uncultured Anaerolineaceae bacterium
CGTGACCCTGCTCGAACAGGTCGTGGCTCGCTACGGACCCACGGCCAGTACCGATGAGGTGCTCGAAGCCTTAGGGCTCGTCCACGACCCGCGTAGCGGTCGCCTGGCGGAAGCCCTGGCACTGGGTGATTTGGCCGCGGCCCTGGATGTCGCCCGGGCCGTCGCCGATGACGGTATCAGCATCGCCAACTTCACTCGTCAGACCATCAATATCCTCCGCGATCTGCTGCCCCAGGTGCTCCGTGGGACGGTGCGCGAAGACTCCGGCAATCGTGCCCTCGTCGAACTCTGCCTTCGCGACAAGGTCACGCCGGCGGCGGTGGCGGCGGCGATCCAGGAGTTGGCAAAGGCCGATTTCCGGCTTGATCCCGCCAGCGCGATCCCCCTGGAGGTCGCCTGTGCTTCCGCGATCATGGGCCCCGTGGCTGTCGCGACGCCCGTAGCCGCGGGTGGCGGGGCTGCGATGGGCGGCCAGCGTCCCGGTCCGGGCCGCGTACAGCGCGCCCCCGGAGCCGCCTCGTCCTCCGCCGGGGAAGATGACCTGAGCCGGGAAGACCAGTTCATGAAGGAACTCTACGAGGCCGCCCGCCTGGCGAGCACCCGCCTCGGCGCCTGGCTCAACGGCTCGTGCCGGGTGCTTGCGATGGATGGTGAAGAGCTGGAACTGGGCTTCTTCAACCAGATGCACATGGAGAAGGTAGATACCGAGGTGCGCCCGCTCGTCGAAGAGCAGGCAGCTATCCTCTTGAAGCGGACGGTCCGGTTGAAGGTGCGTCTCATCGAGAAAGAACAGGCCGCGCGCCGCGCGCCACGGAGCGGGCACCTTGCCCAGGCCGCCGTGGCCCTCGGTGCGAAGCCGGTAGGGAAGGAAGGATAGCCTTGGCCAAGAGCAGTGGTCGCAATCGTTATCTCCGCAGGGGGGGCAGCGCTCTCCCTGGCATGGGGGCCGGCGCTGGAGCGGGGGGCGGCAATCCGCTCGCCCAGGCGCAGGAGATGTTCGCCCGGGCCCAGCAAGACCTCGCCGAGAAGACCGTGGAGGGCACCGCTGGCGGCGGCGCCGTGAAGGTGGCGATGTCCGGCGAACAGAAGATCACCGGTATCACGATTCAGCCCGACGTTGTCGATCCGGACGATGTTGAAATGCTCCAGGACCTGATCATGGCAGCTATCACCGATGCGGCGGAGCGGGCGAGCGCCTTACAGGCGGAGTCTTTCGGCGCCATCACCGGGGGCCTCAATCTCCCCGGTCTTGGCCTCGGGTAACGGTCATGGCGGAAGGTGGCGGTACGCCCGAGCCGATTAGCCGCCTGATCGAGGCGTTCCACCGCCTCCCCGGCGTTGGCCCGAAGTCGGCCCAGCGGCTGGCCTACCACATCCTGCGTGTTCCCGAACAGGAAGCGGCCGCCCTCGCGACCGCCATCCTGGATGTCAAACATCGCATCATCCTCTGTTCGACCTGTCTCAACATCACGGAAGCCGACCCCTGCTCGTACTGCCTCGATTCGCGACGTGATGCTTCGCTCATCTGTGTGGTGGAACAGGCGCTGGACATCCTTTCGATCGAGCGAACCGGCGCCTTCAAGGGCCGCTACCATGTGCTCCATGGCATGCTCAATCCCATGGAGGGCATCGGCCCGGACGACATCCGCGTTCGCGAACTCTTGACGCGTGTCCAGGCGGGCGGCGTCGAGGAGATCATCATGGCCACCAACCCCAGCCTCGAAGGCGAGGCCACCTCGATGTATATCAGTCGCCTCATCGGCCCCCTCGGGGTGCGCATTACCCGCCTCGCCCGCGGCCTCCCCAGCGGCGCCGACCTCGAATACACCGATGACCTTACCCTCGCCCGTGCCCTCGAGGGCAGGCAGGCGGTCTAGCCGTGGGAGAACGGACGCGGGTCTATCGGGCCGAGGGCATCGTCCTCCGCCGCCGCAACATCGGCGAGGCCGACAGCATCTTCACCGTCTTCAGCGACGAGCTCGGCAAGTTCGAGGGCGTCGCTCGTGGCGTCCGTAAGGCTCGCAGTCACATGCGCGGTCATCTCGAGCCGCTCACTCATTCGCGCATGCTTCTCGCCCGGGGCCGCACGCTCGACGTGTTTACGCAGGCCGAGACGGTCGAGTCATTTCGCGGCCTCCGCGACGACCTGGACCGCAGCGCCGCCGGCCTCTCGTGCGCCGAGCTTGTCGACCGGTTCACGGCGCCGCACGTTGAACAGCCAGGGCTCTTCGCTTTGCTTGCCGCCGTCCTTGAAGGCCTTGCGGCCGGGGCCCCGGTGCATCTCGTTCGCTACTTCGAACTCCACCTCCTGGCGATGACGGGCTATGAGTTGCAGATAGACGGCTGCGCCCTCTGCGGAGCGCGCTTGCCAGAGGCGGAGACGCTGCTCTCGGCCGAGGCGGGCGGGTTCGTTTGCGGGAGCTGCCGGGGCCGCGCCGGGGGCGGCCGGATCCTCTCCGTGCGGGCCGTCAAGGTCGTTCGTTATGCTCGGCAGGCGAGCCCGTCGCAGTTCGCCGGGCTCAGCCTCTCCGCCGATCTCGCCAATGAGCTGGAAGCGGCCACGCGCGACGTGGTGCGGCACTTCCTCGAACGCGAGCCCCACATGGGCCGCTACATCGACGACCTCGCCCGTTTACCGGCGATCGGTGCATCCGGGAACGGGCACAAGGCCGTACAATAGTCGGCATCAGCCCAATCCGGTCGAAGGAAACACCGTCGAATGCCGCTCTACGAATACCTCTGCACGCCGTGTGACGGCATCTTCGAAGAGCTTCGCCCGATCCGCGAAGCGTCCGACCCCGTCCCCTGCCCGCAGTGTTTTAAGGACGCC
This sequence comes from uncultured Anaerolineaceae bacterium, assembly GCA_964591745.1. GTDB lineage: Bacteria > Chloroflexota > Dehalococcoidia > Tepidiformales > Tepidiformaceae > JANMTH01. The sequence continues at coordinate 2,831 of CAZQCR010000014.1, forward strand.
AAGCGCATCATGCCTACGTCCTTCGCCGCCTTCACCTTCCGCGAAGGGTACCCCCGCCGCATCCCCGATGACGGCGGCTACTACCACCTCGGCAAGAAGGTGACCAAGGCGATCACCGGCGGCGTGCCGAACGAGCACCCGGAGATCAACAAGCCCGAGCCGAAGAAGCGGCGTTCGAAGGGCGAGCGCGGCGAACTCACCGACATGCAGGAACTCGCCGTGAAGGGCGAGTTGGGCGACGCGTACGGCGGTGAGATTAAACCGCAGGAAGTTGTTACCGCCTTTGATGACGGGCGCGTGATCCGAAAGCGGTAAGGGAAGTCCCTGTCGGGCCTCCCGCCGTGGCACCGCCGATCGAGGTTGCCGGTGGATTCGCCGGGTGCGGTTGCCCGTTCGTTGACCGCAGCTCAGGGCGCCTCACGGCTTTCGGGCAAAAACCGTTAGTCCGTGTGTTTCGAACTCCTTCGCATCGGACTCGTGTTTGCTTCCGGAGAACACATCAACTTCGCTCGACATCACTACATCAATGAAGCCGGAGAGAGCAAGAACCTGGCGCCACTCTGCTTCCAGCAGAGCACCGGCAATTCAGCCGCTCCAGAGTTCGATGTCGTCTTTGGCTTCCTGCGGCACTTCGCGATGGACGACGATGTCGCCGACCTGGATCCGCCCGCCCGGCTTGAGCACGCGGAACATCTCGCGGAAGACGGCCTGCTTGTCCGGGCAGAGGTTCACGACGCCGTTGCTGATGACCACATCGGCCTCCCCGTCTGACGCCGGCAGGCTCTCCGCGAAGCCCTCGCGGACATCCACGTGCGAAAAGCCCAACGAGGCCGCCGCCGCAATCGTTTTCTCGCGCATCTCGGCCGTCATGTCGATGGCGATGACGCGCCCCCCGGGCGCTACCTGCTGCGCCGCGAGGAGCGTGTCGAAGCCCGCGCCACAACCAACATCGACGACCGTTTCACCAGCCTGGAGGTCGCCAAACAAGAACGGGTTCCCGGTGCCAGCGAACGAGGCGACGGTCGCGTCAGGGAGCGCCGCGATTGTGTCCTCCGCGTAGCCGAGCATTCGCGCTAGCGGGGAGCCGGTGTGGAAGTGGAACCCCAATTCGGGATTCAGAGCGACATCCCGGTACTTCTCCGAGACCCGGCGGCGGAGTTCGTCCCGGTCCACCGAGGCGGTTCCGATTGCTTGGATGGTCATCTGCTTTCTCCCTTTCGATGAGGTGGACTGGTAACGAATGTTGCCACCAGTCCACCCTGGTCCTGGTCGCCAGCTGACGCGGACCTACCTCAGAAGGTGATCACACGGTCGGCGGCCGCCATCTCTTCGGCAGCTTCCTTCGGATTGCCGAAGCTGGCCTTGTAGGGCGCGAGGTCGGCTTCAGTCACCCCACGGGCGACAGCGCAGCCTCCTCAGACATGGACTTCGCCGCCCCCGGCGACCACCTTCTGCATGAGTTCGGTCAGCTTCGGGACTGCCACTCCCTGGATCGCGCCCGCAATGCTCTCCTTCATCAGAAGCGCGGCATCTCCGACGAGCAGGATCTTGGCGGCGAAACCCGCCTCCAGTGCGCCGTTCGCAAAGTGGAAGGGGAACGTCGCCCGCGTTGGATCATCGGGACCGTGTGTCCCTACGTAGAGCATCTTCATCTAACTGGTCCTCCTAATGGTTGATTGCGCGTTCGTATCAATCGGTCACGATCTGATAACCGGCCTCCTTCCAGGCGTCGATCCCGCCGTTGAGATTATAGAGTTCGCTGAAGCCGGCCTTTTCGAGGATCGAAAGCGCCGTCGCCGAGCGTTCTCCGTGGCCGCAGTAGGTCACGATCGGCCGCCGCCGGTCGAGACTCGCGAGGCTCTCGGAAAGGCTTCCCAGGGGAATCTGGATCGCGCCAGGGATCGTCCCGGACCCGGTCTCGTCCGGTTCGCGAACGTCGAGCGGAACCGCCCCATCACGCAGCGCCTCGCGGGCGGCATCTGCGTCGACGAGGATGGCCCACGCGCTGGCCAGGCCCGCGGCGTTCCACGCTTCCATTCCACCGCGAAGCACCCCAACGAACCGCTCGTGTCCGACGAGCAGGCTCTCTTCAAGGACCCGTTCGAGCTGCTCTTCCCCCAGGACGAAGAGCAGTGGCGAATCCAGCGCCACCAGCCAGCCCAGCCAGGTGGCGAACGCGTCCCGGAAGGTGATGCTGAACGCCCCTGGAACGTGCCCGTCCATGAAGGCCGCCTGAGGGCGAACGTCTACCACCACCGCCCCCGCCGTCATGCGCTCGAACTCCGCTGGCTCCAGGGCGGCGAGTGCGGGAACCTCTGATCGCAGGCGGGGTCCCCGCTGGTTCACCGCCCGCAGCTGGAAAAAGTACCGCGGCACGGCCGGGAAGGTGGTCGGGAACCACCGCACGAAGTCCTTCTCGTCCCAGGCGCCCAGGAGCGGGTTGCTCCTCCGCTCCTGCCCGAGCGTAGAGGTCCGTTCGGACCCACTTCCGGTTGAGCAGAACGACCCGCCGCCGTGCGTTGGCAGAAGGAGCGTGCTGTCCGGCAGGCCGGAGAAGGCGGTGCGGATCGTGCGAAACTGTGCGCGGGTGAGTTCCTCCGTGAGGCTTGCCGAGATCAGGTCCGTCCGGGCCGCTCCGCCGACGATGAGCGAGCCGCCGCTGAACAGGGTCGGCTCGCCGCCACCCGGGCGCAGCAGGTACGAGACGTGTTCCGGCGTGTGACCGGGACTCGCGACAGCCTCAAACCGGTAACCCTCGACCTCCACCACCTCTCCCTGGCTCAGCGGCCGATGCGGGAACTGAGCCTCTGCACCCGCAGAGGCGAACACCGTGGCCCCCGTCCTCGCCGCCACTTCTCGGGCGCCGCTCACGAAATCCGCATGCAGATGCGTCTCGAAGACATGGGTTACGGTCAGCCCGTGGGCCTCGGCGGCCGCGAGGTAGCGGCCGGCGGACCGATCGGGATCAACCAGCGCGGCCTTTCCCCCGGGCAACGGCACGAGGTACGAGCTGTTGCCGAGGCCTTCATGGACGAACGGGACAATGGTCATTGCGATGCCTCCTGTGGGCGGCCGGCCGTTAGCGTACGCGCGGCCACGATTCCTGACGCGGCGGTGAGCAGGGCGACGACGTAGAGCGCCGAGGCGAAGCCGAACAGGTCCGCGAGGGCCCCACCGATGAGGGCGCCCGCCATCGCCCCGGCGTCGCGCCAGAACCGGTAAACGCCGAGCGTCGTAGCGCGCGCGTGTGGGCTCACGGCGTCGCCCACCGCCGCCAGAAGGGTCGGATAGACCATCGCCGTGCCTGCCCCCAGTCCGATTAGCGCCACCAGCCACATTCCGAAGCCGTCCGCCGCGGCGACCATCGCGATCGCCCCGCCCTGGATCAACATCCCGGCGGTCACCAGGGGCCGCCGCCCCAGGCGGTCGCTGGCCCATCCCGTAACGAGCTGCAACCCGCCCCAGACCAGCGGGTAGGCTGCTGCCAGCACGGCGATCTGATCCAGGCCAAGCCCTCGGCTGGCGAATAGCAGCGGGAAGACGCCCCAGGCCAGTCCGTCGTTCAGGTTGTTCACGAAGCCCGCCTGGCTTACGCCGACGAGTGCCGGACGGCGCCACGTGGCGTCGCCAAAGCTTCGCCGCAGCGACTGCCGTTCGCTGGGCACACCGGCCTCCATGACGACGAATGCGGTCGTGTCGCGGACGAAGAGAACCGTCAGCGCCAGACCTGCGGCCGCGAACGCGATGCCCAGGTAGAACGGCTCCGGCCGCAGCCCTTGGTGCTGGGCGATGACACCGGCCAGGAACGCCGCGGCGGCAACGGAGAGATAACCCGCCGCCTCGTTCAGGCCGAGCGCCGTCCCCCGCCGCTTCGGGCCCGCCAGGTCGATCTTCATGTTGACCGTCATCGACCAGGCCAGCCCCTGGTTGATACCGAGCAGCGCGTTCGCGCCAACCACCCATCCCCAGCTCGGGGCGAGGATGATAAGGATCGGTACCGGCACCGCGGCCAGCCAGCCGGCGATGAGCACCCGCTTTCGGCCGAAACGCTCGGAAAGGCGGCCGGCGACCAGGTTGGTCAGCGCCTTCGCCAGTCCGAAGGCGGCGATGAACGAAACCGCCGCCGTCTTCGAGGCGATCCCGAACTCGTCCTTCGCGAGCAGCGGCAGGACCGAACGCTCCAGGCCCACCATTCCGCCCACGAACGCGTTGATCGCCAGGAGCAGCACGAACTGCTTCCAATTCGCCCGCAGCCCCAGCACCCGGCGCGGCGGCGTGAATGGCCGCGACCCGGGCGCCGTCAGTTCGCCCCCATCAGCCATGGAGTCTCTCTGCGCCCAATCATTTGCGATCCGCCGTTCCAGCGGTCATGAGATACTCCTCCAGCGTCTGCCGAGAGTATCTATCTCAGTTCCCGCATAGTCAATAGATATCTTGATAAGTTTCTCAATTGAAATTGCTGGGCTCAACCTGTACCTTCGTCAGGGTGAGCCATCGCCCCTTCAAGCAACTCATCTACCCACAGTTCGCACGCATCGCCCAGGCCCTGGCCAGCGACCGCCGCCTCGAACTGCTCGACCTCCTTGCCCAGGCGCCCCGTCACGTCGAGGCGCTGGCCGCTGAGACGGAGATGTCTATGGCCAACGTCTCCCAACACCTCCAAACACTCCGGACCGCCCACCTGGTCGACTCTCGGCGAGATGGCACGCGCGTCGTCTATCGGCTTGCGGGGGATGACGTGCGGCAACTCTGGCTGCAGCTGCGCACCGTGGCCGAAGAGCGTCTGCCCGAGATCTCCCGCATCGTCGAGCAGTTTGAGGTCGCCGAAGCGGGTCCAGCCCTCTCCCGTTCCGAAGTCGTCCGCCTCCTGGCCCTGGGGGAGTACACCGTTCTGGATGTGCGGCCAGGCCTGGAGTACGAAAGTGGCCATCTTCCCGGCGCGCTGTCGATCAGTCTGGAGGCGCTCCCGGGCCGGCTCGACGATGTCCCTCGCGACCGGCCCGTCGTCGCCTACTGCCGTGGCGCCTTCTGCCACTCTGCCGACGAGGCCGTGGCGCTGCTGCGTGAGCGAGGATTCGAGGCGTACCGGATGGACGGCGGCTGGCTCGAATGGTCCGTTGAGACAAGTGCTGGTGCCGAGACTGAGTAAGGGTAGCCGGGACCGGTGGAACTCCGGAGAACGCTAGCTCGTCCGCGTAAGGACGTACTCGCCCAGTTCGACCATCGTTTCGCGCGCCCCCGTCGGCGGTAGCGCGCCGATGGCTTCGTTCGCGCGGCGAACGTAGTCCCGTGCCATGTCCATAGACTTTTCCAGCACGCCCGTCTCACGAACCGCCTGGATGGCATCCTGGAGCCGGGCCTCGCGGTCCCGCTTGGCGACGAAGAATCGCTTGATCGGGTTGTCCTTGGGTGAGCGTTCGATCAGGAGCAGCCCGGGCAGCGTCACGGTGCCTTCGAGCAGGTCGCTGCCTACGGGCTTGCCCATGCTCACTTCGTCGCCGGTGTAGTCGAGGATGTCGTCGACGATCTGGAAGGCCATTCCAAGGCTGTAGCCGTACATCCGCAGGGCTTCCGTATCGGCTTCGCTGCAGCCCGCGAGCATGCCGCCGCCCTCGGTCGCGTTGGCGAAGAGCGAAGCGGTCTTCCCGCCGATGCGCCAGAGGTAGTTCTGAATGTCCTTGCCAACATCGAAGGCGGCCGCGTCCTGGTCGAGTTCGCCGCTTGTCATCTTCATCAGGGCGAGAGCGAAGAGGCGGGTCACCGGCAGGCTCCCGGTGCGCGTTACCATCTCGGCGGCGTTGGCAAACATGTAGTCGCCCAGCAGCACCGTCAGGGCGTTATCGAAGACGGCGTTGGCCGTCGGCCGGCCGCGCCGGCTCGACGCGCCATCCACCACGTCGTCGTGCACCAGGCTCGCCGTGTGCAGCAGCTCGATGGCTGTGCCCAGCGGCACCAGCCGGTTCAGGTTGTAGTCGCCGAAGGTGCCAGCGAGGAGTACGAGCCCGGGCCGCATCCGTTTGCCGCGCGCCTCGAGCGCGTGTTCCAGCATCCGGCGCAGGGGTGGCAGGTCGACCTTCTTGATCGATTCCAGCAGGTCTTCGACCAGGACCATGTCTTCTGCCACGGGACCGAAGAGGCTCGCCATCTGGGCTTGCGTCACCATGCGGCTGCCCCAACCGGGAGGGCGAGGCCGAGCAGCCGGCTGGCCGTCTCGGTCGTCTCCGCCGCCGCACGTTCCGGGCTGATGCCGCGGGCCGCGGCTACCGCTTCTAACGCGCTGGCTACGTTGGCCGGTTCGTTCCGCTTTCCGCGCAGTCCCTGGGGCGGGAGATAGGGGGCGTCTGTCTCTACCACGAAGGTCCCCGAAGGAAGCCCGGCGGCCATTCGCCGGCCCTCCTCGTTCTTCGGGTAGGTAATCGCGCAGGCGAACGAAATCGCGAAGCCGATCTCGATGTAGCGCAGGGCCTGGTCCAGCGTGCCGCCGAAACAATGCATCACGCCAACGGCCCGGCCCGTTGCTCGAAGTGGGGAAGCGGCGCTATACGCGGCCAGCTGTTCGTAGACTGCATCCTCCGCGCCACGCGTGTGAACCGAGACGGGCAGCGCCGTGCGAACGGCGATCCCGAGCAGGTCGTCCAGCACCTTCCGCTGTGTGGCGCGTGGCGAGAGGTCGCGGTAGAAGTCGAGGCCGATCTCGCCGATGGCCGCGACGGCGCCTTTTCGCGCTTGAGCCTCGATATCGGCGAGGAGGCCCGGCGTCGCCTCCGTGGCATCGTGGGGGTGGATGCCGAGCGCCGGGACCACGTCCTCGAACCGTTCGGCGATCCGAAGGGCGGCCTCGTTCGATGGTGCGTCGTAGCCGCAGAGAAGCATGGCGGTCACCCCGTTCGCCCGCGCCCGCTCGACGATCGGCTCGATGTCGCCTTCGAAGGCGGAATCCTGCAGGTGGCAGTGGGTATCGATCAGCCTCATTGCGCGGGTTCGCCTGCCAGGACATCGATCTTGGCATAGAGCGGCGTCGGTCCGCCGAGCTTCGTCCCGGCGGGAACGGGCTGGTAGGCCCAGCCGCTAGAGCCGATGCCGCCCTCCAGCCCAAGGTCGGCGTGGAGCTGTGTGGTGGAGAACGGCAGAATCGGGTTCAGCAGGAGCTTCAGGGCGTTGATCACCTGAAGAGCCGTGGCCAGCGTCTCGGCCGCGTGCGCCTGGTCCGTCTTCACGGCCTTCCAGGGCGCGCGCTCGTCCAGGTAGCGGTTGCCGAGCTGGGCCAGCTTCAGACACTCGTTCAGCGCGTTGCGGAAGTGACAGAGATGGTACTCGGCGCCCGCTGTGGCAAACGCGTTCCGCGCCTCCGTGAGAAGCGCTTCGCTCTCCGGCGCCAGCGGCCCCACCTCGGGGACGACGCCGCCGAAGTTGCGGTGAATCATCGAGATAACCCGGTTCGCGAGGTTCCCCCACGTTGCGATAAGGATGTCGTTGTTCGCCCGGATCAGCTCATCTTCGTTGAACACCGAGTCGTTCGATTCCGGCATGATCGAAGTGAGGTAGAAGCGGACGGTATCTGGCGCGTAGACATCGAGCAGGTTCAGCACCCAGGTGCCGGTGCCTTTCGACTTGCTCTGCTTCTGGCCGGCCGTGAAGTTCACATATTGGTTCGCTGGCACGTCGTAGGGCAGGTTCAGGCCACCGTGACTCATCAGCATCGCGGGCCAGATGATCGTGTGGAAGGGGATGTTGTCCTTGCCGATGAAGTAGTACGCCTTCGTATCCGGGTCTTCCCAGAAGGGCCGCCAGGCGTCCGGTTCCGCCTTCGCCTGTGCCCACTCGCGCGTCGCCGAAAGGTAGCCGATCACGGCGTCGAACCAGACGTAGATGCGCTTCGCCTCGTATCCGTCGAGAGGGATGGGAACGCCCCAGGAGATGTCGCGCGTGATGGCACGGTTCTTCAGCCCTTCGGTCAGCCAGCCCAGCGTAAACTTGAGGACGTTCTTCCTCCAGTGCGCCTGCTTACCCACCCACTCTTCAAGCGGCTGCTGAAGCTTCGAGAGCTGAAGGTAGAAGTGCTCCGATTGCCGGAGGATCGGTGTCGCGCCCGTCAGTTTGCTTCGAGGGTCTTTCAGCTCGGTCGCATCCAGGGTCCGGCCGCAGTTGTCGCATTGGTCGCCGCGGGCCTCCCGAAAGGCGCAATGCGGGCAGGTGCCTTCGACGTAGCGGTCCGGCAGGAAACGCTCGGCCTCCGGGTCATAGAGCTGGTCTTCGGTGCCCTTCTCGAGGAAGCCGTGTTCCAGGAGTTTGAGGAAGACCTCCTGTGTTGTGGCGTAATGGTTCTCGGTGAGCGTGGTCGTGAACAGGTCGAAGCTGATTCCCAGCCGCTCCCACGTCTCCAACGTCTTCGGGTGATATCGGTCGACGACCTCGCGCGGTGTCACGCCTTCGCGGTCCGCCGTCACCGTGATCGGCGTCCCATGGCAATCGGACCCCGAAACCATCACGACGTCGTTCCCGGCCAGCCGTTCGTAGCGGGCGAAGATATCGGCCGGGAGGTAGGCGCCAGCTACGTGCCCTACATGGAGGAGGTAGTTCGCGTATGGCCACGCGACGCAGACAAGAATGCGTTCGGACAAGAGTCACTCACGAACCTGTTGGGTGGCCCAAGTCTAGCACATGGTCCCGCACCGGCGTTCAGCGGAACCTGCTCGTTCAGGCCTCGTTCCAGTGGCTGTAGGCCACCTGCCGGGATGCCCCGAAGCGCCGTGCCGCTTCAGCCGCCGCGGCGCTTCGCCGTGCACCGGCACGCTGCATTTCGGCCATGTATTCGGCGATCTCCGCTTCGCTGGCGATAGCCGCCGCCACGGGCGACCTGACCACGACGGTGCATTCGCCCCGCGCCTCCGCGAAGCGCCCCGCGAGTTCGCTGGCACGGCCGCGTACCGTCTCCTCGTGAAGCTTCGTCAGTTCGCGGCAGACGGCGACCTCGGGGTCGCCGAGCGCGTCCGCCAGTTCGCCCAGGGTGCGCCCGAGGCGGTTGGGGCTCTCGAAGAAGACCACGGTGTCGGCGGTCTCGGCGGCCGCCTTCAATCGCGCCAGCCGTGCTCCGGCCTGTTTCGGCAGGAACCCGAGGAAGAGCGCGCTCCCGTCGAAGCCCGCGACGGAGATCGCCGCCGCCAGCGCCGATGGCCCGGCAACCGCGAAGACGGGGATGCTGGCCGCGTGCATCGCATCCACCAGGCGCGCCCCTGGGTCGCTCACCGCGGGCGTGCCGGCATCGCTCACGAGGGCCACCACGGCGCTGGAAGCCGCTTCGATCAGTTCCGCCGACCGCGCTCCAACGTTGTGTTCGGTCAGGCTCACCATCCTTGCCTCAGCCCCGGCGAGCTGGAGTAGCTTGCGGCTGACGCGGGTGTCCTCCGCCGCAACCACGGTCGCCTCTCGGAGGACCTCGAGCGCCCGCGGCGAAAGGTCGCCGAGGTTCCCGATCGGAGTCGCGACGACATAAAGGCCGGGGCGCAAGATCTGTTGGTTATCCAATGGTGCGACTGTGCATAACTATGATAGAAAGTGATAATCTGGTTGACCCGCCCGTAAGGGCACGCCTACACTCGAATCGTAACAGGCGGCCCCTTTCGTGGTCCGCATCTTACATCCCGGGATTGCGCTGAATTGAGTACTGCTGTTTCTCCAACCTCCGCCGGCTCCGATCACCTGGAGCGCGGCCCTGCGCCGTTTGATTCCAGCAACGTCCCAGTTCCACAGTTTAAACAGCTCCACCGGGCGTACGGCTTCGATGAAGTCGCCATCGTCCCCGGAGAAGTCACGATCAATCCGGAACTCGTGAGGCTTGGGCTGACCATTGGTGGCCACGAGTTCGCGATCCCTTTCCTGGCCTCCGCCATGGACGCCGTCGTGGACCCCGGCTTCGCTATCGCCATGCACGAGGCGGGCGGTCTCGGTGTCCTCAACGTCGAGGGCGTTCACTGCCGCTTCGATGACCCCAGCGTCATCCTCCAGGAAGTTGCCTCCGTCAACCGCGAGGAGGCCACTGCCATCCTCCAGCGCGCCTATCAGCTCCCCGTTCGCGAGGACCTGATAGCGCGTCGCATCCATGAGATTAAAGCGGCTGGCGCCATTGCCGCCGTTTCCGTGACCCCGGTTATCACCAAGAAGTATGCCCGCCTCATCCAGGAGGCCGGCTGCGACATCCTCGTCGTTCAGAGCACGGTGACCACCGCGCGCCACGAATCGACCAGCGTCGAAGGGCTCCGCTTCGACAAGCTCTTCCGCGACATCCATATTCCCGTCGTGGTCGGCAACACCGTTGGCTTCGCCGCCACCCTTGAGATCATGCGAACCGGCGTCGCTGCCGTCCTTGTTGGTGTCGGGCCGGGCGCCGCCTGCACCAGCCGCGAAGTCCTCGGTATCGGCGTCCCCCAGGTAACGGCGACGATCGATTGTGCCGCCGCTCGTAACTATTACTTCCAGGAGACGGGAAACTACGTGCCAATCATCACCGACGGTGGCATTCGCACCGGGGGCGATGTCTGCAAGTGTTTCGTCTCCGGCGCCGACGGGGTGATGATGGGTTCGCCGTTCGCCTCCACCACCGAAGCGCCCGGCCGCGGCTATCACTGGGGGATGGCCACCCCACACGCAAACCTGCCCCGTGGGACGCGTGTCCATGTCGGTGTTCACACCAATCTCCAGAAGCTGCTCTACGGCCCAACCAGCCGGACGGATGGCACGGAGAATCTCGTTGGCGCGCTCCGCACGGCCATGGGTATGTGTGGATCCCACACCGTTCGCGAGTTCCAGGAGGCGGAGATGGTGATCGCACCCGCCATCAAGACCGAAGGGAAGATCTACCAGTTTGCAGAGGCTCGCGGCTAGGCTGCTCGCGCTCATCGCTCTTACAACGGCGGCTCTCGTTCCGGGAGCCGCCGTTTTCACGCAGGCGGCCGCGCAGGTCTGCCCCGGCGCTCCCAGCGATGCCGAATTCCTCGCCCTTGTCGAGGCTTCTCCGCTGATTGTTCTGGGCACCGTCCATACGGTGGGCTCGGGCGCCGTCGCGGACCGCGGGACGCTCGACCTCACGCCCGAGGCCTTCCTGAAGGGGAACCCGAACCTGGCCGATGTCCGCCTCATCACCACTCTCCCCGATCCTTGCCGCTCGCCAGCCCTGTCCGTCGCGGTCGGTGCGCGCGTCCTCGTGATGGCGCAACAGACGGCTGACGGCCTCGCCTGGCCGTCATCGCGTGCGGTCTATGTCCTCGCCGATGGCCGCGCCCGCAGCCTCAACAAGGGCGACACATCCGACGTTCCCGAAGCCTCGCTCATCGCCCGCGTCCGTGCGCAAACCAACCAATACTCTGTGCCTGCCACGACTTCGGACGAGGGCGCCGGTATCGACTGGGTGAAGACCGTCCTCCCTGTCGGTGGCGCGATTGCGGGGCTGATGGTCGTCAGCCTCCTTCTCATGCGTGTCTGGCACCGCATCGACCCCAGCTGAGCGGACTACTTCCCCTGGCACTTGGCCGCTTGTGGTCCCGATGACGTCGTAGCAGCCGAGATTTGCGAACCAGACCGCCAGGGTGTTCGTACAGCCGACTCCGGCAAACGGATTGAGCGTCGAGTCAGCCGCGGATATCCTCCAACTTCGTGCCGTGGCCACGGAGCGATTCCTACGGCTGCTCGGGGTCATAGCCCCCGAGGTTCGCGCGGAGATCGCCGCCGGCGTTGTCGTTGCAGTCGGTTATGAGCGGGTCCGACAGAACTAGTACTCCCCGGCCAGGTCCCGCTTGCCCTGGCTGCTCGCGGCCGCCGCATGGTTCAGGATGTTCCGTTCCATCGAAGATACGGCCAGCTTCGAGCGCGCGGCGTAGACCTCTGCGCGAAGGCTGTGGGCCTCTTTCGAATCGGGGGCGCTGATCACCGCGAACTCGACCAGATGGCTCGCCATCCTCAGGTTGCCCTCGGCCTGGAGTGCCGCCGCGCGCTCCAGCACGGCGTCCAGCCCGCCGGCGAGTGCGACCCACTCGCGTGCCTGCTCCGCCCGCGGGGCTGGAAGCAGGTTGTCTGGCTCTCCGTCGTACCAGCCCCCGTACAGCCGCCAGATGTTCCGGAGGATGAATTGCGGATGGTCGTAGACGGGCCGCAGGTAGGGCTTCTCCAACAGGTGCGCCGGGACCACGACTTCGTGCAGCACGCGGTCCAACGGCGCCCCGGCGTTCATTAGGGCCAGCACCTGCGCTTCGAGCGATTCCAACAGCTCGGCCGTGTCACTCAGCGCCTGGCGGATGCGCCCGGCGCCCGTGAGCGGGAGACCGTGCCCGGGCATCAGCAGCTCCGCCCCCAGCCCCGACATCTCGCGCAGGGCGGCGGCCCATTCGCCGCAATAGCGCTGCACCTTCTGCGGGTTTCCAGCGTTGGGCGTCGCCCAGATGAAGAGGTCGCCCGGCGCGAGGATCTTTCGCTCCGGGATCCAGGTCCAGGTCGCGTCATCGGTCTCGCCGCGGGCGTGGTGCAGCTCGAAGGTGCAGTCGCCGCGCCGGAAGGTGAGCCGGTTGTTGTAGGTCACGTCGGGATAGCGGTACTGCTCGGGCCAGCTGAAACGCGCCTGGGGGAGCGCGAACTGACGGAGATTGATCGCCGTGTTCCAGCCGAGCGTCTTCGTGTAGCGGTCGAAGTTGCCGGGGATGGCGGCGTGGGCGTAGACCAGGGGCTGCGTCCAGCGCCTCTCCCTCGCCTCGGCCTCGAACGGGATCGTGCCGAAGATGTGGTCGATGTGGTGATGCGAGTAGACGGCCGCCGCCAGCGGGGCATCCGCTCGCCACTTGCGGACTTCGGAGAAGACCGTGGGAGCGTCTTGTGATGTGCCCGTATCGAGCATCACCAGTCCGTCGCCGGTGTCGAGCGTGTTCACGCTGGCGATGCCCTTGTAGTAGAGAAGGCCCGGCGCCAGTTCCTCGGCCTCGGGGAACCGCGTGTGGACGGGATGAAACTCGGTGGTATCCGCCTCCCCGTGCCAGAGGCGTTCGACGAGGTCGAGAAACTGCGATGCCATGGCCACTGCTCCGGGCGCTGAGTAGGGCGGAGTATCGCGCTCAGCTGCCCGGACTGTCGATTCAGGCCGTTGGCCTTGGTTTCATTTCGAAGCGCGGCGGCACCATCGCCGCCACCGTCTCGTGTTCGATCGGGCGGATGTGCCCGTCCTCGAGCCAGAGCACGCGGTCCGCGAACTGGCTGGAGCGGAAATCGTGCGTGACCATCAGGATCGGCACGGCCAGGTCGCGGCTCACCGCGCGTAGGAGCTGCGTCAGCTCGATCGCCCGCTCGTGGTCGAGGTTCGCCGTCGGTTCGTCGGCCAGGATCAGCTCGCCGCCGCTGGCGAACGCCCGGGCCACGGCCACGCGCTGCTGTTCGCCACCGCTCAGCCGCTTCGGCAGCTGGTCCGCGCGGTGGGCCATCCCCAGCATCTCGAGGATCCCCCTCGCCCGGTCCCGTGCATGCCGCCCGCGGTAGCCCTTCAGTTCGAGCATGTACTGCACGTTCTCCAGGGCCGTCAGCGCCGCCAGCAGGTTATAGCTCTGGAAGATGAAGCCGATCTTCTCCCGGCGTATCCGCGCCAGCTCCCGCTCAGGCTTGTCCTGGATCTCTTCGTCCGCGACCACGACCGTCCCGGAAGTCGGCCGCTGGAGCGCGCCGGCGATCGTCAGGAGCGTTGTCTTCCCCGAACCGGAGGGCCCGAGAAGCGCCACCACCTCGCGGTCGCCCAGCTCGAAGTCGATGCCATCGAGCGCCCGCACCGTGCGGTCTCCGAGGGCGAACTCCTTGGTCACGTTGGTCATCTTCAGTTTCGTCATGCTGTCACGCCTTGAATACACTCATCGCGTCTACCCGGATGACGCGCTGCATGGGGATGAGGCTCGCGAGCAGGCTCATGACGGCGGCTGCCGCCAGGACCATCGCGAGATCGGAGATCCAGAAGTCTGTCGTCACCTGGGGGATCGCCAGCTCGGCCAGCCACCCCGTGAGGAAGGCGAGCGCGACACCGACAACGAACCCCGCCCCGCCGCAGATGACGCTCTGTTCGAAGACCACCCGGAGCAGCCCGGGCGCGGGCACGCCGAACGCCTTGAGGATGCCGAACTCCCGTTCCTTCTCGACCACCGCCGTGTAGACCGTTAACCCGACGACGATCGTCCCGACGAGCACGGCCATCACGACGATCACGAGGAGCACCGGCAGGATGCTCCGCCGCAGCACCTTCTGGCTGTTCTCCGTGAACACGGCCGAGCGATAAGCCGCCACTCCGGGGACGTTCGCGTTGATCCGCTCGACGACCGCGTCTTCCTGGCCATCCGCCGTCTGCACGAGGACGAAGGAGACGATCTGGTCGAGCCCGAGGAGCGACCGCGCTGCGTCCTTGGCTACGAACGAGAGCTGGGCCAGGACGAGGTTGCCGCCCTCCGCGATCCCGACCACCGTGAACGGCGTCCGGCCCGCAATCACCTCATCGCCGACATCCAGCCCGGAAGTTCGCGCCAGCACGTCGTCGATCACGATCTCGAAGTCCTTCGGCGTGCCCGAGCCCTTCTTCACGCGGACCGGCCCGCCGGCTGCGTTCGCATCGAAGCCGACGATGTACGAGTCCCAGCGCTGGTCGCCCACGCGGAGCTTCATCGGCCGGCCAACGACGCTATCGGCGCGTTCGACGCCCGGCGTGTCGCGAATCGGGAGCATCACGCTGTTGAAGAGGATGGAGGGTGTGAAGAAGCTATCCGCGCCGTCGCCGACGACCCAGATGTCGGCCGGCGTCTTCTCGACGTACTCCGCCAGGGCGCCATTCCAGCCCCGGTAGAGGCCGACGACGAAGACGAGCAGGAGCGTGGCCACCGCCACGCCGGCGATCGAGAAGGCCGTCCGCCCTTTGCCGGCGACCATGTTCCTCCGGGCCACAGAGAGCATCGGCCGCGCGTTCATGCTTTGAACACCGTCAACGCGTCTACCCGGACGATCCGCCCCGCCGGGACGAGCGAAGCGACGACGCTCATCAGTACGGCTGCTCCCAGGACGAGGAAGATGTCGCTCCAGCGGAAGAGGACGACGAACTGCGGGACCGCCTCTTTGGCCAGGGCGGCCGCGATCAGCGCGCCAATCACGCCCACGACGAACCCGGCGAGACAGCAGACGAGCGCCTGTTCGAGGATGACCCGGAGGAGTCCGGACGGGCGTACGCCCAGGGCCTTGATGACGCCGAACTCCCGTTCCTTTTCCAATACCGATGTGTACACGGTCAGCCCCATCACCAGCGTTCCCACGAGCATCGCGATCAAGAGGATGAGCAGAAGGATCGGCAGCATGCTCTGCTGGAGCGCCGCCCGGCTCTCGTCGGCGTACTCCTGCGGGAGGAACGGCTGGACGGCGCCGATGACGTTCTTCCGGATCGCCTCCGCCGCCTCCTTTTCACGGCCTGGCTCGGTCTGCACGAGGGCGAGGTTGATGATCTTGTTCAGCTGCCCCTCGGCGGGGGTGCCGGCGATCAGCTTCAGGAACTGCTCGCGGGCGTCATCCTGGTGGATGAAGGAGATCTGGGCGAAGACGACGTTCCCGCCCGTCGAGATGCCGGAAACGGTCATCTCCGTGCCGCCGATATCAACGCGGTCACCGATCCCGACGCCTGCGATGTCGGACAGGACCTCGTCGATGATGATCTCACCGCGCGCCGGGGTCCTGGCGCCCTTTGTCACGCGCGAAGGCCCGCCGAGCCCATCCGGCTGGAAGCCGACCACCCAGGTGTCGTAGGCCTCGCCCCCCGTGCCCAGCTTCACCGGGCGGTAGAGCAGCGGCGACGCGCCGATGACCCCGGGCTGCTTCTTGATCTCATCGACGACGAAGTCAGAGAAGAAGCCCGGTGTGAAGAAGCTATCGGCCCCGTAGGGCGCGACCCAGATGTCGGCCTCGGAGTTGTCGATGTAGGTGACCAGGCCGTCGTTCCAGCCACGATAGAGCGCGAGGATGAACGAGAGGAGCAGGACAGCGACCGCCACCCCGGCGATCGAGAAGGCGATTCGCGCCTTGCCGGTGCGCATGTTGCGATAGGCGATCGAGAGTGTCATCCCACCTCCGCGGTGCGAGCGGGATTGTACCCGCCTGGGAACAAACGCGTACGAAGCGGCCCACGCAGCGCTCACGGGGTCCTGGCGCGCCCTTGCCCTCGACGTTGCCGCCGTTACCCCGCGTTGCTAGACTCCGCGCGTTCACTGATACTTTGCACCCGGCCAAAGTGCTGGCCCACTGTCCAGATTGAGGAGACTCCATTGACTGTCCCCGCTGCTCACGTTGCCCACCATCTCGGTTACGCCGTCCGCGATGCCGAGGCTACCGCCCTTCGCTACGAACGGATGCTCGGCGCCACCTTCCGCCTCATGCCGGAGTACAACGTCATCGACCAGTACGGCCGGCCCGCGAAGATGAAGGTCTACTACGGCGCGATGGCCGGGCTCGCCATCGAGATCATCGAGGTGCAGGAAGGCAACACGCCTCACAGCGACTGGATTCGCGACCACGGCGAAGGCATCCAGCATCTCGGCGTTTACGTCCCGGATGTCATCGAAGCGACCCGGAAGGCGGTGGCGAACGGCGGCCGCGTCGACTGGATCATCCCGAAGGCGGGCATCGTCCAAATCAATGGCGGATCGACGCTCGAAGAGGTCCTCTCCGAGGTCACGCCCCACAGCCTGGTGTATATCGACGCCCGGGAGGGCGGGACGATCATCGAACTGCTCGGGCCGCCGATCCACAACATGGTCTTCGGCAACAACCTGAAGGGCCTCGAAGAGCTGATCGGGACCGAACTCCCGGCCGTCGGCTAGCGTCGCCGCGGGACGCGGCGAGAAAGAAGACACGTCATGGCTGAAGCCATCCAGGACTACGAAGCCGTCTCCACCTATCCGCTTGACGCGGACAAACTGGAAGAGCTGCTCCGGACGCACGGTGAGTGCGTCTTCATGTGGGGAACGAAGGACGGCTGGCCCGTGGGCGTCATCATGTCCTACCTCTGGAAGGACGGGCGGTTCTGGATCACCCTTGGCGCCCATCGCCACCGTGTCGCCGCGGTACGCCGCGACCCGCGCGTCTCCGTCTGTGTGACCAGCACGGGGACGCCGCTTGGCGGGGGCAAGACCGCGACCGCGAAGGGCCGCTGCATCATTCACGAAGATCAGGAGACGAAGGACTGGTTCTACCGGGAATTCGCCGAACACCTGAACCCGAACCCGCAGGCGGCCGCCGCATTCGCGAAGATGCTCGACTCACCGGTGCGTATCGTCCTCGAGGTGGTGCCAGAGAAGTGGATCACGTACGACGGGGCGAAGATGTTCGCCGATGCCGCGGGCCAGCTCCCGCCCGAGGCGCGAGGACCACGGCTCAGCTCTGACGCCGAGCGGTTGCCCAGGGAACTGAAGAAACGCGGCCTGGCGTAATCACGATCCGGGCTCGGGGCCGCGCGACCGTCGCGCCAACGGCGAGGCCCGCGCTGCGGGCGCCATGCAGTCTGGAGGACATCCCGTGAAGATCACCACCAGTTCCCCCTTCCCAACCGACCAGTCCGGCATCGCCGGGATGATCGAACGGCTGAAGCGCGCCGAAGACGACGGCCTGCCATCGGCCTGGATAGGCAACCACCTGAACTTCGACGCGATGACCGTGCTGGCGATGGCCGGCGCCGCCACCAGCCGCATCGAGCTCGGCACGGCCGTCGTTCCCACCTACCCCCGCCACCCGATGGTGATGGCCCAGCAGGCCCTGACCACCTCCCTCGCGACGGGAGGCAGATTCACCCTGGGAATCGGCCTCAGTCACAAGTTCATCGTCGAGGACTGGCAGGGATTGCACTGGGCGAAGCCCGCCCGCCACCTGCGGGACTACCTCAACGTGCTCATGCCGCTCTTGCATGGTGAGAAGGTGGACTACGCCGGTGAGGAGTACCGTGCCCGCCTGAACAACGCGCCCTTCACCCGGCTCGAAGTGCCTGGCGCTCCCGTGCCCCAGGTGCTCGTCGCCGCGCTCGGCCCCGCGATGCTCAAAGCTACCGGCGAACTGGCGGACGGGACCAGCCTCTTCTGGTGTGGGCCGAACTACATCGAGCAGACGGTCGTCCCGGCGATCACGCAGGCCGCCAGTGCCGCCGGCCGTCCGGCCCCACGCATCCTCAGTGGCATGCCGATCGCCGTGACCACCAATGAACAGGCCGCGCGCGAATCCTGCGCCAAAGTGTGGCAGGTGTACGGCCAGATCTACTCGTACAAGCAGGTAATCGCCGCCGAGGGTTCCGGGAGCACCGTCGCGGACCTCGCCATCGTGGGTGATGAGGCGCACGTCCGCCGCCACCTCAAGCGCCTGGCTGAGGTCGGTGTTACCGACTTCAACGGCGCGATTCTGCCCGTTCCGGAGGACCCTGGTTCGCCGGCGCGAACATACGAACTGCTCAAGGACCTCAGCAAGTCCGGCCTGTAGCCGGAGGAGGAGAGACGTCATGCGCGCCGCCGTTGCCGAAACGCTCGGGGCACCCCTCGCGATCCGTGAGGTGGCGAAGCCGACGCCAGGACCAGGCGAGATCGTCCTCAGTGTCAAGGCCTGCGGGCTCTGCTATACCGACCTTCGCATCATCGACGCCCTCGGTGGTGCGGCGATGCCGCTGGTCCCCGGTCACGAAGCCGTGGGCGTGGTTTCCGCCGTCGGCGCCGGAGTGGACGCTATCCGCGTTGGCGACCGCGTGGGCGCGCACGCGCTTTTCACCTGCGGCGATTGCGTCTACTGCCGGGGGGGCGAAGAGGAGGCCTGCGTCCAGGGCTTTACACGGCTGGCCGGCCTCGCCTTCGATGGCGGGTACGCGGAGTACCTCCGGATGCCAGCGGACCATGCGATAGCGTTGCCGGACGCCCTCTCCTTCGAAGACGCGGCGCCCTTCTTCTGCGCTGGTCTCACCAGCTACGCCGGCCTCAAGAACGGTGACCTTCAGTCCGGCCAACGCGTCGCCATCGTCGGGATCGGCGGACTTGGCCACCTGGCCATTCCGATCGCCCGGGCGATGGGGGCCGAGGTTTACGCTGTCAGCTCGAGCCAGGATAAGGCCGCGCTGGCGGCGGAGCTCGGAGCGGTCTTCGCTGGCGATGCACCTTCTGTCGCGGCGGAACTGGCGAAGCGCGGCGGAGCGCACGTGGTGCTGCAGACCGCGAATTCGCTAACGCCACTGACGCAGCTCCTGCCGGGCATGGCGAAGCAGGGCACGATCGTCCTCGCGGCGGCGGACGGCGACGTTCTTCCGATCCCACCCGCGTTCTTCACGGCTCTTCAGCTTCGGGTCGTTGGAAGCTTCTACGGGTCGCGGCAGGATGTCAGGGAGGTACTCACCCTTGCGGCAGGGCACGGGATTCGACCGATCATCGAGCGGTATTCGTTCGACGAGTTGAACAGCGCGCACGACCGCATGCGGGCGAACCTCGTGCGGTTCCGCGCTGTCCTGGTGCCATAGGCACCCTTTCCCTTGTCCGACGTCCGGAGATCTTTCGGCCTCGGCGAACACAGGGACCTCCCGGCGCCCCCAGGGTGGGGCGCCAGCAGCACACAACCCGAGGAGGGATGGATGATCATCATCGCAGGCACCGTCGAAATCGATCCGGAGAAACGCCAGGCGGCGCTGGAAGCCGGGCGGCAACTCGAAGCAGCGACCCGCCGCCAGGTGGGCTGCCTGGACTACGTGTGGACCATCGACGGCCTTTCGGAATCGACCATTTACGTGTATGAGCGGTGGGAGAACGAAGAGGCGCTCGCCGCACACTTTAAGGGCCCCAACTACAACGGGATGCGGGCGATCCTCGGGTCGTTCGGCCTGAAGGGCGCTAGCGTGGCGAAGTACCGCATCGAGATCTCGGAGCCAGTTTACGACGCGACCGGGACTCCGCGCCCCGACTTCTTCACGGCCGCGGGACCGGCATGAGCCGCCCGATGGGAGAACGATGCTAACCAAGATCGACGAGTACCCGGTCCACCAAACCACGGATACCTTCGCCGCCGTTCTGAGCGGCGACAAGCACTGGAACGACGGCCACTACATCTGCCTTTGCGACGCCGGGGGGAACGTCCAACTCGTCTCAACGGTGCGGCTTTACCAGAACAATGACGTGCTCGATGGCTTCGTGTGCATCCGGCACGAAGGCAAGCAGCACAACTTCCGTGTCTCCCGGCGTCTTCGGCCGAACATCGACCACTACGGCGCCGGCCCTCTCCGCATCGAGCTACTGGAACCGATGAAAGCGATCCGCCTGGTGCTGGAAGAGAACGAATTCGGGATCGCCTGTGACGTGGTCTGCCACTCGGTTGGGGTCCCGTTCCATGGCCCCATCAGCGCGCTCCGCATCGATGGCCGGCTGATTCATGAACGAATGACCTACGAGATCGCTGGCCGCGTCGAGGGCTGGGTCGAAGTCGATGGCAAGCGTTTCACCCTCAGCCGGGAGCGGGACGCCTTCTTCCGCAATCATTCATGGGGCTTTCTTCCCGGACGCGGCGGACCACGCCTTCATGGCGCGCCCGTGGCCATTCCCCCGGGCCCCCGCGGGCTTCGGAACTGGGTTCTCTACTCCATGCCGGACCATTCCGGGTTCTACGAGTTTGTGGAGGACGAGCGCGGCGTCAAGTGGTCCGGCGCCTACCGTGCGATTGATGGCACGTTTCAACCGATGACGGGCGCGATCCTGCAGGAGGACGGCAGCACCCCTGTGACGGGCGTCAGCCACGACCTCCGCTTCTATCCGGGCAGCGCCCGCCTCCGTGACGGCCGCGTCACCCTCACGGACATTACCGGCGTCGAGCGTTCGTTCGAGGCGGAGGATATGGGCTGGGTGTACTGCCAGGGTGGCGGCTACTTCGGGGGCTTCAAGGATCGGCTGGGCCAGGGTGTGTACCGGGGCGAGTATCACGAGGAAGGAGAGGTGTGGGACTGTTCCCACCCATTCAGAATCGTCGAGAACGGCGAAGTCCTCGATTTCGGGACACCGCTGGCGGAGAGCTTCGTCCGCTTCAAGATGGGCGAGACGGTCGGCCTCGCCCACTTCGAATGTGCCGCCTTCGGGCCCTATCCGCGCTATGGACTCACCGGTGAAGGCGGCGCCTGAGGCCGCGCACCCGTTCCTCTCCTCACGCGCCTATCGTCTACACTCTCCGGCAGGAGGTGCGGCATGGATATCGGGCTCATGGTGGAAGGTCAGAACGGGCTCACGTGGGAACGCTGGTCGCACATCCTCGCCCTCGCCGAACGCCTTCGCTTCCCGAGCGTCTTCCGCTCCGACCATTTCTTCATCGGCCCCCAGCAGGATTCGCTGGAGGCCTACCTCTCCTTCGCCATCGCCGCCCGCGAGACGCGGACCATCCGTTTCGGGCCGATGGTCACGCCGGTTACCTTTCGCACGCCGGTCGACGTCGCCCGGATGGCCGCCCAGATCGACGTCCTCAGTGGCGGCCGCTTCGTGATGGGTCTCGGCGCTGGCCTCCTCGCATGGCTCGCGAGGCTGTTGAAGA
>CAZQCR010000015.1:0-24175 GCA_964591745.1 uncultured Anaerolineaceae bacterium
TCAGAGACCACAAACCGTGGCTAACTACTTGACCAGCAACACAGTCGCTCTCCCACGGCGCTGGGCGAGGGGAGTCAGCGGGGCCGTTGTGGAGCCTCATCTATCGTGGACTTTCTCTCGTTGGTACTAGCCTCGCCCGACCGCTTCAGAGGAGACTGTTGAACCGGCGTCGGCGGCGGAGCGGCTCACCGGCCCTCGCTGTTCATCATCCAGGCGTGGACTTCGTCAATGGTGCCGGGGATCGGGAACGGTGGCTTGAGGCCGGTCGTCTCTTCTTCGCGCTGCGCGCACTGATGGAATTTATCGAGATCCGCCCGGGCGATCTGGATGTGGCGCAGCGGCGGGTTGGGGTAATACCCGAACGAGCCGCCGACGAGTTGTTCATCGGGCACACCGCCAGCCGCCACGCACGCTTCCAACCGCCGGTGGAGCGCCTCTGTCTCGTCCGCCGTCAGGACGCCCTGCTGCTTCGCCCAGGCCCGTTCGACGGGGCTCGTCGTGCGTTCAATGCATCCGCGGTAGAGCGCATCGGCGGCCGCGATGTCCTCGGCTTCCTTAACCTGGAAGGTAACGCCGCCGCGCCGCAGACCTTCACCATGGCGCACCTCGACGCCCTGGAGCTCGGCTTCCCTCATGCAGGCGGCGAGGGCGTCGATAGCGGCAACGCGGTCCGCCATCGTCACGGTCCCCGCCCGGGCCGCCACCTGCTCCGATCCGGGGGCCGCTCCGGAGGTCGTCGCGGCTTCGCTGCTCGGCTCGGCCGTCGCCGCCACCGGGCGCGAATCGCCCGCACCAGGGAAGAAGAAGATTGCCGCGGCCACCGCGGCGCCGGCCACACCGGCCACCGCTATAGACGCGAACCAGGTACGCCGCCGCGAGCGGATCAGCATTGTCACGTTCCTCATCTCTTCGCGGTATCAGACTACTCTATGCGGGAGGGGGAGCGGTCCCGTCAAAGGGCCGAGTGCGAATGCAGCATTCAGACGACGATGTTGACGAGCTTCCCGGGGACGACGATGACCTTCCTTGGCGTCTTGCCGTCGAGCCACTCGGCTACCCGCGGCGAGGCGAGCGCGGCGGCTCGCGATTCGGCTTCGTTGGCGCCCGCAGGGAGGGTGAGACGGTCGCGGACCTTGCCGTTGACCTGGACGATGACGGTGACTTCTTCCTCGGCCGCCAGGGCGGCGTCGAAGGCCGGCCATTGCCGGGTATGCACGGAGTAGGGCTGGCCGCGCCGCGCCCAGAGCTCTTCTGCGATGTGTGGCGTGACGGGCGCCATGAGGAGGACCATGGTGGCCAACGCGTCGTCCCATTCGGACGAGCCTTCGCAGCTTTCGCGCAGGCGGTAGAAGCTGTTCGTCAACTCCATTAAGGCAGCGATGATGGTGTTGAACTGGAACTCGTCGAGGTCCTTCGTGACCCGGCCGATCGCCTGGTGAACGGCGCGCTGGAGCTGGCGGACGGCGGTCACTTCGGCTTCGCGCGGCGTGAGCGCCGCTTCCGGTACGCAGAGCGCCCATGCGCGGTGAAGCCAGCGCACGACGCCGGTGATGTTGTCGGTGTTCCAGGGACCGCCTTCGGACCACTGGTAGCCGAACATCAGGTAGGCGCGGACGGCGTCCGCGCCGAAAGTGCGGACCTGCTCATCGGGGTCGATGACGTTGCCGCGGCTCTTGCTCATGCGCTGGCCGTCCGGGCCGAGGATCTGGCCCTGGTTGCGCAGTTGGAGCATCGGCTCGGGGCCCTTCGTCAGCTCCATGGTGCGCGACGCCTTGTGGAAGAAGCGCGTATACATCAGATGCATCGTGGCGTGCTCTGCGCCGCCCGTGTAGGTGTCCACGGGCATCCAGTAGTCGTACTCCTCGGGGTCGAAGGGCCCCTCGGCGTAGTGGGGGCTGAGGTAGCGGAGGTGGTACCAGGAGGAGCACATGAAGGTGTCCATGGTGTCGGTATCGCGCCGGGCCGTACCGCCGCAGCCGGGGCAAACGGTGACGGACCAGGTGGGGTGCAGCTTCAACGGACTTTCGCCGGTCGGGCGCCACTCGACATCTTCCGGGAGGCGAACGGGGAGCTCTTCCGGCGGGACGGGCTGGATACCGCAGGAGTCGCAGTAGACCATGGGGATCGGCGCGCCCCAGTAGCGCTGACGGCTGATGAGCCAATCGCGCAGGCGGTAGGTGACGGCGCCCTTGCCGGTGCCGCGCTCTTCGATGTGGGCGGTGGCCGCCTTCACGCTCTGCCCGGGCCCTTTGCCGGCGATGATGCCATTGAGCGGCCCGGAGTTCACCATCCGGCCATCGCCCGGCCACGCTTCGGCGATGGTGGCGCCGTCCAGGGCCTCACCGGGCGGCTGAACGACGACGCGGACGGGGAGGCCGAACTTGCGGGCGAATTGAAGGTCACGCTGGTCGTGGGCGGGGACGGCCATGATCGCGCCGGTGCCGTAGGTAAGGAGCACGTAGTCGGCGATCCAGATCGGCACGCGTTCGCCGTTCACGGGGTTCAGGGCGTAGGCGCCGATGAACTCGCCGGTCTTCTCCTTCTCGGTCGATTCCCGCTCGATATCGGTGCGGCGGGTCGTTTCGCCAACGTAGGCCTCGACGGCGGCAGCGCGGCCGGGCGTTGTCAGCTTCGCGACCAGGGGGTGGTCCGGCGCGAGGACGAGGAAGGTTGCGCCCCAGAGCGTGTCGGGGCGGGTGGTGAAGACCTCGATCGGGTCGCCCTCTTCCGAGGTGAAGACGACGGAGGCGCCCTCGCTGCGGCCGATCCAGTTGGTCTGCATGTCGCGGATCATGTGTGGCCAGTCCAGGCCCTGGTAGTCCAGGAGCTCGTCGGCGTAGCGGGTGGTGCGGAAGTACCACTGGTCGAGGATCTTCTTGGTCACGGGAGTGCCGCAACGCTCGCAGTGGCGATCATCGCCCCACACCTGTTCGCGGGCGAGGGTGGTGTTACAGCTCGGGCACCAGTCGACGGGGGAGAGCTTCTTGTAGGCGAGGCCGTGTTCGAAGAGCTTGAGGAAGAACCACTGCGTCCAGCGGTAGTACTCGGGGTCGCTGGAGATGATCTCGCGTTCCCAATCGAACATCGTGCCCATGGATTTGAGCTGATCGCGCATGCGGTTGATGTTGTCGTAGGTGCGGATCATGGGGTGGATGCCGTCCTTGATGGCGGCGTTTTCGGCGGGCAGGCCGAAGGCATCGAAGCCCATGGGGAAGAGGACGTTGTAGCCGCGCATCCGGAGGTAGCGGGCGCGGGCGTCGGATGGGGTCATAGCGTACCAGTGGCCGATGTGCAGGTTGCCGCTGGGGTAGGGAAGCATGGTAAGGGCGTACCACTTCGGGCGGGTGGTATCGATGCGGGCGCGGTAGAGGCCGTCGGCCTCCCAGCGGGCCTGCCACGCGGGCTCGATGGCATGGGGATCGTATCGGTCGGCCATGGCGGTCACCTCGAAGAATCACGGAAATCGGAAGAAGGAAGCGCCACGGGAGATCCGGGGCGAAGGCCGCGAAGACGCCCCGCCGGCTATGCGCCGCGGGGCGGGGTAAGGCGGAGGCTGCGCCATGATCGTTCCATCATTCGCTCCATCGTAGCCAACCGGTCACTGACCGTCACCCTCGCCTGGGGCGATGGTCTGTTCCGGGCGGTGGCGATGGTCCCGTCCACGCGCGTAGACCCACTGGGAGACAATCACGAGTTCCAGGAACATGACGACGATGGCCGTGATGACCACGGCGCTCAACCAGAGCTCCGCGGCTACCATCAGCCCGACCGCTGCCACGACCCAGACTGTCGCAGCCGTGGTTACGCCGCCGACATCTCCGCGGCGGCGCTGGAAGACCAGGCTGGCGCCAAGAAAGCCGACTCCCTGAACAACGCCAGCGGCTATCCGGTCGTCGTTGGTGACGCGAAAGGAGACGAGGCCGAAGATCGCGGCGGCCGCGCAGACGAGGCCGCTCGTGCGGATGCCGGCTTCGTGGCCGCGAAACTCGCGTTCGGCGCCGATGATCGAACCGAGCACGGCCGCCAGCAACATCCAGCCGACGATTTCCAGTTGATCGGCGTTGCTCATGACCGGTAGTGGGCGACGACGAGCGTTTCGAAGCTGCGCGCGGCTGAGCAGATGCGACAGGTGAGGTACCAGAGCCAGGTGTCATCCGGTTTACGCCCGTAGCGGGCCTCGGCAAGCGCCACGGTTTCGTTGACGACCTTGCGGAGTTCGCCGAGCGAGGCGGGGACGAGGCGGGTGAAGACGACGCCGCCGGGCCGTTCCACCCCCTTCAGGCCGGCTGGCAGGTCTTCGACTTCGAGCATGACGGGGCGGCGGAACTTGCCTTCGCCGAGAAGGATCATGGCATCCGGTGGAACGGAGGCGCCGGCGGCCGTGGCCCGCGCGCGAAGTTCGTCCCGCGCGCCGGGATAGCCAAGGGGGACGCCGGCTGCGGCACTGATCGCCGTCTTGAGGAAGGTGATGTCGGACCAGTCGCTTTCGACTTCGTGCCAGTCCACCGGATCGAGTCGCGGACAGTCACAGGTTGCGGACGAGTCGTCGGCGTCCTCCGTGGCCGCCTCCGGCGCCGTGGGGCGGGCGGGGCCCCCGAACGTTGGCCGGGAGACGCCGCGCTTGGGCGCGGGAACGGGGACGCGGCGGCGTTCAGTCATAGGCGGAGCATAGCAGAGCGCCGCTGGTCACCGGACCGCCTCAAGCAGCACCCAGGCGGCGGCCAACGGGCCGAGGGGGAGGGTGCCGGTCAGGCGGCCGCCGTCGGTGGCGGCGTCCGTCGCGAGGAGGACCGTTCCGTTCCCCTCCAGCCTCAGCTCGACGGGCTCGAGCGATGTGTTCACGGCGACGAGGACCTGGCGGCCTTCGTAGCGACGGATGAAGGCGAAGACGCCGGGAGGGGAAGCGGCGTCCCGCCAGTCGCCGGAATGGAGTGCCGGTTCGCGCTTGCGGATGTGGATGGCGCGGCGGTAGAGCGCGAGCAGCGAGTGTTCGTCGTCAAGTTGGGCGGAGACGTTGACTTCGGGGGGGCCGTAGGGCAGCCAGGGCTCGGCCGTGGAGAACCCGCGGGTGGCCGAGCCATCCCAGTGCATGGGTGTGCGCTCGGGGTCGCGCGCTTCCCAGTGGAAGCGGGAGGGATCGAGCAGGCGGTCTTCGGGAATCGCAACGTCTTCCATGCCGATCTCTTCGCCGTAGTAGAGGAACGGCGTGGAACGGAGGCCAAGCAGAACGAGGGCCGCAGCGCGGGCGCGATCGAGACCGCGTCCATCGGCGTTGTGGCGGCTGACGAAGCGGGACCGGTCGTGGTTGCCGAAGGCGTAGCACGGCTGCGCGCCGGGGAAGAGGGCCTCTTCGTGGCGCTGGACGATCTCTCGCAGTTCGTCCGCTTCCCAGTTGGTGTGCATCCCGTCGTGGCCAATGAAGGAGAAGTTGAAGGCGAGGTGGAGACCCGGTGCGCCATCCATCGTCAGGTAGTACCAGGCGAGCTGAGCAGGAGAGCCAAAGACCTCGCCCACGGCCACAGAGCCTTCGTACTCATCCATGACCTGGCGGATGCCGGCGACCGCGCCGTAGACGTCCGGCCAGTTGCGGCTGTAGGTCCAGAGGAGCTGGTCTGCGTCCCGGTCCCCGGGGCGCCAGTTCGGGTTCGGCGGGTTGTCCGGCATCTCCGGGTGCTTGAGCACCATGCCCATCACGTCGATGCGGAAGCCATCGACGCCGCGGTCCATCCAGAAGCGGAGAGCGTCGTGCATCGCTTCGACCACGTCCGGGTTGCGCCAGTTGAGGTCGGGTTGTTCACGGAGGAAGGAATGGAGGTAGTACTGGCCGCTGGCCGCATCGAACTCCCAGGCGGAGCCACCGAAGACGGCTCGCCAGTTATTAGGCGTCGAGCCGTCCGGCTTCGGGTCGCGCCAGTAGTACCAGTCCCGCTTGGGCGACTCGCGTGAGGACAGGGATTCGATGAACCAGGGATGTTCGTCAGATGTGTGATTCGGCACGTAGTCGAGGAGGACGCGGATGCCACGCCGGTGGCACTCGGCGATGAGCCGATCCATGGTCGCGAGGTCGCCGAACTCCGGGTGGACGTCGCAGTAGTCCGCCACGTCGTAACCGAAGTCCTTCATCGGCGATGGGAAGGTGGGGGAGAGCCAGATAGCGTCAACACCGAGCGAGCGGTCGGTACCGTCGTTGAGGTAGTCGAGCCGCAGGATGATGCCTTCGAGGTCGCCGATGCCGTCGCCGTTCGAGTCCTGGAAGGAGCGTGGGTAGACCTGGTAGACGACGGCGTTGCGCCACCATTCGTGGTCAGCAATTTCCAGGTGCACGCATCGGAGCGTAGCACCTGGAGGTGCGTGGAGGCGGTGCGGAGGCGATTCACACTTGTGGACGTCTATGTGTGGCCTACGCCTCAGTCAGCGTCGGCGAACGAGCGGAAGAATCCGAGCCCGGGGCCGGGGTCAATGACTGTGGGGCCTTCTCGCCAGTGCTAGCCGTGGGTGGCTTCGTTCCCGTCGGGCGCCTGGGTGGCGGACGCCGCCTCGGCTCTCATCGCTTCGGCGAAGGCGGGTGATTCGGCGATTGCTTCGCGGGAGAGGACGATGAGGGAATCGATGTGCTTGCCGGCGGCGACGAGGCGCGCCATCCAGAGGCGCCCAACGACTTCAGCCGCCCGGGCCTGGAACGCCGGGGTGTCCTGCGAGCCGGATTGACTGGCGAGGTAAGCGGCGGCCGGGGCGTTGAGGATGATCGCCGCTTCTTTGGCGTGGAGGCCCGGCCGGAAAAGGGCGAAGTTGGCCTGCGTCCCACCCCAGATCTCGGTGCCCACGCCGATCCCTTCGAAGCGAATGCTGCTCTCCGTGGTGTCATTGACCATGGTTAAGCGTCCTCCCGGGGCATTGCGATCATCAGCGCGTTCGGCAGTTCGCCGAGCAGTTGGCGGCGGGCCTGGACGCGGGATTGGAGCCCCCAGATGTTGATGAAGCCCACGGCCGCCGTCTGGTCGTAGGTGTCGCCGCGATCATAGGTAGCGAGGCCGCGGTCGTACAACGACGCGTCGGCTTTACGTCCAACGACGGTGGCGTGGCCGCGGTGCAGCCGTACGCGGATGGTGCCAGTCACGTGGCGCTGGGTGCTTGCGGCGTAGGCGGCGATATCCTGGTGGTGGGCGCTAAACCAGAGGCCGTTGTAGATGAGCTCAGAGTATTCGATGGCGATCTGCTTCTTGAGGCGGATCTGCTGCTTGGAAAGGGTCATGCCTTCGAGCGCACGGTGAGCCGCGTGGAGGATCAGGCCGGCCGGCACTTCGTAGACCTCGCGGCTCTTGATCCCGACGAGGCGGTCTTCGATGTGGTCGATCCGGCCCACGCCGTGGCGTCCTCCGAGGTCGTTCAGACGCTCGACCATGGCGACGGCGCCCAGCGCTTCGCCGTCCAGGGAGACTGGCATGCCGTGCTGGTAGCCGATTTCGATGTAGGCGGGCGCCGCTGGCGTGTCCTCGATCGCGCTGGTCCATTCGTAGGCGCCCGGCGGCGGCTCCTGCCAGGGGTCTTCGAGGACGCCCGCTTCACAGCTTCGGCCCCAGATGTTCTCGTCGATGCTGAAGGGGCCCTTTTCGCCCCAGGGGATGTCGATCCCGTGCTGCTTGAGGTACTCGATCTGATAATCGCGGGCCATGGCGTTCTCACGCGTGGGCGCGACGATCGTGAGGGATGGGTCGAGGGTCTGGATGCCGACGTCGAAGCGAACCTGGTCGTTGCCCTTGCCGGTGCAGCCGTGGGCCACGGCGGTCGCGCCCTCTTCGTGAGCGACGTCGACGAGCAGCTTGGCCATCAGTGGCCGGGCGAGGGCGGTAGCGAGCGGGTACACGTCCTGGTACATAGCCCCGGCGGCAAGCGCGGGGAAGGCGAAATAGCGGATGAAGTCCTCTTTGGCGTCGATGACGCGAACTTTGAGCGCTCCGGCGGCCATTCCTCGTGATTCGATCACGGGCTGTTCGCGGCTCTTGCCAACGTCGATGTTGAGGGCGATGACTTCGTAACCCTGCTCGACGGAGAGCCACTTGATGGCGGTGGTGGTATCGAGGCCACCGGAGTAGGCGAGTACGAGCTTGGGCATGCGTCAGGTCCAGGGTACGAGATTCGAGTCGCGAGTATGGGTGACGCGCCCGGTAGGAGCGAAGGCGCTCAACGGGTGCGTGTAGCGCGACGTTAGCCCTCGATGCCGTTCGCGAGGAGCTTCGGCAGCGCCTTGTCATCGGCCTCGACCATGGCATCGACCCAGCGATGGAAGAGCTGACCCCCGCCTTCGTTGCGGCCGAACATGAGGTGCGACTTGGCGCCCGTGGCCAGGGCCTTCTGGAGCCGCTTGCCGGTGGCGTAATCCTCTTCGCCGACGACGCGGCCGAGGAAGGCCATCTTCTTGGCGATCTCTTCGGGGTTATCGAACTCGTCGGTCGGCCCGGGCTGGAGGAAGTTCTGGATGGTGAACGATTCGGTGGGCGTTCTGCCGGGAAACATCTGGGACACCATGTAACCGCTGCCGCTGCTGCCGGCGATGGAGACGTTCGGAAAGATCGTCCAAACGCCGGGCGTCAGCATCTCGTTCGTCCAGTCCTCCTCGGGCATGTCGGCCAGCTTGTCGTAGTTCTTGGGCGAAGTCATCCGCACGTGGGAGCCGAAGACGTGGAAATCCGGCTGATAGGCCGAATCCGGGCCGAAGCTGTTCTTGTGGAGGATCGGGATGTGGTAGAGGTCGCGGTAGCCGTCGTACGCCACCTTCCAGTTCGGGCCATCGAGGGACTGCTTACCGACCATGTGGGAGCTGGCGAAGCCGAGGTCGTCGAGGACGGCGTCGTATCCAGCGAGGAAGTCATCGAAGTTGACGTCGGAGCCGGGCGTAAGGATCACCCAGACGATGCCGGAGCGTTCGAGGGAGGGAAGCTCGGTCAGGCCGTTCGAGGCCTTGTCGACTTCGCCGAAGTTCTTGGAATCGAAGACGCTGACGAGGCTGCCATCGAGCTCATAGGTCCAGGCGTGATAGGGGCAACGGAAGCTCTTCGCTGAGCCGCAGCCATCCTCCGCGATCTGGGAACCGCGGTGGCTGCACATGTTCATAAAGGCGCGGGCGACGCCGTCTTCGCCGCGGACGATGAGGACGGGGGTGTCCATGACTTCTATGGCGCGGTACTGTCCGGGTTCGCGCAGTTCGCAGGTGAAGCCGAGGGCGAGGGGGATGCGCTTGAAGATCCGATCGACTTCCTTTTGCCACCGCTCACGGTCCACGTAGGCGCTGGCGGGGACGCGGTAGACGCCCGGTGCAAGGTCGATTTTGTTCGCCTGGAGGTTGTCGACTTCACGGCGGGCCATGGCGACGAGCTGTTCGCGACTCATACTGAAACATCCCTCACGTCATACGGACGCTGGCCGCTCGGCCAGTTTCGGCATGGTGAGCATAGGCGGCGGGCCTGTGAGTGACAACCGGACGGGGCACCGGTAGTCGTGGTCGCGGGCCTCCCGCGCACCTGGAGACGCCGTTATTCAGCCCGCTCGCGGTACTGCAGCGCCTCGGCGATGTGCGCCGTCTCGACCGTGTCGCTGCCCGCGAGATCGGCAACTGTCCGGGCAACTTTGAGGATGCGGTGGAACGCACGGGCGGAGAGTGTGAGCTGCCGAACGGCGACTTCGAGAAGCCCGCGTGCCTCGTCGTTGAGCTGCGCCTGGACGAAGTCGCGGACGAGGGCGGGCGACATTTCGGCGTTGACGTGGACTGCCGTCGCGCCGGCCGCGACGAAACGCGCGGACTGGCGGGCGCGAGCGCCATCGACGCGGACGCGCACACTCTCGGAGGACTCGCCACGGGCTCCGACGGCGAGCTTCTGGAAGTCGACGCGGGGGACATCGATGAAGAGGTCGATGCGGTCCAGGAGCGGGCCCGAGATGCGGCGTTGGTAGGCGGAGACGGACTGGGGCGAGCAGGAACATTCGCGCTGAGAATCGCCGTACCAGCCGCAGCGGCAGGGGTTCATCGAACAGACGAGAGCGAAGTTAGCGGGGAAGGTTGCGGAGTAACGGGCGCGGGAGATGGTGACGACGCGGTCTTCGAGCGGCTGGCGGAGCACTTCGAGGACGCGAGGGTCGAACTCCGGGAGCTCGTCGAGGAACAGGACGCCGCGATGAGAGAGGGTGATTTCGCCAGGCCGGGGCGGTGACCCGCCTCCGACCAGACCGGCGTTGGAGATGGTGTGGTGGGGTGTTCGGAAGGGCCGGGTGGTGACGACGCCGGCGCCGGCAGGCAATAGCCCCGTGACACTCTGAATGCGTGTGACCTCCATGGCTTCCTCGGGAGAGAGGTCGGGGAGGATGGATGGCATGGAGCGGGCGAGGAGCGTCTTACCGCTGCCCGGCGGCCCCCTCAGAATGACGTTATGTCCGCCGGCGGCTGACACCTCGAGGGCGCGCTTGGCGTGTTCCTGGCCAACGACGTCGGCGAAATCGTTGATGTAGTTCGTTCCGCCGCGTTCGGGGACAGGCATGGCGCCTTCGAGCGCGGGCAAGGGAATCGCCCCGATGAGGTGCGAAGCGAGGGAGGCGAGGCTCTCGACCGGGTAGACGGTCAGGCCGGGAATGAGCGCCGCCTCGGGCGCATTCACCGCGGGAACGAAGGCGCGCGTCATCCCCTTGGCCTTCGCCAGCGCCATCATCGGGAGGACGCCACGAACGGGCCGGAGCTCACCGGTAAGCGCCAGCTCGCCGACGAAGACGGCGTCTTCGACCGCGGCGACGACCTGGCCGCTGGCGAGGAGGATGCCGGCTGCGATCGGGAGGTCGTATGCAGGGCCCTCCTTGCGCAGGTCCCCAGGGCCGAGATTGATGGTGACCCGGCTGTTGAACGGATAGGTGAGCCCGCTGTTGCGGATCGCCGCCCGCACGCGCTCCTTCGATTCCTGAACCGAGGTGTCTGGCAGGCCGACGACGGTTGTCTGGGGCTGTTGGGCGCGCGTGATATCGACCTCGACGGTGACGAGTTCACCATCGATGCCAACGACTGCGCAGCTGAACACGCGAGCGAGCATGTCGGAATTCTGGGCGCGTCGGATACGGCCCGTCAATGTTCCCCAATCCTGGCGGACAGGTGGAGGGAGCGAAGGTGGTGCCCGTCGGAGCGCCGTGCGGCAACCGGAAACCGACGAAGTTGTCGTTCCCACAGGCGTGGGAGCCGTGGGCCTTAGCTCGCGGCGGCTTTCTTCTCGGCCTTCTTGGTCTGCTTGGCCTTGGTGGTGAGTTTCGGCTTGTTGGTCTTTCCTGGCTTTTCCTGGCCCTTCGCCATGTGAACGCTCCTCTCCGCTCAAACGCGGGGTGTGGATTCAAAGGTATCGGGCCTTGCGATACGCCGCCAGCGCCGGGCGAGGCGGCCCCGGCCGTTCCTGCGGGGCTTTCAGCCGCCGAGGGCCTGGACGGCGGGGATGGGGCGATCGCTTGTGCGATACTGGCGCTTGCCTTCTTCAAGGAGGTCGGCGCCGCGGCAGTCGTTGACGACGATGGCGGGGAAGCCTTCGACTTCGAGCCTGCGGATGGCCTCTGTGCCGAGGTCTTCGAAGGCGACGACGGTGGCGCTCTTGATGTGCCTGTTGAGGAGCGCGCCGGTGCCGCCGACGGCGATGCAGTAGACGGCGTGGTGCTGCTTGATCGCCTCGCGAATGGCGGGGCCGCGGCCACCCTTGCCGATGATGCCTTTGACGCCGAATTCGAGCATGCGCTCGGTATAGGGATCGAGGCGCATAGAGGTGGTAGGGCCGGCGGAGCCGATGACCGCGCCGGGCCGTGGTGGGGTAGGCCCGACGTAGTAGATCACTTGGCCGCGAAGGTCGATCGGGAGCTCCTCGCCGCGGTTCGCCATCTCGATGAGGCGTTTGTGGGCGGCGTCGCGGGCGGTGTAGATCACGCCGGTGAAGGCGACATGCTCGCCGATTGCGAGGCCGTCGATAACGGTATCGGTGAGGGGGGTGGTGAGGACGGTACTCATCGGAACGTCTCCTGGACCTGGCGGATTGGAGTGGGGACCAGCGGCCGGCGCATGACCACGAAGTGGCAGGGCACACGGGTATGTTCGGAGGCGACGAATGGTCGAACGTCGCACTCTTCGTAGCCCAGGCGGGCGTACCAGGGCCGAAGCTCTTCCCGAAGGTTGACGACTTCCAGCTCCATGGTGGTGCAGCCCTGAGCGGTGCAATGGGCCTCGGCGGCGGCGATCAGGCTTCGCCCGAGCCCGGCCCCTCTACGTTCGGGGTGACTGGAAAGCATGCCGAAGTAGCCGAGTTCGTTACGAATCTCGGTATACACGCAGCCGGCAAGGCCGCCGTCTTGGGCATCGATCAGGAGGAACGCGCCAGAGGAGAAGTGTTCGCGGACATCGGCCTCGTCTGTGCGGTCGCCGATCTTGAAGAAGTCCTCTATGCGGTAAGCGAGGTTGACGAGCGCGGTGATGTTCGCGACGTCACTTCCCACGGCCTGCCGGATGGCGTAGCTCACAGCACCTTCACCATATCGCAGTAGCGATGAGGGACGGTCAGGCCCCAGTGGCCAAGGGGCTGGTCTTCGAAGTCGTAGACGATGTAGCCGAGGCGGGCGTAGTACTCGACAAGGCCGAATTCGCGCAGCGTGCCGAGAACCATGCGCTGGAAGCCGCGTTCCGTGGCGATGCGTTCCGCTTCGGAGATGAGCCGCTGGCCTATCCCGCCGCCCATCTCCGAACGCTGGACGGCGGCGAGGCCGAAGTAGAGGGCGTTCTCGGCCTCCGCGGAAAGCGCGCCACCGAAGTAGTCGCTAGCGGGGCGAATGAGGGCGGAGCCGACCATGGTGTCGCCTCGCCAGAGCTGGAGGAATTCGCCTGAGTCGCCGGCCTCTTCGGCCAGGCCAGCCTCGTTCGTGCGGTCGCCGGCCATGATGTCGTAGCGGGCGAAGGCCTGGTTCACCAGCGCCGTGACGGCGGCGCGGTCCACGCCGGCGGCGGGCACGAGCCGCAGTTCAAGCTCGCCGGTGGCCATCAGAGGATGGCCTGCTTGGTGCGGGCGCTGTGGCACTGGATGTTCACAGCGACCGGGAGGGCGGTGATGTGCGTCGGGTAGGTCTCGACGAAGACATCGAGGGCTGTCGTGCTGCCGCCGACGGCCTGGGGACCGACGCCGAGCGCGTTTACCGCTTCGAGTAGCTCATCTTCAAGTTCGGCGACTTCGGAATCTTCGTGGCGCGAGCCGATCTGGCGGAAGAGGGTGTGCTTGGCGATAGTCATCGCCTTTTCGGCGGTGCCGCCGATGCCGACGCCGATTACCAGCGGGGGGCAGGGGTTGCCACCGGACATATCAACCGTTTCGCAAACGAAATCGATGACGGCTTTCTTGCCCATGCCAGGGAGGAAGTTCTGGTAGCGGGACATGTTTTCGCAGCCGCCGCCCTTGGGCATGAAGAAGAGGTGGAGCTTATCGCCGAGGACTATCTCGGTGTGGATGACGCCGGGCGTATTGTCGCCGGTGTTGGCGCGGGCACTGAAGGGGCGCGCGGCGATGGATTTGCGAAGGAAGCCTTCGCCGTATCCCCGGCGGATGCCTTCGTTAATCGCATCGATCAGGTAACCGCCGGTGATGTGGAGGTCCTGGCCGACTTCGACGTGGACAACGGCCGTGCCGGTGTCCTGGCAGAGGGGGAGCATGCGAGTTCGCGCGATCTCGGCGTTCTCGAGGATTTCGTCGATGATCTGGATGGCGAGCGGAGACCGTTCGGTGGACTTGGCCTGGCGAATGGCGCCTTCCACGTCGGCGGGCAAGAAATGGGTGGCCTCGACGGCGAGGCGGGCGACCGTTTCGGTGATGGTAGCGGCGTCGAGTTCGCGCAAGAGCTGGCTCCGGGCAGGTGCGAAACCTGGCGGTCCGCATGAACGGCCGCCAGTTGCCTTGTGCCGAGAGTACCGCGAGTGCCGCGCAACCGCACGCGCTATCAGGCGCTGCGGTCGAGCTTCTTGCCGGCGTTGGGATCGAGCAGGGCGACGAGTTCGGCGCCAACCTGGGCCTGGACGTTCAGGGTCTTGACGGCGGCGGCCACGGCCACCTGGGCGCGGACGGAGTTGCCCGGATCGACGCCCGAGATTTCGGGAAGGGAAACAGGTTGAATGTGCATACTCCTATGGTCGGCGGCCCGGGCTCGCCGGCGGAGTGACGATGTGGTGGCGAGGGGGCGAACGGATGGGGCAGCGGTCCCCGGGCGCTCCGGAGACGCCCCACACGTTCCGAAGCCTTACGGGAATGAACAAGCGCCAGGTACCTTCGGCAACGGGAGTCACGCTCGACCCTCCCGTGCTCGCGTACCACGAACTGCGGGCGCCGCTTGGGCTGCTGGCGACGGCGGCAAGGGCGGCACTCGAAACGGCGACGGATGACGCGACGAGGGAGAGCCTGGAGACGGTTGTCCGGGTAGCGGACCGTACCCTCCGGATAGCCGCCCAGGTCCTTGCCCTCAATCGTCCCCGGGAACAGGGCGCGGAAGGGCTGTATCAGCCGTCGGAAGTGCTGGAGGAGCTCGTCACGTCGCTCAGGGCGGCGGGCGTCCACGCCTGGCTGCTCTGCGAAGGTGAATCCGACCGGACGGTGATCCGGGGCGTACGGGACCAGTTTGAGGCACTCGCGAGTTCGCTGGCCGGGAATGCGCTTGACCATCGCGAACCGGGGACGGCGATCGAACTCCGAACCTTCGTGGATGCGTTCGCCTTCACCGTCGCCATTCTTAACGTCCGGGCGCGCAGCCGGTATCACGAAGGGCTTGGTCTCGGCAGCACGTTGGCCGACGCGTTCGCCTCGCGTATGGATGGCGAAATTACCCGCGAAATCGAGGGCGACACGTACATCGTTCGGCTCCGTCTTCCGCGGTAGCGCCTACGGGCGAATAGGCGCGATGCCGCACACGTTGAGGCTCCGTTGGAAATTCGTCTCGGAAGCCCTGTTTCGTTGAACGAAAGTGGTCGATTACCGGGAGTGAGGGCCCTTTCGATGTGGCGACGCGGCGTTTGAGACGTCGTGACGACCGGGACCTTGAGGGGAACAACCATGCTGATTCTTGTGGTCGAGGACGATGAAGACTACGCCGAGATCATCGCTCAGACGCTGAAACGCGACTCGCATGAGGTGGCGGTAACCAACACTTGCGCGGCGGCGACGCGGTTCGCTGGCCAGAAGCGGCCTGATATGGCGGTGTTCGATGTCGTCCTCCCGGACGGATCGGGCATCGACCTCTGCAGGCGGTTGCGGGACACCGCGGGTTCATTCCCGGTGATCTTCCTCTCTTCGCTGGACCGGGCCGCGGATGTGGTGGCCGGGCTGAACGGCGGCGGCGACGACTACATGACCAAGCCGTTCCATCCCAGCGAGCTTATCGCGCGGGTCCACGCGGTCGCGCGGCGGGCCTTTTCGGCGGAGCCAGCAATGCAAGCGCCGGCGGCCTCAAACGCGCGATTGCGACTGGACGGCCTGGAGCTGGACGTGGCGAACCACGCCGCCTACCTGGAAGGCGTGAACCTGAACTGCACGCGGCTGGAGTTCGAAATCCTCTGCGAGATGGTGAAGTTCCCCGGGCAGGTGCTCAGTCACGCGTTTCTTTCTGAGCAGGTGTGGGGCTACAAGAACGTGAACGACGCGACCCTTTTGAAGGGCCACGTGAGCTCGCTGCGCCAGAAGATCCGGGGCGCGGGTGGCGGCGAAGAGCTGATTCACACCGTCCACGGCGTGGGCTATAGCTTTTCGCCGGCAGCCTGATCCTCCAAGCGAGGGGAGCGAACCATGAGAATCGCCATCGCCGAATCGGACCCCGCGTCTGCCGACCTGCTCGTCTTCGCGGCGCAGCGGCGTAGCCACCAGACCGTGTGCGTGGCCACGGTCGCGCGGCTGCTAGAACGGCTGCCGTTTGAACCCTCCGTGGCTATCGTTTCGCTGGGCGACCTGGACGATGGTGCACTTGCGACGATCGGGCTGCTGAAGGAGAAGTTCTCGGCGCTCGGGCTGTTCGTGATCACGGAGCAACGTTCATCGCTGAGCCCGATCGCGGCGCTCCGGGCGGGCGCGCAGGATGTGATCACCAGCCCGTACAACCCGTTCGAGGTGATTGTCCGGGCGGAGGCGTGGGCGGCTTCCCGTGGGCAGACGGCCGTGACTCAGAACGGCGTACGCGTGGCCGACCTTGAGGTGGACCTGGACGCCTACATTGCCACGAAGAACGGCAAACCGCTCACGTTAACCCGCCTGGAACGGCGGCTGCTCTTTTCGTTGGCCCAGCACTATCCCAACGTCGCCTCGATCGACCGGCTGCTGACGTTCGGATGGGATTCGCTTGACGAGCCGGATGCGGCGCTGCTGAAGACGCACGTCTCGCACATCCGCAAGAAGCTCCGTGACGCGGGTGGCGAGGAGTTCGAGATCGTTTCGCACCAGGGCGTTGGGTACTCGATGCGCAGCGCCGCCTCGCGCAAAGCGGCCAGCTGAGCCGCCTGGTCCCGGCGCCCACGTGCGCAGGCCCGGCCACCGTTCCGCCACCCGTCCTCAACCGATGATCCACAGCATGCCCGCATTCTTGGACCCAGGGCCGCCCCACGGCGGGCCGGGGAGACGAGATGACAGCATTCACGGAGCAAGGCGGCGAGCCGGAGGGTGAGACCGCGGTGACGGCGATCTTCGCTGGCGAGGCGCTTCGCCTGCTACGGCGAATCCGGGAAGTCCTTGGGCCACTGAGGGGCCGGCACATCGCCATCCTCGGCGCCGAGCATGGCGCCTCACTTGGACAACGTTCTCCGTCGTCGGGACTGGGGGTCGCGGTCCTGTTGACCCGCGAAGGCGCCTCCGTGGCCATGTACGACTCGCTGCTCCCGGCATCGACGATCCTGGCGGCGGTTCCCGCGGCCGTGGTCGCGGGAGCGCTGCTGGACGCCGCCCGTGGGGCGGACGCGATCCTGATCGCCGCCGATTCCCTGGAGTTCCGGAATATGGACCTGGCGGGCGTACGCCGTGTGGTCGCCCTTCCGCTGCTCATCGATGTGGTGGGAGCGATCGATCCTCGACGGGCATCACTGTCCGGCTTCACTTACGTCCTGGGCATGCGGCCCGTATCACAACCGGCGACCGATGAGGCTGACCGACGGTCTCCGCCGACCAGGGCGATCAGGCGTTGAGCCGGGCGAGGAGCGCGGGCCGGCCGACCGCATCTACGAGCTCGACGCGGACGCCGTGGGCGTTGCTCATGTAGGCGAAGAGCCGGGGATTGCCCTGCGCGTCCTTCCCGAGCATCTCGGTGCGCATGCCCGCGGCTTCGAGCCTCGCGACTTCCTTCGCCAGGTCATCTACCCAAACGCCAAGATGGTGCATGCGAGGGCCATCTTCGAGAGCCCAGATTCCGCCGGGGGCGCCCTGGAGAAGTTCGAGATAGGGCGGGCCTTGGCGGCCGTAGGAAACGGTGACGGCGTGCTGTCCGAAAACGCCCTTGTATTCCGCTCCGACCGTGACGGGCATCGGCGGTTCGAATGCGATTCCCAGCTGGTCTGAGAGCTCGGCGATCGCCCGGGAGATATCCGCGACGACGACACCCATGTGGTAGACGTTCTCAAACGGGACCGGGGAGAGGCCGACGAGGTTCATGGGTCAGCTCCGGGGCCGAAAGGCCCGCCAGCGGCATCCTACCGTCCGGCTTGGCCAACCGGCCAGTTTCTTAGGCGGCCGTCCCCTATACTGGCGCGACTTCACATCCTGGGGGCCTACCTTGACCGCTCCAACCGCAACCCGGAAGGCGTTCGACGCATCACCATCACAGCGCGTGGCGCGAGTCGCGGCCGAGATCGCCGCTGGCGGAGACGAAGCGCAGCAGCTCCGATTCGTACCGCAGTGGTGCATCGACAAGCTCCATGAGCAGGGGCTCTTCAACTTCACGTTGCCAGAAAACTGTGGCGGCGAAGACGCGAGTGTCCGCGAGACCATCGAAGTGCTGGAAAAGGTTTCGGCGATTGATGGATCGGTCGGCTGGAATGTCATGATCGGGTCCGAGATCAACGCGATGGTTGCCGGCGGAATCCCGAGCGAGCTGATCCAGGAAGTGTTCCTGGACAATCCTAAGGTGGTTTGCTGTGGCGGCGGTGGGCCGGGCACGCAACCTTCCCGGGCGGTGAGGGTTGATGGCGGATGGAAGGTCTGGGCGCAATCGACGTTTATGAGCGGATGTCACAATTCCGCCTGGGCGATCCAGACGGCGCCGATCTTCGAAGGCGACGCTCCGCTGCTGAACGAGCAGGGCCAGCCGACGATCCGCTCGTTCTTCATCCCGCGGGACCAGTGGGAGATCGTTGACACGTGGGATGTCGCTTCGCTCCGCGGATCGGGGAGCCACGACGTGCATTCGGAGGGCGCCTTCGTCTCCGATCGGTACGCCGACGTGCAGCTGATGCTCCCGGCGAAGAACTCGACGAACCCCGTGTTCCGGATGCCCGTGAACGTCCGCCTGAGCTTCAACAAGGCGGGCGTGGCGATCGGCATCGCCCGGGGAGCCATCGACTGCGTCTCTGAACTGGCGCAGACCAAGTCGCCATGGCTCTCGGGGTCGTTGCTGAAGGACCGGCCGATGGCCCAGTACCGGATGGGCGAGGCCGAAGCGACGCTGCGCGCCGCCAAGGCGTTCCTCCTCGAAGCGATGGACGGCGTCGCGGACTCGCTCAAGGACGGGCAGGCGGAACCATCGTGGGATTCGTTGAAGATCGCCCGGCTGGCCTGCCTCCACGCCGCGCAGTCCTCGATGCACGTGGTCGATCTGATGCATAACACGGCCGGTACCAGCGCTATCCGGATGACGAGCCCGATGGAGCGCAAGCTCCGCGACGCGCATGGGGCCGCCTCCCACCGCTGGGTGGGGCCGCAGCTGTACGAAGAGCTCGGCAAGGTCTTCCTCGGCCATCAGCCGGGACCCGGCCTGATGTGAGCGCGTTCGCCTGACGAGCGGCTGGCGGAGACGTTCGAGAGACGCGCGTAACCGGGGACAGGAGTCGGCCGATTCAGGGTAGCGGCGTCCGCGTGGGCGTGGGCGTGGGCGTTGGCGCGGGCGGCGTGGGGGTCACCGTGGGTGTCGGCGTTCGCGTTGGGGTGGCCGTACCGGGCTGTGTGGGCACGGGCGTCGGTGTTCGCGTTGGCGTGAGGGTGACCGTCGCTGTGGCGGTGGCGGTGAGCGAGGGGCTGGCCGTTGGCGTAACGCTGGGGGCTGAGGTGCGCGTGGCCGTCGCGGGCGGCCTGGTCGGAGATGGTTGGACGGTGGGCGTGGGTACGGGTTCATCGCCTCCGCCACGGTTGCTCATCACGATCGCGGCTGCCGCCACACCGCCGCCGACGATGAGTGCGAGGACGATCGCAATCCCCCAGAGCGCTCCAGAGCCGCCGCCGGCGCGCGTTGGCGGCACGGTCAGGCGAGATGTCGGGTGCCGTCGAGGCGGAAGCCCGGCCGACGCGACTGGGGCTACTCGAACGGGTGAGGCCGGACCACCGATGACGGGCGGGGCAACGGCGCCACCCGGGCGAGCGATAGAGGCTACCCGGCGGAGAGCGTTTGCGAACTCCGCGGCCGAGGCAAAGCGCTCTTCCGGGACGGGCGCGAGGCCACGAGCGAGGACGCGTTCGAGCTCGGGCGAAGCTTCGCTCACGAATCCGCGCAGCGGTGGAGCGACGCTCGCCAGGCGTTGCCCGGCGGCCGCCGCGGGGCTGGCGCCGGAGAACGGGAGCCGCCCGGCAACCATCTCGTACAGCGTCATCGCGAGGGCGTAGACGTCGGACCTTGCATCCGGCGGCCGGCCCTGGATCACCTCCGGGGCGAGGTAGGCGATCGTCCCGAGGATCGATCGCGCTTCGCTCGTCGAGAGGGTGCGAGTGAGGGTGTCGGCGATCCCGAAATCGACGGCCTTGGCCGCACCCTGTTCGGTCACGAGGATGTTTTCCGGCTTAACGTCGCAATGGATGACGCCCTGTTCGTGGGCGTACTGG
Source organism: uncultured Anaerolineaceae bacterium (assembly GCA_964591745.1). GTDB lineage: Bacteria > Chloroflexota > Dehalococcoidia > Tepidiformales > Tepidiformaceae > JANMTH01. The sequence goes on from CAZQCR010000015.1 coordinate 20,040, forward strand.
AGAGCGGCGGCGATCTGCTGGCCGTAGCGCACGGCCTCGACTTCGGAGAACCGCCCGCGTTCGGCCATCAGCTCGCGGACGCTCAGGCCGTGGACGTACTCCATGACGAGGTATGGCCTGCCGGCGACGCGTCCCGCGTCGTAGACGCTGACAATGCCGGGATGGCTGAGCCGGGCGACGACACGGGCCTCACGTTCGAGGGCACTCCCGAACTGATCGCTGTCGTCTGTGCCGCGCAGGACCTTTACGGCCACCCAGCGGCCGAGGCGCAGATCTTCGGCGAGCCAAACCTCGGCCATGCCACCCGTTCCGAGCGGCCGTTCGAGGCGGTATCGTTCAGCGATGATGTCGGAAGCGTTCAATTGGCACTGAGTGTCAACGCCATCGCGGTCGCGCTCAAGTCCGGGCAGCGGAACGCCGAGCTGATGCTCCTGGCGGCGAGCGCGGGATTCCTCCTTCTCGGCTGGAGATCGTTTGCGGCGGCTGACTTCGCGCTCCCGGAAACGGAGGGCCGGATCGTCGTCCAGTTCTTCGTTTCCGTCTTCCTGGGACACGTTGGCCTTCGCCTCGCAGCGCCGCGGGCCTCGGCGGTTCCCTACGCGACGGCGATGCTGTTGGCGGCGGTCGGGCTCGTGTTTACGACGCGGCTGGCGCCCGATGTCGCCCAGGACCAGGCGAACTGGATATCGCTTGGGGTGGCCTTGATGGTGGGAACGGTGGCCGCGGGCCGCCACTATGCGCGCCTGCGACGGTATCGCTACACGGCGGCGCTGGCGGCGGTTATGTTGCTGCTGGCGACGGGGGTGTTCGGGACGACGATCAATGGCGCGCGCCTCTGGGTCACCGTTGGGGGACAGGTGATCCAGACGACCGAGCTGATCAAGCTCCTGCTCGTGGTCTTCCTGGCCGGGTACCTCGCCGACGAAGGCGCGGTGCTGAGCATGCCCCGGCTGACCTTCGGCGGCCGGACGTACTCTGCTCTGCCGTACCTCGTACCGCTCCTGGTGGCGCTACTTGCGACAGTTGCCGCGCTGGCACTCCTGCGCGACCTCGGGAGCGTGGCGCTGCTCCTGCTGCTTGCCGTGAGCCTCCTCTACGTCGCCACCGGGCGGCTCCGCTTCGTGGTCGGTGGCATGGTGCTCTTACTCGGGACGGCGGCCCTCTGCTATGTGGTCTTCGGCCACGTCGAACGCCGCATCGACACCTGGCTGGACCCGTACGCCGACGCTAGTGGGGCCGGGTACCAGTCGATCCAGGCGACCTACGCGATCCAGGCCGGGGGGATCACGGGCGAGGGCCTGGGACTGGGCCAGCCGGAGGAGATCCCGGCGGCCGCCACGGATTATGTCTTTAGCGCGATCGCTGAGGAGCTGGGCCTGGCGGGGGCGGTGGCTATCGTGGCGCTTTATGTGCTGCTCCTGTTCGCGGGCCTGCGCGTTGCCCTGGACGTGCCGGACAGCTACAGCCGGCTGCTGGCGGCGAGCGTCGTGCTCCTGATAGCCCTGCAGGCGGCGGTGATCATCGCGGGCAATCTGCGAATTATCCCGACCACCGGGATCACGCTGCCGTTCGTGAGTTATGGCGGTTCGAGCGTGGTGGTGAACTTCGTCCTCGTCGGGGGGCTGCTCGCTATCTCCGGGCGTAACGCGGCTCGCTAACGGTCAGGCCCCGAAGATGACGCCGGGGTTCAAGAGGCCGCGCGGGTCGATGGCGTCCTTAATCGCTCGCATAGCCGCGATATCGGGTGCGGAGCGTGTGAGTCCCAGCCATCGAGCCTTGGCAACGCCGACGCCGTGTTCGGCGCTGATCGAGCCCCCAAGGCTGGCTACCAGGGAGAGGACGGCGTCGGCGACGGTTTCATCATCCGCCGGGAGCCCCAGGACGTTGACGTGGAGGTTCCCTTCGGCGACGTGCCCGAAGAGGATGGGCCGCGCCGATCGAGCGGCCGCGACGGCGACGCGCTGTACCTCCTCGACGAAGTGCGGGAGCGCGGCCAGTGGGACGGCGATATCGAACTTGTGGGGCACGCCGGCAGCGTTAATCGATTCGGTGTGGCGCTCGCGATAAGCCCAGAGCCGCGCCCGTTCGGCCGGCTCCGTGCCGAAGAGCAGGTCGGGTGCCGCCAGGGGCTCCAAGAACGCCGCGAGGGCGGGCGCGGGGTCGGTCAAATCCGCCACTTCGAGGAGGAGGTAGACGGCCTTCGGCCCCGAAAAGGGGAGCGGGAGCCCGGTGTGGGCCACCACCAGGTCCACGCCGTGATCGAAAAAGATCTCCGCCGCGTCCAGGGAGGGAAGGGAGGCCCGGGCCTGGCTGGCGATCCTGACAGCGTCGGCCGGGGAATCGAGGCCGAGGAGGGCGACGGCCTTGCGCGCCATTTCGGGCACCAGCCGAAGCCGCACACGGGTAATGATGGCGAGCGTGCCCTCGCTGCCGATGAGGAGGTTCCCGAGGTCGTAGCCGGTGTTGTCCCGGCGCATGCCGGAGAGGCGCGCCACCACTTCGCCGGTGGGCAGGACGGCTTCGAAGCCCGCCACCTGGACGCGCATCATGCCGTAACGGAGGACGTTGATGCCGCCGGCGTTCGTCGCCATCATCCCGCCGATTGTCGCGCTGTCACGCGAAGCGAGGTCCACGCCGAGGCGGAGGCCGTACTGGCGCAGGTGGGCGGAGAGTGCCCCGAGGGTCACTCCAGCCCCTACGACGATCTCGCCAGAGACGAGGTCCAGGTCTTCGATGGCGACCAGCCGCCGGGTGCTGAGCACCACCTCGCCCGCGCGCGGGACACTGCCGCCGACGAGGCCGGTGTTCCCACCCTGGGGGACGATCGCGGCGCCCGCCTCAGCGCAGAGGCGCACGACGTTCGCGACTTCGGCGGTGGAGGCGGGGCGAACGACGCAGCGGGCCGCGCCGCTGAACCGGCCGGTCCAGTCGGTCTCGTACGAGGCTCGGACTTCGGGGTCGGTGAGGACGTGTTCGGCGCCAACGGCGTCACGGAGGCGGTCGAAGAGCCGATCGTCGTTCACCGCTCCATTGCACAGGAAGAACGCGGTGCCGGCTACCCGCGCTGAAGCGGGAACAACCGTTAGAATGCCGCAAAACAATGGAGGCCGCATGGCCATACCGGCGCCCGCTGACCTGAACCTCTTCACGCCCGAACACGTTGAATGCCCCTACCCCGTGCACGACCGCCTGCGCGCGGACGGCGTTTACCGGCTGCCGGATAGCCAGACGTTCCTGGTCTCCCGCCACCAGGACGTGGAGCACGTGCTGATGCGGCCGGACCTGTATTCGAACCTCGTCGGGGCCGACCCGGCGGTGCTCACGGCGGAACAGTACTCGCGGGCGCGAATGAACGGCTCGTTGCCGGGAAGCGAAATGCCCGAACACAACCACTACCGGGCCCTCGTGGGCCGCCAGTTTTCAGCACGGGGCGTGCTCCCGCTAGAAGAGCGGATCCGGGAGATCGTGGATGGGCTGATCGACCCGTTCGCGGGCCGCGGGCAGGTTGAACTCTGCCACGAATTCGCGACCCCGCTGACGGTCCTCGTCTTCGTCCAGCAGATGGGCATCCCGGAGGGCGATGTCGAGCAGGTGAAGTTCTGGGTCGATTGCACGATCGACGCGATGGCGATCGCGGTCGGCCTGCTCAGCCCGGAACGGGTGGCGGAGGTGACGCGCGAGGGCGAGGCCTTCCGCGGTTACCTCCTGAACCTGGCCAGCGAACGGCGGCGCAACCCGACTGGCGACCTCCTTTCGCACATCGTGAACACCGAGATGCCGGGCATGGGCAACCGTGTGATGACGGACCAGGAGCTGACGGGGATGCTCGTCACCCTGCTCATGGGTGGCACGGAGACGACCCTGAACATGATCTGCAGCGGCATGTGGCTGCTCCTGAACCACCCGGACCAGATGGCCGAGGTGCTGGCCGACTACGCGTTCCTTCCGAACTTCATCGAAGAGACGCTGCGCGTGGAATCGCCGGTCCAGGGGCTCTTTCGGCGAGCGCTCGCCGACTCTGAGGTAGGTGGCGTGGCGATCCCGGCGGGCTCGCGACTCTTCGTGATGTATGGAGCGGCGAACGGGGACCCGGAGCGCTGGCAAGAGCCGCGCGAGTTCGATATCCATCGCCCGCA
>CAZQCR010000016.1:0-11414 GCA_964591745.1 uncultured Anaerolineaceae bacterium
CGAGGGCAGGGTCGGCGACGGCGGCGCTGCCGACCTGGACGCGGGCGACGCCGGCATCGGCCCACATCCGGGCGGTTTCCATGGTGCGCACACCACCGGAGACCTCAACGGGGATGCGAACGGCCTCGCAGATGCGCAGGACGAGGTCTGTGTTCACAGGCCGCTTTTCGCGCGCGCCGTCGAGGTCGACGACGTGAAGGCGGGGCGCCCCGAGCGCTTCCCACTTCCGGGCCATCTCGACCGGGTCGCCGTAGACGGTCTCCTGGTCGTAGTCGCCCTGGAAAAGGCGGACGCAGCGGCCGCCGAGGATGTCGATCGCGGGGATGACTTCGAATCCGCTCATGCGAGGGCGGGTTGTGGCAGCGTCGCGAAAGCGCCGCTGCGCGCCCAGGCAAGGAAGTTGCGGTAGATGAGGAGGCCGCGTTCGCCGCTCTTTTCCGGGTGAAACTGGGTCGCGACGACGTTATCGCGGGCGACGACGCTGGGGAAGGTGACGCCGTACTCGGTCACGCCGAGGGCGATCGATGGATCGACGGGCGCGGGGTAGAAGCTGTGGACGAAGTAGAAGGCGCTTCCGGAAGGGATGTCGCGGGTGATCGGGTGGTCGCGAACCCATTCGACGGTGTTCCAACCCATGTGCGGCACCTTACGGCCATCGCCGGGCTCGAAGAGCTTCACGGAGCCGGGGAAGACGCCGAGACACGCCTGGCCGTCGCCCTCATCCGACCAATCGAAGAGCGCCTGGAGGCCCATGCAGACGCCGAGGAAGGGGCGGCCGCTGGCGATGTACTGCTTGATCGGGTCGATAAGGCCGCGTTCGCCCAGCTTGAGCATGGTATCGGCAGCCGCGCCGACGCCCGGCAGGATGAGGACCTCGGCGCGGTCGATCGCGGTTGGGTCCGCGGTCACGATCGGGTCGCCATCAACGTGGGCGATGGCGCGGGCGACGCTGCGGAGGTTACCGGCGTCGTAGTCGATGATGACGGCGGGAAGCATGAGGAGAGTGTAGCAGGGGCGGGCCGCGGGAGCGGAGGCTATCGGTCCTTCAGGTGTCATGCGTGTTTCGTAGGCCGACTGACGTGCCGGACGCGATTGGCAATGCTCTCCTCGGTCTCATCCCGCGCGATCGCTGCCAGCTGGCGGGCGAGTTCACCGACTCCAAAGCGCCGCTGCCGGACGAGTACGATACCCGCATGCGTTCTGCCAGACCGACTCCAGGCCGCCGAGATCCGCTCGAAGTCCTTAACGTCGGACGTTACGAGCGCCATTCCAAGCGATGTGGCGACGGCAAGCTGTTCTTCGTCCGCCGTACTCTCCACGGTTCGGTCGAGGGCAACGACGCAATCGATTCCCATTCCAACCAGGGTCCGGACAAGCCGGTGATCTGAGCTGTTTTCGTCGAAGTAGAGGCCGACCGTCACGCCGGCTGTTGTGCGGCTGCCCGCCGGTCATATTCGGCGTCCTGCTCATCGAGCCAGGCGTCGATTGTCGCCCGGTTCTCGTAGTAGCAGGCAAGCGCAGCATGAATCTGGGCCATCGTTAGGGCGCCAGCGAAGACATCGTCGTACATCTCGCGGGCGGAGAGCCCTTCATCGACGAGGGACGCGAACCGTGCGACCGAGACACCCGTGCCGGCGATGTACGGCCGCCCCTCCTTGTCCGGACGGGCGGCGATCAAGATGTCGATTCCAGTGAGCGTCATCGTTCCCATGTCGCAGCGGCCTGCTCGTCCGCCCTGCGGTCGAGCCGATCAGCTTCGGCCTCCAGCGCGTCCCGGTTGAGGTGGAAGTAGGCCAGGGCAGCGTAGATTTGTGCGAGGCTCAGGTGCTCGCCGATGACATCGCGGCGGATCTCCTCGGCGGAGAGGCCCTCCCGCGTCGCCAGGAAGCCGACCCAGTAGACCGTTACGCCAGTCCCGGCGATGCAAGGTTGCCCGCCAGCAACGCCGGGCGCCTTCCCAACGAGCCCCGAGAGTTCAGTAAGCGCGGCTGCCATCCTCCCAGTATAGCGAAGCCTGAAGGGTTCCGCGCCGAGCGGCCCCGCGCCGCTACGGCCGGTAAGCGCGCGCCTTCGGCCCGGGGTTGTGCATTGAGCCGTACGCGAGGTGAGCCCACTCCGTAAGACGGGCGCGGGTCTCGCGCGGGTCGATGATTTCGTGGACGGTGAAGTTTTCGGCGGCCTGGTAAGGCGAACGGCCACGGTAGAGGGCGTCCTCGATCTCCTTGCGCCGGGCTTCCGGGTCCGAGGCGGCTTCGATTTCGCGCCGGAAAACGGCCTGGACGCCACCCTCGATCGGCAGGCCGCCCCAATCGCCAGAGGGCCAGCCGAGCTTCGTCCCCTTCCAGGCGGTGGCTGCGACGCCGTAGGCGCGGCGAATGAGGAGCGTCAGCCACGGGACCGTCGACTGGTGGACGGCGAAGCCGTAGCGGGTGCCGGAGCGAAGAACGCCGGAGCGCTCGGCATCGAGGCCGATGGCGTAGCCGGGCTGGTCCATGATGTTCAGGATCGGGATGTGGAAGGTGTCGCAGAGGTCGATGAAGCGGGCGCCCTTCTCGGAAGCGGCCGCAGAAAGCCCACCGCCGTAGTGGTAGGGGTCGTTGCAGAGCACGCCGACAGGGTGGCCATCGAGCCGGGCGAGGGAGGTGATGAGCGAGCGGCCGTAGTACTGGTTTAGCTCGAAGATCGAATCAAGGTCGAGGAGAGCGCGGAGGATCTTACGGGCGTCGTAGACGCGCTTGCGTTCGCGCGGGATCGCGTTCAGGAGCCACTCGGCGCGCCGTTCCGGGTCGTCGGTTGACGGGGTCACGGGCGGCTTCTCCCAGACGCTCTGGGGCAGGTAGGAGAGGAAGCGGCGGATCTGGGTGAAGCAGTCGTCTTCGTCGGCGGCCTCGTTATCGACGACGCCGGAGCCGCGGGTGTGGACCTGCGAGCCGCCCAGGTCCTCCTTGGAGATGACCTGGCCCATGCCGCGTTCGACGATCGGGGGGCCGGCGACGAAGAGCTGGCCGGTCTCACGGGGCATGACGGTGAAGTGGCTGGCGACGACGCGGATGGCGCCGAGGCCGGCGACGGAGCCCATGACGGCGCCGATGACGGGGATCTCGCCGAGCATCGGGACGATCTCGTCCCAAACGTAGGTCGGGCCGGTCATACGCGAGGTGGACTGGCCGCCGGTAGAGTCGCGGCTGCCGACGCTGCCGCCGCCGCCCGAACCATCGATCAGGCGGACGCTGGGGATGCGCAGTTCGCGGGCCGTGCGGTCGGTCCAGGCCATCTTTCCGCCGATTGCGCCGGCGGCCGCACCACCGCGGACAGTGAAATCGTCGCCCCCGACGATCACGGGCCGACCGTTGATGGCGCCGCGACCCATGACGAAGTTCGCGGGGCGCATGCCCGTCAGTTCGTCGCCGTCGTACTCGCCGACGCCGACGAGGGAGCCCATCTCGCGGAAGGAGCCCGGGTCGAGGAGGCGGTCGATGCGCTCGCGGACGGTGTACTTGCCGCTGTCGTGGTGCCGCTGAACGCGTTCTTCGCCGCCCATGCGTTCAACGAACTCGCGGCGGCGATGCATCTCATCGATCTCGGGTTCCCAGGTCATGGTCGGCCTCCCGGTGGGAAGGGAACCACAAAGACACCAAGAGCACAAAGCGCACTATGAATCGCCAAGCCCGGTGTGCCGGATAGCGTACGGGCTTTCGTATACTTCCGGGATGGCCAGCACAGCGCCCCAGGACCAGTACAGCGCCCGGCTGCGCAGCGAAGAGCTACGCAGCCAGCTGAACTACCACAACTACCGGTACTACTCCCTCGACGACCCGGAGGTCTCCGACGCGGACTACGACGCGCTGCTGAACGAGCTACGGGCGATCGAAGGGACGTTCCCGGAGCTGATCACGCCCGATTCGCCGACACAGCGGGTGGGCGCGGAGCCATCCCAGGCGTTCAGCGTGGTGGAACACCGCCAGGCGCTGCTCAGCCTCTCAAACAGCTTCAGCCGGGAGGACCTGGAGAGCTGGCGACGGCGGGCGGGCGAGCGGCTCGGCGAGGCCGAGTTCGCGATCACGAGCGAGCCGAAGATCGATGGGCTCGCCGTCGCGCTGACATACGAAGACGGCCGATTCGTGCAGGGCGCGACGCGAGGCGATGGGCGGCGCGGCGAGAATATCACGGCGAACCTGCGGACACTGAAGACGATCCCGCTGGCACTGAACGGCGACTTCCCCGCGCGGTTCGAAGTGCGCGGCGAGGTCTACATGACGAAGAGCGGCTTCGAGGCGATGAACGCCGAACGGGGCGAGCGGGGCGAGGCGTTGTATGCGAATCCGCGGAACTCGGCCGCGGGCTCCGTCCGTCAACTCGACCCGAAAGTGACCGCGGGGCGACCACTCAGCGTCTTCATCTACCAGCTCGGCTGGTGCGAAGGCGCGCGGCCGGAGAGCCACCACGAGACGCTCCAGTGGCTGGGGGCCATGGGCTTCCGCGTGAACCCGGCGGTCGCGGTCCACAGTGATCTGGAGGGAGCGTGGGCGCGGATCGCCTGGTGGGCGGAGCAGCGCGAGCGGCTGGACTACGACCTCGACGGCGTGGTGAGGAAGCTCGACGACAGCCGCCAGTGGCAGCGGCTGGGGGTGGTGGGCCGCGAGCCGCGCTGGGCGACGGCGTTCAAGTGGCCGCCCCAACAGCGGACCACGAAGCTCAGGAAGATCGAGGTGAACGTGGGCAGGACAGGTGTCCTCACGCCGTTCGCCGTGCTCGAACCGGTGGTAGTAGGCGGCGCGACGGTGAGCCTGGCGACGCTCCACAACGAAGGAGACATCCACCGAAAGGACATCCGCGAAGGCGACACCGTCATCGTCCAGCGGGCCGGCGAAGTGATCCCGCAGGTCGTGGGCCCGGTGGTCAGCCTGCGCACGGGTGCGGAGGTTGAGTTCGTGATGCCGGCCGCCTGCCCGTCGTGCGGGACGACGGTGACCCGGGATGAGGGCGAGGCCGCGCTGTACTGCCCGAACACGGCCTGCCCGACCCAGCAGATGCGGCTCATCGAACACTTCGCGGGTCGTGCATCAATGGACATCGAAGGCCTCGGGGAGCGAACCGCCTGGATGCTCCACCGGGTCGGGGTCGTCAAGTCGCCCGCCGACCTCTACGACCTGACGGAGGAGGCGCTGGGCACGGTCGAGGGGTTCGTGACAAAGGGGGGCCGGATCAGCAAGTCGGCCGAGAACCTCCTGGCGGGGATCGAAGCGAGCAAGAGCCGGCCGCTGAGCAACGTCTTCTTCGCGCTGGGCATCCGGCACGTTGGCTTCGAGACGGCACGGCTGCTGGCGGCGCACTGTGGCAGCCTCGGCGCGCTGATGGCGGTGACAGCCGAGGAGCTCCAGGAAGTCGACGGCATCGGCCCCATCGTCGCGCGGAGTATCGCCGAGTGGTCGGCCCGGGAGGAGCACCGGGAGCTGGTCAACGCGCTCCGGGCACACGGAGTCGACCCGGTGCAGGAAGGACCGGTGGCATCGAGCGATCTGCTGGCCGGGATCACGCTCGTCGTCACGGGGACGCTTGAACGAATGTCCCGAGAAAGAGCGGAGGACCGCATCCGAGAGCTGGGGGGAAGGGTTGGGAGTGGCGTGACGAAGGCTACGACGGCCCTCGTCGTGGGCGTCGGGGGCGGTTCCAAGCGGGCCAAGGCAGAGAAGCTCGGCGTGCACACGATCGACGAGACCGAGTTTGAGAGGGTATTGGCCGAGGGGCCGGAGGCGCTGAAAGTTCACGCTTCGGAAATGCTTGAGTCCGTTCCCGAAGCGTGAACCGAGGTACCCTTTGGTTCTCCCGTGATGACCGGTATACTGGAAGCATGCGTTTCGACCCGTCTCGCGTAGTCCAACGTTCGGATTCGCGTTGAATATTCTCAGACCACTGTCGGCCCTTTTTGGCTTCCTTTCGCACGACATCGCCATCGACCTCGGAACGGCGAACACGCTCGTGATGGTACGCGGGCGCGGGATCGTGATCGACGAGCCGTCCGTCGTCGCCATCGACCGCACATCGAAGAAGATCCTGGCGATCGGAGCGGAAGCCAAGCGGATGGTCGGCCGGACGCCGGCGAACATCGTGGCCGTACGGCCGCTGCGAGACGGCGTGATCTCGGACTTCGAAGTCACGGAGAAGATGCTCAGCTACTTCATCCGCGCCGTCCACGACCGGACGTTCCTTGCCCAGCCACGGGTGGTCATCGGCATCCCGAGCGGCGTGACCGAGGTAGAGAAACGGGCCGTGCACGACGCCGCCCTGAACGCTGGCGCTCGCGCCTGCTACCTGATCGAAGAGCCCATGGCGGCGGCGATCGGCGCGGGCCTGCCGGTGATCGAAGCCGCAGGCTGCATGATCGTCGACATCGGCGGTGGCACGACTGAAGTCGCGATCATCTCCCTCGGCGGGATGGTTGTTTCGACATCGATACGGGTAGCGGGCGACGAAATGGACCAGGACATCATCGCCTACGCCCGCCAGGTTCATAACCTCCTGATTGGCGAGCGCACGGCCGAGGAGATCAAGAAGATCGCCGGATCGGCGGCGCCGCTGGAGCCAGAAGAGATGGTCGATCTGCGCGGCCGCGACCTCGCGACGGGGCTGCCCAAAGCTGTCCAGGTGAGCACCGTCGAGATCCGCGACGCGCTGGCCGGTTCGATCAGCGCGATCGTCGAAGCGGTACGTTCCACCATCGAGGTCACACCGCCGGAGCTGGTGAGTGACCTGATGGCCCATGGCATCGCGTTGGCGGGCGGCGGAGCGCTGCTTCGCGGCCTCGATCGCCGGCTCAGCCAGGAGACGCGGTTTCCCGTGTACGTCGCGGAAGACCCGCTCCTCTGCGTCGTCCGCGGAGCGGGCGAAGTGCTGGAGGAGCAGGCGCTGTTAAGTAAAGTGCAATCGCAACTGGCCTCGCGCAGGCGCTAAGATCGGGACTGCGCCCCGTAGGAACGTCTGATGCTCATTTTCTCACGCTACACGTGGTGGCTCGGCGCAATGGTTGGGCTGGCGCTGCTCGTCACCGCGGTCAGCCAGGTTGGCGCGCTGAACCCGATCCAGGGGGCATTCCTGACGATCACCTCACCCTTCGAACGAGGGCTGAACGCGATCTTCCGACCGATCGCCACGCTGCTTTCGAACGCTGGCGAACTGACCGACCTGCAGGCCGAGAATCGGCGGCTGCGCCTCGAAAACGAGCGGCTGCTGAACGAACTCAGCGGGAAGAGCCAGTCCGAAGAGCGTGTCAAGGAGCTCGAGGCACAGCTCAGCCTGGGTGGCACGTTGAAGGACCAGACGCGCCTGGCCGCGAACGTCGTGCACCGGACATCCACCCCCTTCCAGGACGAACTGAGCATCGATCGCGGATCGAGCGATGGTGTGCGCGTGGGCATGGTCGTGGTCTCGGCGAACGGTTCGTTGATGGGGTCGGTTATCAAGGTGACATCCAGCCAGGCCTTCGTGCGGCTGGTCACGGACGCCAAGAGCGTCGTCAACGGGGAGACAGTGGAGACGCGAAGCACGGGGAGCGTCAAGGGCTCGGCGAACCACCAGCTCATCTTCGATTTCGCCGAACCGGACGTGAAGGTGGGGGACATCATCCAGACCTCCGCCATCTCCGGCCGGTTCCCGGCCGGGGTCCCAATCGGCCGGGTGACCTCAGTGAAACTTTCCGCCCAGGACCTGAGTCCGACGGTAAAGCTCGAACCGCTCGTGCGGCTTTCGACATCCACGACGGTGCAGGTGATCACCAGCTTCCTCCCGCAAGCCGCGGGGGCGACACGATGATCGCCTTCGCCGTGTTCCTGAGCGTGGTTGCTGCGGCGTTGTTCCAGGTCTCGGTGGCGCCGCTGTTTCCGATCAGCGGGGCGATTGTCGATGTCGCACTACTCACACTCTTCGCCCTGGCGTTCACCGCCGGGCCACGGCGAGCGATGATCGCGATGCCGTTCCTTGCGCTCCTTGTGGCCTTCACGAGCAACCGCGCGCCGGGCCTGCTGATCGTGGCGTACCTTCCGCTGTTGCCACTGGCTTACCTGTTCGAAGGGGGCCACCTGCCGCTCAGCCGCTACGTCCGGATCCTCGCGGCGGTGCTGCTGGCGGGGCTGTGGGCGCGGCTGGTGCTCTCTACTGGCGCGCTCCTGGAAGGCGCGGCCTTCCAGCCCGGAGCGCTGGTGATGGACGTCTTGCTCCCCGGCCTGCTCCTGGATGCCGTCTTCGGGACGCTGGTATACGTGCCTTTCCGGGTGGTGGGCTGGACGAATCGGCCGCTTACACTGCAAAGGACGACGGGATGGTAGCGAGATGAGCAGGAACGATCCCAGCTGGCGGGTGTCCTCCGTCCCGGCGCGGCTCCGCCCGCACGGGAACCTCTTCGCACTGCGAGCGGCGGTCGTTGTGGCCTTTTTGATTCTCGGCGCCCAGCTCTTCCGCATGCAGATCGTCGATGGCGAAGAGTACGCCCGGCGCTCCCGCGAAAACCACATGACGGTCACCACAACGCTCGCGCCACGCGGGCTGATCGTCGACCGCAACGGTGTGGCCCTCGTGCGCAATAAGAGCGTCTACGTCGCCACGATCCTCCCGGAGCTGTTACCGGAGGCGGAAGACAGGCGCTACGCAATCTACCTTCGCCTGGAAGAGCTTACCGGCATCCCCGCGCTGGCAATCCAGTCCGACGTGAAGGACAGGGAGGCACGCAACCAGGCCTTCATCGAGATCGAGCTGAAGAAGCAGCTGACCAAGGAACAGGCGCTCAGACTGGCGGAAGCCGTCGTCGATATGCCCGGCGTGGGAATGGCGGTACGGCCGGGGCGCGAGTACATTGCCGGGCCGGCGTTCAGCCACATTCTTGGATACGTAGGCAAGTTGAGCGCGGAAGAGTACGCCGCGCTGAGCGACGAGGACTACGCCTTTGACGAGATCACGGGGAAGGCGGGCATCGAATCACGCTACGAACGGGACCTGCGCGGCAAGCGCGGCCTGACATCCGCCGAACAGGACGCCGAGGGCCGGTTGATCGAAGCCTTCGATTCGACCGACGCGGTCCCGGGGAACAGCGTGAAGCTGGCGCTGGACGCGGGCCTGCAGGAGTACGTGAGCGAGCTGCTCAGCGATTCCCTGGCCGTGCTGGGCAACGACTCGCTCAACGGCGACGCGCACGTGGCGGCCGCGGTCGTGATGGATGCCAGGACAGGCCAGGTTCTCGCCATCGTTTCTGTGCCTTCGTACGACAACAATATTTGGAGTGCGGGCGCGGCGCGGGACGCGGAGCTCCAGGGACTGCTCAGCGACGAACTGGCTTCGCCGCTGTTGAACAAGGCCGTTTCCAACGCGGCGCCGGGCTCGACGTTCAAGCTCGTGACAGCGGCGGCCGCGCTGGAAACCGGGCGGATCACGCCTGCTACAACCCGGAACGTGACGAGCAGAACGCTCGAACTGAAGGGTGAGGATGACCTCCCTTTCTACCTCTATGACTGGCGCGAGCACGGCTCTGTGAACCTCTACGACGCAATCGCCTGGTCCTCGAACATCTACTTCTTCCAGGCTTCGTGCGGCATCCTCGGCGAGTCTCGCGGGCTCGGGAAGAACACGTACGATTCGGCAACGATCCTGGCGTATTACGCGCGGCAGTTCGGGTTCGATTCGCCGACTGGCATCGATATCGGAGGGGAAGAGAGCGGTCTCATTCCCGACCCCTCATGGAAGGCCCGGATCCACAAGGACGACAACCCCGAGGACCAGGACTGGTATTACGGCGACACCTGCAACATGGCCATCGGCCAGGGCGACGTGACCGCGACGCCGCTCCAGATAGCACGCATGACGGCGGCCGTGGCGAACGGCGGTAAGTTGCTCACGCCGCACGTCGCCGCGGCGATCATCGACGCCAGTGGCAAGACCGTTCGCGAGATCCAGCCTGAGTGGAACCAGGTGCCGGTGACCCCAAAGTACCTGGCGGACATTCGGCAGGGGATGCACCAGTCTGTCGCGGGTGGCGCGGCGGGGGCGCTGGCCGCGGTCCCGGGGATCGATATCGCTGGCAAGACGGGCACGGCGGAGTTCGTAGACACCAAGAGCGGAAAGATCTACGAGCACGCCTGGTTCACCGGCTTCGCACCGTTTGACGACCCGGAGATCGTGGTCACGGTGTACTTCGATCGTGGCGTCGGCGGATCGAAGGCGGCCCCGGTGGCCGGGAAGATCCTCCAGTACTACTGGGAGAACGTGCGCTAGTGGCAGCGCTGGAATGGGCCGGTGGGTCCCGCACGCGGGGCAGGCTGTTCGGAGGCTGGGACCGCTTCGACTACCTGATGGTCGTTGTCGCCATCGTCCTCGTGCTTTTTGGGTTGGCCCTGATCCATTCCGGGTCCCGGCAGGTTTACGATGGCCCGTGGGCCAGCCTTTCCAACCCGGTGGCCAAGCAGGCCGTGTTCGCGGTGATCGGGCTCGGGGTCATGCTCGGCGTCTCGCGATTCGATTACCACCACCTCACGCACTACGCGTGGGTACTCTATGGGCTCTCGATCCTCTCGCTGGTCGCCGTGCTCGCGCTGGGCACGACGGAGGGTGGGTCGACCCGCTGGTTCACGTTCGGCCCGCTCCAGCTGCAGCCCTCCGAGTTTGCCAAGATCTCCACGATCCTCCTGCTAGCGCGGTTCTTCTCCGAGCATGGAGGCGACGCGCGTGAGCTACGGGCGCTCGTTATGTCGCTCGTCATCGTCACGCCGTGCGCCCTCCTGGTGTTCATCCAGCCCGATCTTGGCACCGCGATCGTCTTCTTCGCCATCTGGTTGGGTGTCGTCCTGGTGGCGGGAGTGAGCCGGCGGCATCTCCTGATCCTGGCGGCCGTCGGGCTGGTGGCCCTGCCGTTCGTCTATACGTTCGCCGTAGCCGACTACCAGGTAGCCCGGATCGGCGTGCTGGTCGATCCCAACGAGGACCCGCTGGGCGAGGGCTACAACGTTCGCCAATCGCAGATTGCGGTTGGCTCCGGGCAGATCTGGGGCAAGGGGCTAACCAACGGCGAACAGACACAGCTGCGCTATTTGAAGGTGCCGACGCGGGACTTCATCTTTAGCGTCCTGGGAGAGGAACTCGGGTTCGCCGGCGCGATGGTGCTCTTCGCCCTCTTCATCGTGTTGCTGATGCGCGGCATCCGGGTGGCGCAGATCGCGGGGGACACGGCGGGGCAGCTTGTTGCCGTCGGGATCGTCGTCTTATTGCTTATGCAGACGTTTATTAACATTGCAGTGAATGTCAGCCTCTTTCCGGTAACGGGCATCCCCCTGCCGTTTATCAGCCAGGGCGGGTCGTCGCTGGTGAGCGTGTTCATGTCGATCGGCGTGCTCCAGAGCATCCTCTTGCGGCACCGGGCCTACCGCCAGGCGTGA
>CAZQCR010000016.1:11514-23797 GCA_964591745.1 uncultured Anaerolineaceae bacterium
GATCGGCGTGCTCCAGAGCATCCTCTTGCGGCACCGGGCCTACCGCCAGGCGTGATCCGGGAGCCGCGGTTCCGCAGTTGGAACATCCATCCTAGGCTCGCACTTGCCACAACCCTCACGTAGACGGTAGATAACTGCCGTACGCGCGCAGCCGGCACCGAATGGGCCGGACTCGCAGAAAGGCAGTGTCCGTTGAACGACTATTCCAAGATGGCGCCCCAAGCGACGCCCGAAACCCAACCGTTCTGGGACGGATTGAAGGAGGGGAAGCTGATGCTCCAGCGCAGCAAGAGCACCGGCAAGGCCTACTTCCCACCTCGCCCGTTCTTCCCTGGCGACCCGACGCAGGAGGTCGAGTGGTTCGAGGCGAGCGGCCGCGGGACGCTCCACACCTACGTCATCAGCCACCGGCCGCCGCCGGGCTACGAAGCGCCCTTCAGCATCGCCGTCGTCGAACTCGAAGAGGGGCCGCGGATCCAGACGAACATCATCGGTTGTGAGCAGACGCCCGAGGCGTTGCAACTCGATATGCTCGTCGTCCTCGCCCCTCACCGGGTGAACGACGAGATCACGCTGCCGCTCTTCCGGCCGGCCGAGGGGAACTAGCAATGTTGAAGCGCGGAAGTGTTGCGGTGGTTGGCGCCGCTGAAATGGTCAACGCTGAAGGCCGCCTGCCCGGCTACTCCCAGATCGGCCTGCACGCGGAATCGGCCATCCGGGCGATGGCCGACGCGGGCATAGGGCCGAAGGATATCGATGGCATCGCTTGCGCCGGCCAGAGTCCGACGGAGGTGGCCTGGTACCTGGGCATCACCCCGACTTTCGTCGATGGTACGTCCGTCGGCGGCTGTTCGTTCATCATTCACGTTCGCCATGCGGTGGCGGCGATCGAATGTGGGTTGGCCAAGACGGTACTCATCACCCATGGCGAAAGCGGCCGTTCGCAGATCGGCCGCGGTGGCTTCGGGATGGGCAAGTCGACGCTCCAGGGACAATTCGAACAGTGGACAGGCCCCATGGGCGCGCCCACGAGCTTCACCATCCCCGTCATGCGCTATATGAAGCAGTACGGGCTCACGGAAGAGCAGTTGGCGATGGTTGCGGTAGTCCAACGCGAGTACGCGGCCCGCAACCCTAATGCCGTGATGAAGGAGCCGATGACGGTGGATGACGTGCTGAACGCGCGGATGATCGCCTACCCGTTCCGGCTGCCGATGTGCTGCCTGGTGACGGACGGCGCTGGCGCGCTCATCCTCACGGCGGCAGACCGGGCCAAGGAGTTCCCGACCAAGCCGGTCTACATCCTCGGCACGGGCGAGAGCGTGGAGACGCCGATGGTAAGCCAGATGGCCGACCTGACGTCGTCACGCGCCTTCAAGGTTTCCGGGGCGACGGCGTTCGCGGAGGCCGGGATCAGCCACGACGATGTGGACCACCTCATGATCTATGACGCCTTCGCCCACCTCCCGATCTACGGGCTGGAGGACCTTGGCTTCTGCAAGCCGGGCGAGGCGGGCGCGTTCATCGCCGAGGGCAACACGCGGCCGGGGGGCAAGCTGCCGCTGAACACGAACGGCGGCGGCCTGAGCTACACGCACTCGGGCATGTACGGCATGTACGCGCTCCAGGAGAGCATCCGCCAAATGCGGGGCGTGGCGCCGGCCCAGGTAGAAGGTGCGAAGATCTCCGTCTGCCACGGCGTTGGCGGGATGTTCGGCGCGGCCGGGACGACGATCTTCTCGAACGAGAAGCCGTAGCGGCGGCGCTATCGGCCGCGCGAGGACTCACCCCGCTCCCACCGCGTGTGGGATGCGGGGTGACCGTGTCCGCGGCGAATGCCAGGATTCGCTGCACGCCCTGAGTGCTTTCCACGAGGAGATTGGACCATGCCTCTGATCATTGGCCTGGCCGGCACTATCGCCGCCGGCAAATCCACAGTCGGACAGCTGCTGGTGGAGCGTGGCGCCGTGCACTGCGACGGCGACAAGCTCGTGCATACGCTTTATGACCCGGGAACGCCCGGGTTCGACAACGTGGTCGCCGCCTTCGGCACGGAGATCGTCGGGCCGGACGGCAAAATCGACCGCAAGCTCCTCGGGGCGAAGGTCTTCGGTAAACCGCTGGAGATGAACAAGCTCACGGCGGCGATCGGGTCCATCGGCGAAGCGATCAAGGGCGTCATCGACGGCTGGCGGCGCGAGCTCCGAGCGGACGGCGTCGGCGTGATGGAGGCGGTGAACCTTATGGAGCCAGGCTACGCGAGCTGGTGCGACCAGGTCTGGTTGATCGCGGTCGACGACGCGATCGCGCGGGAGCGGCTGATCAGCTCGCGAGGGATGAGTGAAGCGGAGGCGGACCAACGGCTAAAAGCGATGATCCCCGTGGCGGTGCGCGCCGAGGGATGCGATTGGGTGCACCACAACAACGGGTCACGCGAAGAGCTTGCGGCGGCGGTCGACGGCGAGCTGACCCGCGTTCGTTCGCTCCACGCGAGCGGCGAGCTTGCTCCCTCGGTGTTCCACCCGTGGTGGGCCGCCTTCATCGGAAAGAATCGCGAGCTGCTGAAGAAGGCGGGCGTTGCCCTGGCCGACGAGCTGTAGCCCCGGGAATCTGCCAGCCAAGTTCCCCGGAGGGTTCGCGCGGCGCGTATGCTTGGAGGATGGCGATCCAACGAACGGCCCGGAAGACCAAGGCCGACGCCGTTTACGAGGCCCTGCAGACCGGGATTATGTCCGGTCATATTCGCGAGGGCGAACACCTGCGACAGCAGGAAGTGGCGGCGCAGTGGGGCGTCTCCCAGACGCCGGTGCGCGAGGCCTTCCGGCGGCTCGATTCCGAAGGGCTGGTGGAGTACACCGAGAACCGAGGCGTGATCGTCCGCGGGATCCCCTGGGCGCCGCCGCCGGCGGCGATCGACACGATCGCACGACGCTGGTCGGAGCTGGTCCATGACCCGGAGAGTGTGCCCGGGTCGGACTTCCCGTAGCCCGGCCGTCGACGGCGGTGACGCGGCATGCGGAATTCGCTGATCAGGGTGTACAGTTCTTTCTTACTCCCGGCCGCAGGTGCCAGACGGTTGAGCAGCGAAACGACCGACGTCCCCGGTGGCGTCACCGACATCGTGAAGCGCCACGAGACGATTGTCGTCCTCGACTTCGGCGCGCAGTACAGCATGCTCATCGCGCGGCGCGTGCGGGAGCAGGATACGTACTGCGAACTTCTTCCCTGGGACACCCCATGGGAACGCGTGAAAGAGCTCGACCTGCGCGGCATCATCCTTTCCGGTGGTCCGAGCAGCGTGTACGACCCGGATGCGCCGATGGCCCCGGACTGGGTGTTCGAGGCGGGCGTCCCGGTCCTGGGAATCTGCTACGGGATGCAGCTGATGGCCCACCAGTTAGGGGGGCAGGTGACGCCCGGGACGCACCGGGAGTACGGGCCGGCGATGATTACGAGCGCCCGTGAGAGCGCACTGTTTGCGAGAATGCCCGCCGAGATCGAAGTCTGGATGAGCCACGGCGACCGGATCGAAACGCTCCCGCCCGGCTTCGAAGCGTTGGCGAAGTCGGCGAATTCGCCCGTAGCGGTTATGGCCGACGCGAGCAGGGGCTACTACGGCCTTCAGTTCCACCCCGAGGTGGTACACACCCCTCGCGGCAAGGAGATGATCCGCAACTTCGTCCACGGCGTGTGCGGCTGCCCCGGCACCTGGACCGCCGGCAACTTCATCGAAGAGACGGTGGCCGCGATCCGCGCCCAGGTCGGCGACGGGCGAGTGATCTGCGGGCTCTCCGGCGGGGTTGACAGCTCGGTCGCCGCGACGCTCGTCCATCGCGCGATTGGCGATCAGCTCACCTGCATCTTCGTCGACAACGGCCTTCTTCGCGCGGGCGAAGTCGAAGACGTGATCGAGCAGTTCCGCGACCACCAGCACCTCAACCTCGTCCACGTGCCGGCCGCCGAGGAGTTCCTGGCGCAGCTGGTCGAAGTGACGAACCCAGAGACAAAGCGGATCCGGATAGGCAACACCTTCGTCCGCCTCTTCGAGCGGGAGGCGCGGAAGATCGAAGGGGCGCGCTTCCTCTGCCAGGGCACGGTCTATCCGGACGTCATCGAAAGCGCTTCCGCCGGGAAAGGCGCCGCGAAGATCAAGACGCACCACAATGTGGGCGGGCTGCCCGCGGACATGAAGATGGAGCTCGTTGAACCGCTGCGTTCGCTCTTCAAGGACGAAGTCCGGCGCGTGGGCGAGGCCCTGGGGCTGCCCGAACGGCTCGTCTGGCGCCAGCCGTTTCCCGGGCCCGGCCTGGCCATCCGCGTCATCGGCGAAGTGACGCCGGAGAAGCTGGAGATGCTGCGCGGCGCCGACCGAATCGTCACCGACGAGATCCTCGCCGCCGGGCTCTACCGCGAGACATGGCAGGCCTTCGCCGTACTGACCGACACGAAGACGGTCGGCGTGCAGGGCGACTTCCGGACCTACGGCTACGCCGTCGCCATCCGCGCCGTAACCGCGGACGACGCCATGACGGCCGACTGGGCGCGACTCCCGCACGACCTCCTGGGCCGGATGGCGAACCGGATCGTGAACGAAGTGCCGGGGATCAACCGCGTCGTCTACGACATCACGAGCAAGCCGCCGGGCACCATCGAGTGGGAGTGAGCGCGACGTTGGACTTTCGACTCTGGATTTTGGATTGACGGCGGCTTCGCCGCTTGATGAAGCGAGGCGATGATGGGAAGTCGAGTTCTTCTGGTGGGGATGGGTGGGCGCGAACACGCGGTCGCCTGGAAGCTGCGCCAGAGCCCGCTGGTCGATGAGATCTTCGTGGCGCCGGGGAACGCCGGGACGGCACAGGTGGCCACCAACGTCGCCATCCAGCCGAAGGATATCGATGGGCTGGTGAAGGCGGCGAAGGAGCTGCGAATCGACTTCTACCTCGCGAGCATGGACGACCCGCAACCCCTGGGGCTGGTCGACCGCCTCCAGGCGGAAGGGATCCTCTGCTACGGGCCAACGCAGGCCGCCTCCCAGTTGGAGGCGAGCAAGGTCTTCTCCAAGCAGTTCATGGAGGCGAACGGGATTCGCACGGCCTCCGGCCGGGCGTTCAGCGACTACCGCGAGGCCTGCGCCTACGTCGAATCGCTGCCTGACCGGCCCATGTGGGTGAAAGCATCGGGACTCGCCGCGGGGAAGGGCGCTATCGGCTGCACGGGGACGGCGGACGCGCTGAACGCCCTCGATATCGCGATGGTGCGCCGCGACTTCGGTGCGGCGGGCGACCAGGTCGTGATTGAAGAGGACCTCCACGGGTGGGAGACGAGCGCCCACGCCTTCTGCGACGGGAAGACGGCGGTGCTCATGCCCTTCGCGACCGACCACAAGCGGGCGGGCGACGGAGACATCGGCCTGAACACGGGTGGGATGGGCGCCTGTTCGCCGAGCGGTCGGGTGACTCCGGAGCTGGCGGCGCGCGTCCAAACTGACGTGGTCGACCGCGTGATGGCGGGCATGGCCGCGGCCGGCACACCGTTCGCGGGCACCCTCTTCCCCGGCCTCATGGTGACCGAGCAGGGGCTCTACGTGATCGAGTTCAACGCGCGCTTCGGCGACCCGGAGGCCGAGGTGCTGCTGCCGCGCCTGGAAAGCGACCTCTTCGCAGTGTGCAAGGCCGCGGCCGAGGGTCGGCTGTCGGGGGCCGACGTGCGCTGGTCGGACGAGGCGTGCGTGGGCGTGGTGATGGCCAGCGGAGGCTACCCGGCGACCTACAAGCTCGGCTACATCATCCGCGGGATGGAGGACGTGGACAGCGACGCCCTCGTCTTCCACGCCGGCACGAAGGACGACCAGCGCGGCATCGTGACCAACGGCGGGCGCGTCCTCGTCGTGGTGGCGAAGGGGCCAACGGTTGCGACGGCGCGCGCGAAGGCGTACGACAACGCCCGGCGGATCTCGTTCACGGACGCGCACTACCGCCGGGACATCGCCGCGAACGGGTAGGGCGCGGCGCGGCGGCGTACAATCGGAGCATGGACGACGAGGACAGGGCCTGGCTGGAGCGGGCGACGCGCCCGCGGGAGCCACGGAACGAGAACGACCGGCAGCTGATGGAGTTCGGCCACGACCCGTGGCTGATCGAGTGGTTCCTGACGTTGACGCCGGCTCAGCGGCTGGCGAGCCTCAAGAACTTCAACAGCTTCGTCGAACGGGGGAGGCTCGACCTTGCCAGCCGAACTGAGTACCTGGAGGACGAGATGGCTGAAGGACTAACGAAGAACAGCGAAGCGACGCCGGTGGAGATGCTCCCCGGGATCACGCGGCGGACGTTGAACGAAGGCGCGCTGACGACGCTCTGCGAGCTGACGATGGCCGCCGGGAGCCACGTGCCGGCGCACACCCATCCCCACGAACAGACGGGGTACCTGGCGAGCGGGCGATTCCGTTTCCGTATGGGCGAGCGCTGGCTGGAGATGGGCCCGGGCGATAGCTGGAGCGTGCCGGGCGGCGTCGAACACGAAGTTGAAGTGATCGAGGACACGATCGCCATCGATGTCTTCAGCCCGGTGCGCGAGGAGTACCGCGACCCCGGTCCCCTGGGGCAAGGGCGGGCGGTGTCCTGATCGGCGGGCGGTAGGGTAGACTCCGGGCTCGGCCCGCACACCACCGGCTGGGTGGCGAAGCTGGCGGGTGAGGAGCTGACGATGGCCGCGCGTTATGACGTGATCGTGGTGGGGGCGGGTTCGGCGGGCGCGGTGCTCGCCGCCCGGCTGACGGAAGACCCGAAGCGCTCCGTCCTGCTCCTGGAAGCGGGGCCGGACTACGCCGATATCAGCGCCCTGCCGCCGGATATCGCCGACGGCACGAGCGCTTCGAGCCAGCTCCACGACTGGCACTGGACCGGGAACGCCCGCGCCGGCCGGGCGGTGAACTACCCGCGCGGTAAGGTGACTGGTGGTTCGTCGGCGGTCAACGGGATCGTCGCGATCCGGGGCGTCCCCGAAGATTATGACGAGTGGGCAGACCTGGGGAACGACCAGTGGTCCTGGGAGAAGTGCCTGCCGTACTTCCGCAAGCTGGAGGACGACCAGGACCACGGCGGTGACTATCACGGCAAGGGCGGGCCGATCCCGGTCGTGCGTTGGCGCGACGACGAGCTGACGACGCTACAACGGACCTACCGCGAGGCCTGCCTGGCCGCGGGCTACCCGGCTTCGGACGACCACAACGTGCCAGGCACGACGGGCGTCGGTTCCTGGGCGATGAACCGGGTGGGAACGCTGCGGGTGTCCACGGCCATCGGCTACCTGGCGGCGGCGCGCGGGCGGCTGAACCTGACGATTCGGGCGGGCTGCCACGTGAACCGCGTCCTCTTCGAAGGGAAGCGGGCGATCGGCGTCGAGGTCGAAGCAGACGGCCGGATGCAGTCCGTCTACGGCGAGGAGATCGTCCTGGCGGCCGGGGCGTTGCACTCCCCGCCGATCCTCCTGCGCTCCGGCGTCGGCCCGGCGGCCCAGCTCGAGGAGTTCGGCGTGCCGATCGTGCATGAGCTACCGGGCGTGGGCGAGAACCTGAAGGACCACCCGTCGGTCGTGTTGATCGCGATCCCGAAGGAGGGCGCGGTAAAGCGGGGGGACCCGCTCCAGCAGATGGGCCTTCGCTACACCGCCACGGGCAGCGACGTGACGAACGACATGCAGATGTACATGTGGTTCCAGGACACGGTGCGGACGCCGCAGCTGCGGATCTCCGTGCCGGGGGTGGAGTACATGTTCATGCTCTGCGCCACGCTCCAACGGCCGAAGTCCGTGGGCACGGTGCGGCTGGCAAGCCGTGACCTGAACGTGCAACCCATCATCGACATCAACCTCCTCGCCGAAGAGGAGGACATGGACAAGATGGTGGATGGCCTGAGACGGGCCTGGACGATCCTCACATCATCCCAGGTGGGGGCGATTACCGAGCGGATCGTGATGCCGAGCGCCGAGATCGTTGAGGACGACGATGGCGCACGCGAGTACCTCCGGGCCATGGTTTCGCACCTCGTCCACCCGGTCGGCACCTGCAAGATGGGGCCAGCAAGCGACCCGCTCGCGGTCGTCGGCCAGGACGGCAAGGTGCATGGGATGGAGGCACTTCGCGTCGTCGATGCCTCGATCATGCCGGACCTCGTGCGAGCGAACACGAACCTGACGGCGATCATGATCGGCGAGCGGATCGCCGAAATGATGCGGGGGTAACCCTCTATGGTGCAGCCGGAAGAGCCGTGGCTTTCCCAGTTTGCCTTCAGCGTTGCCGACGTGCCGGGAACCGTTGCCTTCTATTGCGATGTGCTCGGTTTCGGGCGCTCGAACGGTCTGCTGGGGCTGGGCGAGGGGCTGGCGCGCATCCAGGGGCTGCCGGAACCGGGCGCAGCCACGCTCTGGTGGGTAATCGACCGCCAGGAGTTCGTCCAGCTTGAGTTTTGGAACTACACGCGCCCGCGGCCGCGCCCGCGCCGGCCCGACTGGCGGCCGAGCGACATCGGCTACGCACGCATCGCACTCCATGTCCAAAACTTCGAGGGGGCGGTGGCGCGGGTGCGTGCGGCCGGACTAACGCCGCTCGGCCCCGTCCTCACAGATGCGGCGGGCGGCCGCCGCGTAGCCTTCCGCGACTACGAAGGGCTGCTCTTCGAGCTGATGGAGCGCGACCCGGCTACCTGGGCGCGGCGCGAACCACGCTGGCCGAACCTCGATGTCGCGGTGCGGGCGGTCAGTCTTTCGGTGCCGAACATGGAACGGGCGCGGCGATTCTGGGTCGAGGGACTGGGCGCCCGGGAGCTGCCGGGATTCGCGCTCCACACCCCGGAAATGGAAGCACTCTGGGGACTCGACGGCGCGCGACGCGAAGCGGTCGTCCTGCGCGCTGGCGACGGGCTAATCGAGCTGTGCCAGTATTCGCAGCCTGAGCCGCGTCCCTGGCGGCCGGGCTATGTGTTGAACGACCTCGGCTTCCTGAACGTCGCCATGGGCTACCGGGACCGCAAGCAGATCGAAGCGACGTATCGCAAGCTGCTCGAGATGGGCTTCGTCGCCAGCGTGCCCCTTGGCTCGAAGGGGCCGTTCGCCTCCACCTACGTCACGGACGACCAGGGCTTCAGCGTGGAGCTGTTCTACAACGAGCCAGGGCTGGATTGCCTCCTCGGTTTCGAGCCGGAGAAAACCTTCCGTGACATCGAGGTTCCGGGCATCCCCTGGCGGTGACACCGCGGGCGGGTTGAGACGCAGAGGCGCAGAGGCGCAGAGGCCGAGGAAAGACGAGGAGAGTTGCGTCCTCGCCTCCGATTCTCTGCGTCCAACAAGCGCCATCGAGCGTCACCGCTCAGCGCGAAAGCGGCGTCTCAGGGAGGAAGCCGAGAGCGCGGTCACTGGACTCGGGCACATAGAGCAGCTCGACCGAGAAACCTGCCGGGTCCATGCAATAGGAGACGTCATAGGCGCCGCCAGGGCCGAGAGGCTCCGTCTCGGCGTGAAAGCCCGCAGCTTTGACGCGCTGGTAGGCGGCGTGGAATTCGTCCCAATCGCGGTAACCGAGGGCGAAGTTGAGGATGCCGTGGTCACTGATCCGCCAGCCTGCCGCGCGAGGCCGGGGCGCCGGCGCCTGGTACTCGGCGACTTCCAGGACGGTTGTCCCTGCCCGCAGGCTGCTGGCCGTCCGTTCGGCGCCCGGGAGGCCCCAGAGCGCTTCCCGGCCGGGGTTGGGCGGATCAGCGGGAACCATGCCCAGGAGGTCGTGGAACCAGGTTCGAGCGCCTGCCAGCGACGGAACGGACGCGCCGATACCGGCAAACCGGGCTGGCGCCCTGCCGGGGGCGGCGGCTTCAAAGAGTTCGACAGGGATACCGGTCGGGTCCAGGAGGCAGGCACGGCGCGTGCCGTCGACGACCGTCACCGGGCCCGGCCGTGCTGCGCCCAGCGCCGCCGCGCGGGCCAGCGTGGCATCGAGGTCGCCGACGGCGAAGATGAGGCGGCCGTAGCCGATATCGCTCGGGCGCCAGCCGTCCGGCCGGGCCGCGGGCTTCGGCGTGTCGTACTGGAAGAGTTCGAGTTGGAAGAAGGGCTGCTCGTTCACCAGCCACCACATCACACAGAACGGGTCGGGCAGGCCCTGGACGCGGGCAAGGCCCGCACCGCCGCTAAAGCGGCCGGCGGCTGAACGGAACCCCAGTACACCGCTGTAAAACCGGAGCGAGGAAGGCATGTCGGCTACGCTGAGAGCGACCTGGGCGACGTGTGGTTCGGGGATTGCCACAGCCAACTACGCCTCCCCGCCCGGGATGAGCCCGGCCACCCGGGATCCTTTAGGCGAGCGCACCGCCCCAGACCACCTTGCCCTGTGCGTCGAAATCAAACAGCGCAAGCCCGTCCGGATTTATCTGGCCGTCCGTGCCGAGGGCGACGGGGATCTTCTGGGTGCTCCACTTCGAGATATCGAGGAGGAGTTCTACGATCTGCTCGGGCGAGTAGTGCTCGCGCAGCTGGGCGGCGAGCGTTTTCGAGATGCCGGCCGGCCAGGTGACGAAGGCGTCCGCGAGGCGGAGAGCGACCTTCTGATGCTCCGGCAGGTCGCTCTCTTCGTAGCGATCGACCTTTTCGGCCATGGTTTCATCGAGTCCGTGTTCCCGGGCGACGCCCAGCCGAAGGGTCATTCAGGTGTGGCAGTCGTGATGGCGGGCGCACTTCAGGCGGACGAGCTCGGTGGTCACGGGATCGAGCTTCGAAAGAAGGACGACCTCCTCCTGGTAGCGGTCGAGGGCGGCGGCGAGGCGCGGCTGGTAGGCCTGGCCGGGCGAGACGCGCTTACCATCGATCTCGGGGATGGGAATGCGGCGCTGGCGGGCGTTCATGCTTCCTCCTCTGCGCCGAAGATCGCTTTCGTGGCGAGGCGCAGGCGCTGGTGGCCGTCGAATACGAGCAAGGCGTTGACGAAGCCGAAGAACGCGGCCGGGCCAAGAGCCGCGAGGGCGGCCGCGGCGTCCTCGTCCGTAAGGTTCGCCACGTCCCCAACGAACTGCTCGGTGAAGGCGAGGCAGACGCGCTCGGTCTCGGTGTAGCAGGGAGCATCGGGCCAGCGCGCGAGGTTATCGACCCGTTCCTGGGCGATCGTTGCCGCCCCGGCCGGCTGCCTGGCGAACTCGGATGGGTCACCGAGGAGCATCGTCAGCCGCAGTCGACAGAGGGCGAGCAGTTCGGCGTCGACGGCCTGCCATGCGGCGGCGTGAAATTCGGCCATTGCGCCGGCCACGCCGGGAGCGAACCGCTCAAGGTGACCGGCAAGGTCCGGTGCGACAGCACTCAACGACGGGAGCGGGGCAGTGGTGGCCATCCCCGGTGACGGTACGAAGCGAGCGGGGCCGCGTCAATGGGAAGGGCCAGTGCAGGCGCGCCTCGCGGCGAAAGAACGGCCAATGCCGCCGCTTGCTGTCGCGCGCGGTACCGACTTGCCACGCCCGAGAACGCATGTGCTATGATCGGTGTACGGCGCGGCCCACGGGCCAAACCGCAAACTTTGGGGACGATGGGACTCGACAGGGGGAAAGGTAGCCGGATAGCAGGCCGAGGATGGTTGCAACCCTCGTAAATCACGTGACCAAAAATAACCGCGAATAATAATCGCCAACTCGCTCTCGCCGCTTAAAGCTTGAGCCGTCCTCCGGTTCCCTCGGCCTGGTGGGGTTCCGATAGGGCGTTACCAATGCCAGGATGCCGCGGAAGGACGCCGATAGCGCCCGCGAAAGATTATCGGCTGGTTGCAGCGTTTGAGGACCACCATCGAATCGCTGCAATGAGAACGAATCGGTGGGAAAGCCTGTAGGATAATCCGGAGCTGTACTTCGCTGGACCGGGGGTTCAACTCCCCCGCGTCTCCACCAACATCGAGGACGAAGGCCCGCGCAATGCGCGGGCTTTCGTTCGTTCGCGACGATCAGCGCTCCCGCGGTTGGCCAGTCATCGCCCGGGCGTTCAGCAGCCGGTCGAGTTCGGCTAACGTAAGGCCGGAGCGCTCGCGGGCAACTTCGCGAATGGTCCGGCCACCTTCGAGCGCCTCCTTGACGATGGCCGCCGTCGCTTCGTAGCCGATAGCGGTAGCGAGCGGTGTTGCTATCGCCAGGCCGGATTCGACGGCGGCCGGGCCCGCGCCCGTGGCTCCCAGGCCATCGACGCATTTGTCGGCGAAAATGAGGGAGACGCTGGCCAGGAGTTCGACGGACTGGAGGACGTTGTAGGCGGCCACCGGCCACAT
>CAZQCR010000017.1:0-23003 GCA_964591745.1 uncultured Anaerolineaceae bacterium
CGTTATCTTGCGCAATGCAAGGCAAGAGGCTGGAATTGCGAAGGAGAATGCCATGAACAACGAATCGCCGGCGGCGTATGTCATGGTCCTGTTGAAGGCCAAGAGCCGCGAGGAGATGATCGAACGCTACGCACAAGGCGCGATGGCGACGATTGCCGCCCGTGGCGGGGAGATGATCGCTGGCTCCCCTGTCCCTCGGGTCCGAGAGGGCGACTGGGACGGGAATTGGGCTGCCATCCTCCGCTTCCCGAGCCTGGAGGACGCGGAAGCGTGGTACGACAGCACCGAGTATCAACCACTGAAGGACCTTCGGATCAACGAGCTGGAGGCAGAGACTTCGCATGTCGTCTTCATCGAAGGATGATCCGCAGACGCACAACAACGCACGCCGCCGTTCCCTTCCCGACTCACCCGCAGGGTAGTCGCGCCCCTCAGCGGGCGCGGACTGTCCGAACCAACGCCAGCCCCCTGAAATGGCGGCGGGCAGCGACCGCAAGTCAACTGTGGGGTTGCGTCCGCCAGCTCGCTGTCAGGCGCGAGGCTGTGCTCGCTTTCTCCCATTCCTCCTCCGCCTGCCTGCGCAGCGCCGCCTGCCGGTTGGCGGCCACGCCTGCGAGCATCGTTGAGACGAACCCCTCGCGCTCCTGCTCGGCGATCGCACCGATCGTGACGCCAGCCAGCTTCTGTCCCAACGCTGAGGTAGCGCCGACGCCATCGATAGCGGTTGCAGGGAGGGCGACGACTGAGGCCGGAGCGCCCGCGTGGGCCGCCTCGAGTCGCTGAGCGCCGCTGGCATCGAGGATCCCGCCGGTCAGCCGCGTGCGGACGTCGGCAAGGTCGGTGACGCGCAGCCGTGTTCCCTGCACCAGCGCCGCGACATCGGCCATGGAACCCACCGTCAGGTTCGGGTCAGCGCCCGCGATTGCCAGCACGTCGCGCAGGAAGAAGGGCTTCTCCGTCTCTGGATCAACGAACTCCTGTCCGCCTTCGCGCGCCAGGAATGCGCTCAGTGGTTCACCCGCGTTCACCGCGAAGCGCGCGGGCAGGTAGGCGAGGTTACCGGCGCCGCTGGTCACGGCGATCAGCATTCTTGCGGGCTCGGCCGAAACTGCTCGCTCCGCGATGATCAGCGGTCCCGCCTGGTAGAGGCTGCGCGAATCGCAGGTGAAGAAGAACTCGGCGAAAGAGGCGACATAGCGCCGGTGCTGGAAGCAGTCGATCTGCTTGATCGTGCCGTCGTCGTTGAACAGGATGGTGGCAAGGACCACCCAGGGCTCCGGCGGGCAGGAGGGGCAGTCCCGGCCCGTCGCCTCTTCGCCCCGTTTGCCGCAGGTGAAGGCGAGTCGGAAGTCGGATTTGCCCGCCGTCGTGTCGTAGCCATGCGGAAGGTCGGGCAGGAGCTTGATCGCGAAGCTATCCCGCAGGCGGCTGTATTCGCAACCGGCCGAATCGCAACCGCACCCCGGGCCGTGCACCCGCACCGGCCGGGACTCGCACTCGGCGTACTTCACGGCGAGGTAGAAAGGCCTTCCCCCCGGCCGGCTGGCACGCACGTCGCTGCACCACGGGTCGATGCCGCCGCAGGGCGAGACGGCGTTGCCATCCACGCCCTCGGAACAGACATCAACCTCCACGTTCTGTTCGAGGAGGATCTCGTCACCGTACGGTCCGAGGATGTATCCCGGTTCGACCACTACCTTGCAGGCGTCTGTCGCGTGAGCCATGACACGCGCGCCACAGACGACGCCCCACCCGTGAAGCAGGCGGTTATGCCGCCGTGACTTGTCCCGGAAGTAGAGCTGGTCCTGCGTCAGGTCGTCCGGCGTGACGAGCATGCCCGGGAAGAAGCGCGTGCGCTCCATACCCGAAACCTCGCCCGGACCGCAGGGGGAGTGCCCGCCGCAGCCGCAGGGGCTGCCGTGGGTGGTTGTGGGCGCCGCAGAGGCGGTGAGGCTACTTGCCATGATCGATACCCTCCATCAGTCGTCTAGTCAGCCAGAATTTCGAACCATCCGTGGAACTCGCCGGCTTCCACGCCATCGCCCGATTTGGGCAGGGTCTCGCCGGTGTCGGCGAGGCCGTCCCAGACGGAACGTGGCAGGATGCGCGAGCCTTCCAGGTTCCAGATCTCCGTGCGGACCTCCCTTGGGAGGTTGGTCCCACGGAATTCCGCGTCCAGGGTGAGCGGCGGCGTGTTCGTATCGGTGATGTTTCCGGCCGTCGCCCGAACCTGAACGAGGTAGCGCGAAGGACGTTCGGCGTCAGAGAGGTCGAGACGGTAGACCGCCGTGAACCCGGGCCGGCCCTGGAAGTCCTCCACGATCTCGCTCAGGTCGAACCCTACCTGGACAACGGTGACCCGCTCCCCCCGTTCGAGCAGCCGGTGGATGCGCAGCCATTGGCGCACACGATCCGGGTCAGCAAGTTGGTCCTGCTCCATTTTGCGGTCGAAGGTCAGGGCTACCCGCGGCTCGCCCACCCATTCGCGGAAGAGCGCGTCGTCTCCCGAGCGTTGGATGATCGAGGCGTTGTCTGGCCACATGAACATGACGACCGGCGGCAGCGTGACCGGCGGCGGGACCTCCGCGACGGCCAGTGAGAACAGGGGTAGCTCCGGGGCTGCGGCAATAGAGGCGGCGAGCGTGTTCAGGCCGGCGGCCGGGCCGAGTGTCCATCGCGTCTCCGCGCGGCCATCGGCGCCCGTCGTCACCGTCGCCGGCGCCACCGCGCCGCCGCCACCGCGGACCGTGAACGTCACTTCCTGGTTCGCCGACTGCAGGCCATCCTGGTCAATCACTTCGACGACGATCGGGACCGCAAGCAACGATGCGGGCGGGCCCTGCTGCGCATCGCCGCTCACGTACTTGAGCATCAACCGCTCGCAGCAGCTAGTTGCCGCGCGCTCGCCGAGGCACATGATGAGGTCGAACAGGCGACTGTTGCTGTAGACCACCGGCCGGTAGGTGCAGGAGTCGACGGTGATCGGCGCCGCCGGGTCCGCTCCGAAGGCCACCGTCGCGAGGACGACGCAGTCCTCAGAAGGCGGCTCGCAGCCGCTCGAGAGCGTCTCGCAGGCGGCCACCCGGCCGTCGAAATCGTCTCCTGGCGCTTCCAGGAAGATCGCCGCGCAGGCCGCCTCGTCGAGCCCAGCCGGGCGCGCAGCGGGGAGACCCGCCACCACCCGCAGCCGGTAGCGCTCGCGCACGAGGTCGGAGGCGCATCCCTGGCGCGTGTCGCAGTCCCCGGCCAGGACCGGTACCGGCTCCGTCTCGCACTCGTGGTAACAGAGGAAGAGCGTGACGGCCCCTTCGCCTGCGATCCGTTCGCCCTCGGGCATGCCGCACGCGTCCGTGGGTTGTCTCGGGTCCTGGACGCAGTATGGGGCTGGCACGATGATCTCTCGCCCGAGCGCGTCGATGGCGACGCCAGCCCCGACGAGCAGCTTTTGCCCATCGGCGGAGGCCGTCACCTCGAGGCCGCAGAGGACGCCCGTTCCGAGCGCGAGCCGGTTGACGAGCGCCCGCTTGCGGATGCCGTAGGCCTGCTCGGTTTCGAATTGGAAGACGCCCATCATCTTCCCGTAGAAGAAGTTGTTGCGCGCGGGAGCCTGGAGTTCGCGCAGTGGGCGGGTATCCGGAGAATGAGCCATGGTGTGCCTCCTCTGGGGTGAACTGGTACCGGTATGACGGGGCGGCGGTCTCAGGTGATGGGGATTGCCCCCGAGAGCCGTGTGGAGACGCCAACGGCGGGCGGGCGCCCTGGCGGGAGTCCGGGTAAGGCCGTGCCGAAGCCGAGCAGGCCCGGGCCACCCATCACGAGCGGCTGCGGCGGGCCAGCGACGATGGCGTCGATGCCGATGCGCGCCTGGAAGCCGACGCGCAGGTCGGCGCCGATCGCGCAGAGGTCGAAGGTGGTGTGCGCGGGCTTCTCCCGTTCGATCACCTCCCGGAGGAGGGCAAGCGTCCCCGGGTCGCCCGGGGCGAGCGTGCTGACGCAGAAGTGATGGGCGGTTTCGGCGAAGAGCGGCGCACCGTATTCGTCTTCGGCGATCAGGTGAGATTGGCCGAGGGTGGCGGTTGTCCCCACGACGGCGCCCTCGGCATGGGCGACGGCGAGCATGGTGTCGGCGCCCAGGACGGAGTGTTCGCCGAGAGCCCAGAGTGCCGCGCGGGCCGCCGGCTCGCTGATGGTCACGGGGCCGCCGGCGTATCGCTCCAGGAGCGCGCGCAGGTGTTCGGCCGTACCGCGACGGGCGTGCGAACGGAACGCTTCGGCCACAACCGCGCGGCGCGTCGCCTCAGTCCAGCCCTCGACGAGCGTCGCATCGACCCAGCCGCCAAGCCAATCCAGCCAGTCGGCCGGGTTGCCGGCGTCAGGGGCGGCCGCCGGGTTGAAGAGCGAGGGGAGATCGTCGATCGCGGCCGAAAGGTCGCCGAATTCGCCCTGGAGCAAGAGCAAGAGGCGCTCGGCGAACGGGTCCGTATCTGTACCACGTTGATACGCGGGCGGGAGCTGGCGAAGCCACGATTCGCCGTCGAAGGTAACCGCCGCCTCGCGAAGCGAGAGGGTCGAGAGGCCATCGCCCTCGATGATCCCCGCCAGCCAGAAGTAACGGCCGGGCGCGTTGAGCGCCAGGAAGTCCGTAGCGCCCGCGGGTGCAGCTCGCCACCGATCCAACGAAACGGCCTTGCCCGGCGTGGGTTCGGACGCGGCGCCCGCGGCTGCGGCAGCAGGGTGCGAGGGCGCTGTCGCCGCCGTCTGACCGTCAAGCGCGTCGCTGCTCAGGGAGAAGAGTTGGAAGTAGGTGTCCCCGCCTTCGCGGTCCACCTCGACGGTGACCCGTTGCCAGCAGGCGGCTGAGCCCGCATCGATAGGGCCCAGGAGGAAGTTCCCCCGTCGCGGGAAGGCTCGGTGCTGCTCCAGTATATGGAGAGAGGCACTGCCCGCGCAGGCAACCACCAGTCCGCCGCCCGGATCGATCGCCAGGGCCGTCACCGGGCCGGGACCGAAGGGGCCGAGCACGCCGTTGGCCCGTCCCTCGCGGGCGAAGACGTGCACCCGGCCATCCGCGGCGCCGAGATAGAGCGTCGATTCGTCGCCGCAGAGGGCCGTCACAGTCATGGCGAGATGCGCCCAGCGCAGCATCTCGGTTTCGTCGAGCGCGCCCGCAGCATCGCATACGACGAGGCGCTCCGCCGCCATATCCGCGATGAAGAGCCGTTCCCCGTGCGCGCCGGGAACTGCCGCCACGGAGACCGGGTCCAGCGTTCCCGCTCCCCCGAGCAGCTCCCAGAAGGCCGGCGCGATGAGCAGGTTGGGACCGAACTGCTGCACGCGCCCATTGCCACGGTCGACGATGTACATGGCGCCCGATGTGTCGACGGCTGCCGCTCCAGGCGAGTCGAAGCGGCCGGCCTCCTTTCCCGCAATGGGTATGCCCAGGGCGTCTCCCTGGCCGACGATGGCCCGGAGGCGCCCATCTTCCCGGCCGATGACCTGCAGGCGATGGTTGCCGGCGTCCACGGCGACGACCGTCCCGGCGCGCCCGAGAACGAGGCCACCGGTGCCTGCGAACTGTCCCGGTTCAGCGCCCGGCTCAGCACGGCCGGCCAGCCGTGAAACCGCGCCCGCACAGTCGACCCGCCAGACCCGGTTGTCGGCCGCGAAGAAGATGTCGCCATCGGGGGCGATCGCGAGCCCGGTGATCGGCCCCGGCGCCGTGAGCTCGACCTGGCGTGCGAGACCCGGCAACGATTGCAGGCCAAGCAGGCCACGTTGATCATCGAGGGCCATCCCCGCCAGCGAATCCTGCCGGAGCAGCGGCCAGGCGCCACCGCCGCTGAGCCGCAACACTGCCTGGGCGCCGGGTACTGGTGAGTGCGTCATCTCATCCCTCCACGCCCATCCAGACCACGTACCAGCCCAGTTGTTCCTTCTCCGGATCCGCTCCCTGCAACCTGGACGGGAGTTCGTCGTTGATGAAGAACTCCGGGTTGAGCAAACTGCTGGCGAGCGGCGCCTGCGGCAACAGCACGGCCAGGTCAAAGCCAGCTGCCGTGGGCTGTATCACCTGTGCGAAACCGTCGATCACGATGTCAGCGTTGAAGACGCGTTCCCCAACGACGTGGGCCTGGTAGCGGGGCGTGCCGCGGAAGCCGGCTGGCGTCGTCGTTACGGTGGTCACGACCCCCAGGGGGGCGCCGGCTTCGGGCCAGAGCCGCCAGATCGTGGCGCCCTGTGGCGTTTGGCCCGCGGCCACGTACGGCTGCTGTTCGAGCAGCGCATCCCGCCGGACAGCGCCCGAGACGTCACTCGCCAGTTCGCAGTTCTCCACTTCGATGGTCGCCAGGACGATGTCCAGGCCGAAGCGGTACCCATCGTCCGGGTCCTGCCAGCGCAACAACGGCCGCTCGGGCCGGCGAACGGCGCCGGATGTGTCGCACGTCCCGTCCCGCGTCTCCGCCGCCAGGTCCCGATCGGCGACGTAGGAGACAGTCAGGTAGAACGTTGCGGGGCCGTCACCCCCTCCGGCAACGGGTGGGATCGCCAGGTCGATGGGCTCGGCGAGGATGAGCTCGCGCCCCTCGCAATCGATGGCGTACCCCGGCTCGAGGTGCACCGAACGCGCTTTGCGTTTGCCGCTCACCGCATAGCCGAAGGCGATTCCCCAGTTGTGCAGGCTGCGGTTGTGGAGCCAGCGCAGCTCGCGGTGGAAGGCCTGGGCACCCGCCAGGTCGTTCGCCTCCAGTCGCTGGCCATCGAAGAATGCCGGCCGTTTGAGGATCGGGATATCAGCCATGGAAGCCACCTCCAAAGGCTATGAAGCCGCCCCGGAACTCCTCCTCGACGCGGAGGAACCGCAAGAGGACGAGCGGGTCGAATTCGGGCGTGCAGCCGCCATTCGCTTCGATACCGGCCCACTCCACCGTCGCCTGGAGCCTGGCCGTAGCCGCCGAGCGGGCGATCGCGAACTGTTCGCCCAGGAGGCCAGCACGTACCTCCATCTGAAAGCCCGTGCGCGCCGGATTTCGGATGGAGACGAAGGGCCCTACGATGTCGTGCCTCACAAGCTCCTCCACCGCCGGGATTCTGATCCGCGCAAAGTACTGGGGCGTACGGTTGAATCCCCCGCTCGCTGTTGAGACGACGGCCACGAAGGCCTGACGCGCCTGGACGAACGTGAACGTCCTGTGGAGCGACCCGCTGGCAATATGCGGCCGCACCAGGCCCTGCGCATTCCGCCGGAACGAAAAGTCCAGTTCGGGGCTCATGCCATCGGCTGTCACCCGGCAGCGGACCACCGGGATCTCCTCGCCCAGCCGCAGTTCCGGCGAAAGCAGCGCGGGCGGCTTCCCTTCGGGGCTCCCGGCGCCCGCGAAGCACCAGCGCCAGGCGGGCCGCTCTTCCCCGGGCAGGACGCCGGGCCCGCAGCCGGGCGCCCTGCCCGCAAGCGCCTGCACTTCGTCGTCATACCGGATCGCAAGGTCGAACCAGCCGCGGCCACCCGGCGGAAGCGGCGGCGCCCCGATCGCCACCGTGCGCGCCGAGAGGATCTCCCGTCCCAGCACGTCGTAGGCGAGTCCCGGCCCCGCCTGGATGAGCCCGGGCGCGCTCCACGACACTTCGAAGCCGAGCGCCACGCCCCAGGTATTGTGCAGGCCCCGCACGTGCAGGCCCCGCAGGCGCCGTTCGAAGGCACTGTCGTCCTCCAGGTCATGGTGCGCCAGGAGTTGGCCGTGATAGTAGCCCAGGCGTTCGATCGCGGGCGCCGTCTTCGTCTTCATATGACCTCTATCTCGTGGGTTCCGGGAGTGACAAGGGCGATCGTCCCCACGCATACGTTGCCGCAGCCCTCGCCGCCGGCGGTGAACAGCTCGAGCGCAACCACGTGATCAACCTCCGGCAGGTTGTCGAGCACCTGAAGCACCTCCGTGCGGTAGACATCACGGCCGAACGGCCAGCCTCGCCCCTCGGGGCCGCCGCGCACCGGGTCCAGGAAGGTATCGAGGGCCACGCGGGCGCTGAGCACGAGCCGTTCGGCGCGCGCGCCGGGCCGCGCCCGCAGCGTGGCCCGCACCGCCACCTCCACATACTCCGGGCCAACCACCACGAGACGCGTGCCGAGCGTCCGGCGCCGCTGCAGCCACTGGCTGACACCGGCGAGCAGCCCTGCCGTAGGCTCGGGGCGGCCGAGCGGCAGGTGCGGCATCACCACGACCGTCACCGTCCCGGCCGCACGCACGCACGCATATCGCGGGTCGATCCCGCCCCACGCACGCACCCGGCTGATAGCGGTGCCGGGTACCTCGCGCGTGACTCGTTCGAAATCGAGGAGCGTTGCGGCCCGCGAAGGCGCAGCCCGCTCGATCACCGCTTCCGTCTGCAACTGGTCCAGCGTGGCCCGCGCGCCTGCGATCTCGATGAGCCGCTCGTGCGCCCAGAGGGACTCGCTGGCCCGGCTCGCTGCTCCGGCAATGTCATCCACGGCGCCGCCTTCGGCTGGTCCCGGGTTCGTTATCGTAAGGCTCGCCGCGAGGAGATCGAATCCGCCCGGCACAAGCGCTCGATTGATCTCATCGTCCGCTCCGGGCACGTACCAACTCGCCCCGCGGGCACGGTTGCCGCCAGCCCCGTCCGTTCGGTCGTACGTGGCGACCACAGCGGAGGCTCGCCGAATGAGCGCTCCGTGCAGCCCGTCCCCCGTGGTAAGGACGCCGGTCGTGCCGTCAAAAGCAACGGCTCGTTCCCCCGCCCCGGCGGCGTCCAGGTCCGCGCGTGATTCCCAGGCGTCTGCCTCGCCCTCCCGGAGGCTGTAGAGGGAAACACGTGAAATCGGCGCGCCCTCGGCCACAAAGGGCTGGCCCGGGAGGCCACTCGCCGTCCCAAGGAAAGCGAGCGTGCACCGAAGCTGTCCGGGAGCGTCCGCGCTCGCCGCCAGGTACCCGAGAACGAACACTTCCGGCCAGCGGTTGTCCGCTGTCACGGTCATCGCCGTGACCCGGCCGAGCCCATCGAACCGCGGGGCGAGCCGCGTCCGCGTCCCCGGGGAGAGGTCCGCCGCTACTGGGCAGGACGCCCCCGCCACGATCTCGAGCGTGCTTCGCACCGCCATCGCCTGTTCAGCGGCGACTACGTTGACTGCGAGCCCCGAAAGCGTGGGCGCGATGTCCGGGCGCCCCGACTCCAACCGGCAGCGCACGAACCACGCGCTCGCGCCGCCAACCTCACTCATCGCCCAGTCGCCCGGTGCAGCGAAGCTCACGAATCCATCGAGCGAGAGCGCGCGTGTCTCGTCTCCTACCGTCAGCGGCGTCCACCTCCCACCCGCACCCACATACTCCCAGGTAGCCGCCGCGCCGTGATGCCTGGGCATCGCGGGAGCCCCCACGGGCGTTCCCTCCGGTCGCTCTTCATTGCATCGGCCCTGTCCGAAATCAGGGGGCCGGCACGCTTCCAACCGGGCAGCGTCCTCCTCCAGGATCCGTCCGCGGTGCTCCTGGCCGCTGCGCCCGCCAGCCAACCCGATCCAGAGGCGTACCGGGGCCGCGAGCTGCGGCACCGCATCGAAGCCAACTACTAGCGACGGCCCGTCGCCGCTCGCGGTGACGGACGGGTCGTCGCCCCATGGCGCGAACGGTTCGCCCGAGGACCATGCCCGCGTATGGTTCCGAAGCGCGCCGCCCGCCCACGACTGCACCGAAATGATGACGATCGGGAGGGCTGTGAGTCGCTCACGTGTGCGGAAGAGGGCAGGACATGCTCCCTCCCCTGGCGCCCCGGCCGCCACCGTGAACCCCGCCGGGATCTCCGTTGCCATCCCGCTGGTGGAGGAGAACGCAAGCGGAACGACGGCAGGCTGAGGCGCACGCACCGGGAACCCGGCCAGCGCGAGAAACCGCCGCCGATGCGCCGGCGGTACACGGTTCACGCGGTAGATCTCCTGCTCAACGAAGTACGCGAGGAGCTCGATCAGGGCGATCCCAGGGTCATGTGCGTTGTGGTCCGTCCAGCCCGGCGCATAGCGCGGGATGAGCGCGCGCCCTTCATCGACGAGATCGGCCCAGCGGCGGGTGTCAAGGTTCGGCAGCGGCAGCGGCATGTCAGGCCTCCCCGCCGATGATGGTCACGCGGATCTCCCCGGCGACGACGATCCGGTCCGTCGGTACCGGCACCGTCTCGCCCACTGGCGTCGCCTCGAGCATGAGGACGAGCGATTCGACGTAGTCCACGCCCGCTACGGCTTCGATCACGGAAGCAACATCGGAGAGATGGACTGACCGTCCGAACGGCCAGCCAGCGCCCTCGGGCCCGCCCGTGCCGGGGTGGAAGAAGGCCGCCAGCCGCGCCCGCACCGCGTCGTGTACCTCGCCCGCGCGCGAAAGCTCAAGTGGGGCGATGCGCGCCCCGCAGCCAACCGGGAGATACTCCGGGCCGCTCACCGAAACCTGCCCACCCATCGATGCCGGCAGGCGTGCCTGCAGGTAGAGCAGAACCTGGCGGCGAAGGCCGAACGACGGCTGTGGGCGCGGGTCGAGACTGTGGGGCTGCACGATAACCCGAACATGCCCCGACTCGCGGCGGCCGCTCGCATGCGTCACTGGAAGAGCACGGGCAACCGCCACGGCCGGTGATGCCTGCCGCGCGAGCGCCTCGTAGTCGGCCAACGAAAGGGCCTGGCCACGGTGACGGATGGCCGCCGGCGCCCGTGTCGGGACCGCTTCAACCGTCTCGCCATCGGCGCCACCCTCGGCCGCGCGGACGTTCGTCACGGCTGAGGCGGGCACGCCGCTGAGGAGCTGAGTGATCGCCCCCTTGCCCACGTTCCCGATCGCGCCGCCCCCGGAGCTGTAGCTCGCCAGGCGAATTGCGTCGCCGCCCATCGGCGGCACGCGCCCGTGGACGCCGTCACCAAAGATCAGGCGTCCACGGCTCCGTTCGATGGTGTAGTGGCGCTCGCCGGGTCCGGAGAACAGGAGGGTCGGCCGCGACTCCCAGCGCACCCACGCTTCCGTAAGCCGCCCCGACCGCGGGTCTGCGACGGTACGGAGAGCGTCCGCCGGGATGCCCTCCCGCTCCAGCTCGTCCTGGAGGATCGGCAGCTCCACCGGCGTGCGCGCGCCCAAGAGCTCGCGCACTTCAACCACCTCACCAGGGAGTACCGGCGTGTGACGCGCGAAGAAGACCTGGCTGGCGGCGCCATCGGAGGACCCCAGCGTCTCCTGTTGCGCGCGGCGGAGCTGTTCGCCCCGGACCGCGTTGAAGTAGAGGCCGTTGACGCGCGCGGGAAGTGGATCCGTCCCCGGTTGCAGTCGGGCGCGGAGCCAGGACCGTGGCCGCCCGAAACGCGGAAGCATCGCTACGGCGACCGGTACGCGCTGAACGCTCTTCTCCAACGGTGCGCTCAGCACAAGCGTATCGCGCACGATCGCTTTCAAGCTGGCAAGCTCGCCTTTCTCTCCTTCGCCGATGAGAACGAGGTCACCCGGCTGGAAGCCCGCGGCCTGGCGGGCGTTCGCCACCTGCACTTCGGTCCCCACTCCGACTACGGCCTCCGCGGTGGGGAGCGACCGGCTTCCCGGGCAGGCGAGTCCCAGCATGCCAGGCCGGGCCAGGTTCCCTGTCTCATCGTCGGCGGCCGCGCCAAGCCACTCGCGGCCGTCGAAGTGCTCCCAGCGCAGCAGCGGCGCAGCGCGCGAGGGGTCGAGCTCGTCTACGTCGACATACAGCCCGAGGAAATCCGCCGGGAGCGGACGGTCAAAGCCGAGATAGATCGCCGGCGTGCGGTCCGAAAGGAGCGAGAACGGTTCGAAAGCGTCGCCGCGCCAGCGGACGGCGCCGCCGCGATCGGTCCACTGGAAGTCGTTGTACGAGAACGCCGCCATCGGAGCGTCCAGCTCAGAGGCGTAGGTGTAGGAGATTGCAAAGCCCTGGATGGCCGGCGGCACCGTTTCCGTGACCGTTATCGAGTTGGAGACCTTCCCCTGTTTCCATGTGATCGTGTTCTGCTTGAAGAAACCGCCGTCGGTGATGCGGA
This sequence comes from uncultured Anaerolineaceae bacterium, assembly GCA_964591745.1. GTDB lineage: Bacteria > Chloroflexota > Dehalococcoidia > Tepidiformales > Tepidiformaceae > JANMTH01. The sequence goes on from CAZQCR010000017.1 coordinate 12,035, forward strand.
CGCGAATCCAGTTGCCGGCCACGCCGTTCACCGTGGTCGCTGTGATCCCCGCCGGCACGGTGAACTCGATCGCTTCGCCCTTCAAAAGGAAGCGATTCAGCGCGTCGCTGTCCAGGTCAAGCGCTTTCCAGTTGCGCCCGTCCCAGCATTCGGCGGCGAGCGTCGCGCTGTCCGTGTCGGTGTAAGGGCCTTGCGGAGTGACGGCGGGCGAAGCGTCGATCGTCACGACAGCGCCTGGCCTGCTCACCGCCTCTCCCGCCATCAGCCAGAACGTCGTTCCCGGCTGGGGCTGCTGCCCCAGCGGGTAGAACGTCTTCGAGGTGTCGAGCTTGAGGCCATCGACGAACGCCGCCTCCGCATCCAGGCCCGTCACCGCCAGCGTCGTACGAAGGCCGATCCGGTCGGCCAGCGGGAGGATCCGGCCCGGCGTAGGCGGCAGCGCCTGGAGCGCGCGCGCCCGGATCCAGGAGCCGAGGACGCCGTTGATCCGCCGCCGCTTCGTCGCCGCGCAATCCGCCGCGAGCCGCACGATGCCGCTCCGCGTCAGCCCAGCCGTGCCGTCCAGGCTCTCATCCTCCCCGGCCGCGGCCGGTGCCGCGAAAGTCTTGAACTCCCGCCAGACCTCGCCGTCCCAGTACTCCCAGGCGAGTTCGAGCGGTTCGCTGCCCGGCCTGCTCAGTTCGAACTGCACTTCAACCGTCGCCCTACCCGCCAGCGCAAGGTGCGTGTCGTGCGCGATATAGAACTCGTGGGGTGTTTGCTTCATCTTCGTGAAGAGATCGAAGGGCTGGCCACCGAGCACTTCAGCCGTGTGGTCCGCCCAGCCATCGACTCCCGGCCACAGTGTTGCGACCTCCACCAGTGACGCTCCGGCAAGGGCGATCGTCCGGGCGGTTTCGAAGATGAGTGGCTCGTCGCGGCCGGCCACGGTGGCCGCCACCTGCGTCCCGGCCGGCACCCGGGCGTCCACGATATGGCTGATCGGGGTGAAGACGAGCGGCGCCACGGCTGCCTGTGCGGGCAGGAGGTTCATCCCGATCAAGTCAAAGAACGCCAGTTGGTTCTTCTCCGGCGCGCGGTTCAGCCGTTCCGCCAGGGCCCGCAGGTAGCGCGCGTAGATCGCGAGCAGCGCCGCCCCCGGTTCGCCGGGCACCGGCTTCCAGCCTGGCACGTAGCCGGCCACCTTCGCCACCAGGTCGCGGGCGAACTCCTCCGCCTGGCGGGGCTCGAGGATTGGCGTCGTGCTCATACGCGTCCCTCCGCCAGGTAGAAGGGATAGACGAGGTTGTAGAACGTATTCGTCGAACGCACGCGGTAACGAATCTCGATGTCGAGGCGGCCTCGCGGCGCCTCGGCCGAGACGCCGACCGTGATCGTGTCGATGCGCGGCTCCCAGGTGATCAGGGCCTGCTCTATCCGGTGCTGCACGAGCGCCGTCGTGGCGGCGCTGATCGGTTCGAATGTGAGGGCCCGCAGCCCGGCGCCGAAGTCGGGCCGCATCACGCGCTCGCCCGGGTTCGTCTCGAGGATCAGGCGGATTGCTTCGCGGATGTCCTCTTCGTGCGCCACCGTGGCCACCTCGCCGGAGGGCGCCAGCCGGTACGGGAAGGCCCATCCCTGCCCCAGGAACGCGTTCGCCGTCGTGTCTTGCGAAAGTGCCATCATGCGTTCCTCAACCCACCAGTACCGTGAACGCGCCGGCCACGATGGGTGCGCCACAGCTCGATACGTCGCCCATGCGGAGCGCCGGCCGACCCCCGATGAGCACCGTGAGGCTGCCCATCGCAAAGGGCGTAGGCGGGTGTGGCCCCGCCAGCGGCGGCATCGCGCAGGCGTGCATGTCGCCCACCACGGCGGCGGGCAGCCCCTGGATGAGGACCACGGGGATGCCCGGGCCGGCGATCGTGCCCGGATGGGCGGTCGGGTCGGTGACGCGTGCTGCCGGTGGCATGGCTCCTCCTCTAGTTAATCTTCACGAGCGGCGCCGTGACGCTGCAGATGCCCGCTGACTGAACGGTGGTGGCGGCGGCGCCGTTGATCGTCACGGTGGGTGCCGTGATAGTGATCGCCGCCGAAGCGGCGAGGTTGAGGTTTGGCGTGCCGAGGATGCTCACGCCATCCGGCGTGATATTCACGACGCTCAGCCCGAAGATGATCTGGATCCCGGCCGGCGTGAGGATGATCGTGGGTGGCCCCGCCGGTGTCGGCGGCGCCGGGATCACGGCCGGTGGTGTCGGCCCGGACTGGATCGTCACCGTCGGCGGCACTTCGGAGAAGACGATCTGGTTCCCCGCTAACGTTCGGATTGCCCGGATCTGGGCCAACGGCGATGGCAGTGGCGGCGGCGCCAGCGCGCTCCACAACGAACCGATGATGTACGGCGCGTTGAGGTCGCCATGTTCAAACGCCACCAGCACTTCGTCCCCCACGTTCGGGATGAAGTAGTGCCCGTGCATGATCCCCGCCATCGGGACTGCCACCCGCGCCCAGGGGCTCAGGTCGAGCGCATCGAGAAACGGCAGCCGCACCTGCACGCGGCCGAGCGTCATGGGGTCGAGCGGGTTGATCACCTCGCCGACAGCGACGCCATAAAACTTTCGCTGGATCGCCTCGATCCGGTCGTCCATGCGGCCCAGTTCCTGCTCGATCATGGGATGATCTCCTTATGCACTTCGAAGCTCGTGCGGTAGCCGCTGCTGTCTAGCGAATGGGTCGCGCTGGAAACCCGGTAGTCGCCGCTGAAGTCGGGCCCGAGGCCTTCGAGGCGGATCATCGCGCCCGCCCGGATCGCCGGGTTGCCGATCGCCGTGCCACTTCCGGTCATCCGTTGATTCAGCTTCTGCCGCAGCTGCCGCAAGATGACCAGCGCGCTCGTGGCGATGTCGGCCGGGCTGGCGATCGGCTGGTCGACGATCTGATAGGAGGGCCCGGAGATCGCCTTCGCACCCTTCGCCGCCTCGCCCGGGACGACGGTCACGCTGAGCGCTTCACGGTCGAAGTCCCAGCCGACGGTCACGAGGAAGCTCAGCCGCAGCTCGCGCAGGGTGAACGTCATCGAAACGGCGGCCACCTGCCCGACACTGCTCACCTGCGGCGAAAAGTCGATGAGTGACTCGCCCCAGGCCAGCGTCAGTCGCGGCGCGTACTCCTTCGGGATGAACCGCGCCAGGTAGAGAACATCTCCCTCCACCCAGAAATCGGCGTCGTAGCTGGCGGCGATGCGCTTCAGCAGGTCGAGGTCGCTTTCGCCCGCGCCCGGCGCACCCTGCTTCGTACCGGTGCCCTTGAAGATCACGTTCAGAGCGGTCATCGCTGTCGAGACGGCCATCACCGCGGGGTCGATCAGCGGGATGAGCAGGTTCTCCGCCGCGAGGATAATGGCCACGAGCCCGTCCGCCAGCGGGCCGAAGCCGCGCGCGGCCGTTCCCTCCCCCAGGCGATGCAGGTAGTCATGCGCGATCAGCGTCATCGTCGGCATGCCGCCACCCGGGAAGCTCACCTGCAGCCCGGTCACCTCGCCCTTGAACACCTCCTCCAGCTGGTCGGGAGCGTAGCCGAGTGAAAGCGCCAGGCGGTTGTCGAGGTCGAACAGACCCGGCGCACCAGCCGTGGCCGTGCCCAGCGCCCCGATACGAATGCCCGTCGGAAAAGGCTGGAAGCCGAGGCCGCGGATGTGCTCGCTCAGCCATCTCAAGTCGGGGTTCGCGAAGCCGATCTCCACGCGGTCGCTCGCGTTCACGCCATCTGAGTAGCGCACACTGCTGATAGAAGAGCGCAGTCCGGCCGGCAGATCCTGGCCGTTCATACGGATGCGGTAGTCCGGGGCGTAGGCGTTCGTCATCTCAAATCACCGCCTCCCCCGTTTCCGGATCGCGAAAGGGCAGCTGCGGCAGACGTAGCTGAGCCCCCGCCAGGATCGCCGCCGGCCTCTCGATGCCGTTCGCGATCGCGATCGGGCGCCAGCGCTGCGCATCGCCATACTCCTTCGCCGCGATGCTGCTCAGCGTCTCGCCTTCATAGACGACGTGGACCTTGCTGTAGTCCGCCGTTTCGCGGCGCACTTCACGCGCTTCCGTCTCCGCGTTAATGAACTCGTTAAACGAAACCTGGAGCCGCGCCCGCACCGGCACGCCATCCGCCCGGAACATGATGAACCGCTGCGTTGCCCGCGCCAGCACGCACGTGAACGAAAGCGAACCCCAGGTGAACAGCAGTACGGGCGGCGCGTGCGTTGTCCTGTCGATATCCATCAGGCCGGTGATGCGCTTCGTCAGGATCCGGACGTCGTCGCCCGCCGCGTTCGCCCCCGCATGCGCTTCGTAGCTATCGACCAGCAGTTCCATCTCCAGCGTCTGCATGTTGCCCGCAACGAACTGGATGAGCGGTCCACGAAGCCCCGGGATCGCTACCTGCGCAAAGTTGTTGTCGCGATTGACCGTGTACTCCTCAGGATTGAAGAGGACGGGCACGCGGTCGCCCGTGACGGTATTGGTCAGCGTCGCCTTTTCGAGTGCCATGGTCAGGCCCTCCCCGTGCGTTCGCGATACGCCTGCATACGGCGGTCGAGCTGGAGCATGACCGTATCGGCGATGCGCGAGATTGCCGCCGTATCTGCAGCAAGCGGGATGAGCGCCGTCTGTGGCCGCTCCCAGGCCGCAGGCCAGCCGGACGGTGCTACCTGCGCCGACCGCGCGTCTCGCCCCGCGACCGGCGAAAGCGAGTCGGCGGTGGCAGCGGACGCGCGGTGCACGATTCGTGCCGGCGCAGCGGGCGGGGAAGCGTGTATGGCGGGTACACCCGGCTCGGCGAAGCCCTGTTGACCCAGGGCGAACGGACGCTGCTGAACCATCGGTACCGCCGTGGCCCTCGCACTCGCCCTCTCGGTCTGTTTCGCGGCAGAGGCAACCGCCGGCAGGACGATCCGCGGATGGCTCGGCGGAGCCGTCCCTTTGGCCGCTGTATTGCCCGGCGGGCGCGTGACCCGCCATGCCAGTGTGCCGTCGACCGCGGCGGCAGCGGCCCAGTTCGCCCGCCCCTGCGCCGCCGCGGGCGAAGGAGTGGACAGCGTGAGGAGCGTCAGGCTGAGCCGCGGCGCCACGGTCACCCGCCAGTGAGCGTGCCGGTTGACAGTCCCGCCGGCGGCCGATGGTGATGCCAATGGCTGCCGGAGCAACGTCCCCGCCGGCCCGGCTTTAGCAGTGACGCTGCCGAGCCGCGCCAGCAACGCCGCCGCGAACGTGCCCGGGCCGCTCGTCCCACGCCCGATCTTCTGTCGCGCCCAGGCCTCACGCGCCAGCAACCGCCGCGCTAACGTGCGCGTCGGGTTCAGCTGTTGCGATCCTGGGGTTCGATCGTTCGCCATCGGTCTCTCCGGGCGGGCGGTTCTTAGCCGCCACTGACTTTGAGGTTGATACCGGAAACCTGGTCGATCCAGTTCCGGCGGTAGTCGTGCTCCATATTCATCACGGTGTCGTGGTCCCAGTGCAGGTAATAGGCGAGAAACGCTACCTCCTCCTGGAGCTGTTCAAGGGGGTAGCGCATCATCCCCCCGGCGCGAACGCCGGAGCCTCGAAGCTGTGCTCGCATTGGGGACAGGTCACTGGTGTCCCCCCTGGGCCGAGCTGGTTGAGACCGTTGTAGACCTCCTGCAGGTACGCCAGGTCCGTGGCGTAGAGCTCCTCGATCACCTTCGGATTGATCTGCTCCACGCCACCAAGCCGCGTTACCACGCGCGAGAGGAGGATGATCACGAGATACGCCGGGTTCTTCTGGACACGCGGGTCCTTGAGCGGCCAAATTTCGTCTCCGGCCGTCGCCCTACGCATCACGCCCTCGCGGTGGAGCATGCCGCCTTCGTCCTGGTAGCCGCAGGGCAGGGTGAATTCGAGTTCGGTCTGGAACATCACCGGGGTACCTCCTGTTCGCTTCGGCCTGCCGTGCTAAACGCGTTCGACGCCTTCATGCGCGAGTTCGAGTGTCTCGATCGCGATGTCGTTGCCCTCTGCATTGAAGTCCGGCCCGTCGTACTTGCTGGGCCAGGCGCGGATGAAGTTCCACCGCGCGACTTCCTGACCGGCCCGGTCAAGCAGCACAATCGACCCGTTCTTGCGCTGGATTTCGCCGTTCACCACCTGGCGGTGCCACTGGTAGAGCTGCACGTCGTCCGTGATGCCCCACTTGAGGACGAGGTTGCTGTACTTCGTCATGCCCGGGAGCTTGTGGAGCGTCGTGTTCTCGCCCCCCTCCCGGTGTTCGATCACGTCGATCGTCGAATCGAAACCACTGACCTCGTGGAAGGCCGCACGGCTGATGCCGTCGATCTCCACGAGGAAGTTGAAGTTCCCCCACGGGTCCTTGATATCGCCAGTTGCCATGCCACGCCTCCTTGTGGACGCCGGTTGTTGGGACTAGCCCTCGGTCACTTCAGAGCCACCCGCCCAGATCCCGATGCGGACGACGATGAACTCCGCCGGGTAGGTCGGGCGCACACCGATTTCGATGTTCAGCCGGCCCAGCGCCTGTTCCGAGAACGGGTTGAGCGTGCCGTCGATGCGGACGTAGAAGGCCTCCTCGGCCTTGGCGCCGAAGAGCGCGCCATCGCGCCAGGCCCGCATCAGAAACTCGCTGATCGTGCGCTTCAGCTTCTGCCAGAGCTGAAGGTTGTTCGGTTCGAAGACGGCCCAACGGATGCCCTCCTCGATCGACTCCTCGAGGTAGAGGAAGAGCCGGCGGATGTTCACGTACTGCCAGTTGCGGTCCGTCGCGGTTGTGCGCGCGCCCCAGACCACCGGCCGTCCACCGGGACGGAAGACGCGGATCACGTTGATTCCGCCGATCCCGGCGAACTGCCCGAGGTTGAGCAATCCCTGGTCGATGTCGCTCATGTCGCGCTCGACCCCGAGCGCGCCATTGACCGTCGCCTCTTCGCCGGCCGGGGCCTTGTGCACGCCGCGGTTCGTGTCCGTGCGGGCGAGGATGCCGGCCATATGGCCCATCGGCGGGACGAGGATCGGGGTGTTGCCCGTCGCCGGGGGGACGCGCAGCCAGGGGTAGTACAGCGCCGCGTAGCCGCGGGCCGAAGTGACCGATGCGCTCATCTCCTCCACGCTCCCGGCGCCAAACGGGGGCGCGCCGCGCGGCGCGCCGAGGATAGCGAAGCGCCGTAGCCGCTCCGCGTGGCCGATCATCGCCACCTGGACGCCCATATCACCCGCGCGGTCCGGGATAATGAGCATGTTCACGTTCTGCAGCGCCTCGTGCAGCGCCAGGGCAGCGGTGTAATCCGCGCCCGAAAGCGTCGCCGGGTCGTCGTTCGTGCCGTCCGTCAGTTCGGCCGCCGCAAGAATGGCCGGCACGTTCTGTGGCGCCGCGGCCGTATTGGGCGGTTCCACCGGCTCAGCCGTGAGTGGCGTGCCCTCGTGGTTGCTCACGATGTTCGCGAAATAGCGTGGGTGCGCCGGGTTCATCGCGAGATTGTCGTGTTCGAACGTCTGCCCGCCCTGTGTCACGGTCAGCCGGAACTCGAAGGACTGGACCGTGACGGGGTCACCGGCCGGAGTCAGGTCGAACGCCACCCCGATCGGCTGCTCCAACGTGACGCGGTAGGTGGTGAGTGCGGGCGTGATCCGCTCGGCGCGTACGCTGGCCACGGTCCCCGCCGCCTGTGTCCCGGCCTGGTCCAGCTGCAACACTGCGCCCGGTTCCGGTACGCCCGGTCCTTCCACGCGAAAGGCCGTGTCGGCGTTGACGAGGCTGGCGAGATGGAGCGTCCCTGCATTGACCGCGGCGCCGAGCGCCCGCCCCAGCCTGAGCACCGCGCCATCGACGCGCGTCACGGTCTCCCGCACCGTCGTGCCGGTAATCGTCACGACGTCGCCAGGGACGAACCGAGCCGCCTCGGCCGGGTTCGTGACGGTGACGACGCTGCCCACAGCGCTCGAAACGGTGGCGGTCGGCCGGAAGAGACGGGAAGTCGCCGGGTCCAGCAGGCTCACGGCAGCGACTTCGGCCGAGATCGGGTCCGCGATGTCGCCGGCCTCCCGAGCCCGCAACCGGATGGTGGCGTCACCGTTGCCATCCAGCAGGACGAGTTCATCGTGGGCGGCGTTGCTGACGCGGGTAACGTAGCAAACCTGCCCTCCGTTTTCGAAGAAGCCGCGGACGGCGTACCAGAGATAGAAGTTGGCCAGCGGCGTGCTCCCGAAGAGCGTCCGGAACGCGTCCCAACTCGTGATCCGCACCGGCAAATTCAACGGCCCTGAGGCGGACGGTCCAAGGAAGGCCGCCGTGCTGGTGCCCGCACCCTGGATGGGCGCCCCCGGGGCGAACTCTTCGATGTAGACGCCGGGATACGAAACTTGTGTTGCCATCGTTTACCTCCTCGATGGGCTGTGATGGGCGGAGCGGGGAGACCGCTCCGGCGGGGGCGGATGGTCACGCGTCTGCATCAGGTGAACTCCAGGTCGTATTCGCCCGATGGCGAGGGCACGTCGAGCGTCCGCGCCGGACTCCCGGCGAATCCCGTAGCGCGTGCGCTGAGGGTGTACTCGCCACGCCGCAACTGCCCGAAGGTGAAGCGCCCCAGCGCGTTCGTCCGCGCCGTTTGGGGGCGCTCGCCAGCGCGCTCGATCCGGACCCATGCGTTCTCGATCGGCCGTGACGGCGCGGCCGTCGCATCGAGAACGTGGCCCCCGACCTGGATCCACGTCTCCGCCGATTCCGGGCGGCCACTGACGCGGTACTCGGTGATGCGCGTGGTCACCATTGGCCCGGAGGTGGTCGCTTCTCGCTGGACCGGCAGCGTCACGACGACGTGGATGGCCGGCTTCCAGCGGAAATTCGTGCCCATTGTCCCCCAGAATTCGGCCAGCTTGGCGAAGCTCTCGTGGGCGACATCGGTAGGCAGCTCCTCCTCGCGGATGAGCGCCGGCACGGCCGCCAGGACCGCTGATCCAGGCGGATAGATGCGCGATGCGGCGATCGGGGCGCCCCGTTCGAGCGCCGCCATGGCCTCGTACAGGAGGGCGTGCTCATCGAGCGTCGGCGCTGTCGCCGGCGTGGCCAGCGAAGGGCTCCAGGCCGAAACGAGATAGTGGCAGTCCAGCCGCGATGGACAGGGCTCATCGACGACCCAGCCCGGCGGCGGCGGTTCGCCGCTGAAGACGCTCCCCGCCATGACGCCATCGCTGACACCGCGCGCACGCGCGTTGTTCCGGAGCTTGCGGTTCTCGACGAGGTCGACAAGATAGATGTTCAGGGCGTTTGCCGGGCTCCCACCCACGCTGAGTGAACCGACAAACGTCCGCCAGGCCTGGTCGGGCGGGTCGAAGCCAACCTGGCTTTCGTCCCGGATCTGTTCGATTCCGGCGATGAAGAAGTCCCGCAGGAGAGCATCAAGCACGTTGATCATGGCGTGTCTCACGCTAGCAGCTGGCCGCTGCTGAGCGTCGATACCTCCTTCACGAAGTCCGCGTAGAGCGCGAGATCGGCGGCCGTCGCCGTCCCGCCGATGGGCGTCATGCCCACCTTCAGCCGGTAGAAGTCCTGCACGATCTGCGCCTGCTGTTCGCGGTTGTAGACGCCAATACCCTGGCCAGCGGTCTTTTTCGCCTGCAGGTCGCTCGCGCCGCCGTACATGTAGGCCGCATCGCCCAGGGTGGCCTGGGCGTGGATCGCCTGCGGCATGTAGATCGCGCCTGCCGTCTCGTACTGCCAGACGTGGGCAAGCTCGTGAATCAGCGTGTCGTCCGTGATGTGACCGCCCCAGCCGTTGATCGTGTGGAAGCTGGTGTACTCGCGCTTCGTGAAGGCGGGCCCGATGGCCGACCAGAGGTCCAGCCGCACAAGGTCAAGGTTGATACTTGAGCCGAAGATGCCCGATGCAGTCGCCTTCTCATGGCCTGAAAGCGAGCGTGTGTTGAACTTGAGCAGGTCCATCACCGTCTCGTAGGCCTCACCCAGTCCGAGGATCTCGAGCAAATCGACTGCGCGAGCGCCGATCCACTTCAGGAAGTCGACCCAGGTGCTCACCTTGCCCAGTGACTTCCACCATTCGAGCGACCACGGCTTCAGGCTCGTGAGGCCGTCCCAGAGGCCCGCGAAGAGCCGTCCAACACGCTCCGGCAGCTTTGCGACCCAGCGCGTGACGCGAGCGAAGATGCCCGTGACCTTGCCCCAGAGCTGGCGGCCCAGCCACTTCGCTGCCGCCCAGTCCTTTTCCGCGCCTTTGGCGACCCAGCCGCCGACCGCTTTCATCCCCTCCCAAACAGCGGAACCGGCCGGCTTGTCGGTTCAACCAGCCGGTCGAGATCGTCGCGCAAGGTCAGGTCTCGTTCCACCGCGCGCCGGCGGCCTCCTCCTTCCCAATTGGCGGGGAAGCTCGGCGCCGTTGATTTCGGGCATCACCATGTCCGTCGCGAGAAGGTCAATCGGGCCGACATGCTCCCGAGTCATGCGAATCGCACTGAGCGCTCCCTCGCCCGCCAGCAAAGAATAGCCGAGGGCCCGCGGTCGGTTTCAGCGACGCCGGTTCGTCCTCCACCAACTGCACCGCCACCGAAGCATTCGTCGCGGTGGCCTATTCGGCGTCGCGCTGCAGGTAGACACTCACTGTGGTCCCCTTGCCCAACTCGCTCTTCACGTCGATCAATCCATGGTTCTGACGGGAAATTCCATAGACCGTCGCAAGGCCAAGACCTGCCCCTTCATGAAAGGGCTTGGTCGTGAAGAAAGGCTCGAAGATCCGCGCCTGCGTCTCCGCGCCCATGCCCCGACCGTCATCGCGGACTTCGAGTGCCACATACTGACCGGGAACGGCGCCCTCGTGGACCGCGCAGAAGCTCTCGTCCAACTCGACGTTCCCAATGGAGATAGTGACGGTCCCAGTGCCATCGATGGCCTCGCGAGCGTTGGCGACCAGGTTCACTAGCACCTGGTCCACCTGCGAAAGGTCCACTCGAACCGGGCATGG
>CAZQCR010000018.1:0-22067 GCA_964591745.1 uncultured Anaerolineaceae bacterium
CTCCGAAGCGTGGAGCGGCGTGGAGGTGGAAACACCGGACGCCCGCACGGTGGTCTTCCGCCTGAGGGCGCCGTCCGCTCCCTTCCTCGCCCGTACCGCCACACTCGGCATTCTCCCGGAACACCTGCTGGTCGGGCTGAATGCGGCCGCCCTTTACGACGCCCCGTTCAACACCCGGCCCATCGGAAGCGGCCCCTATCGGCTCGAAACGCTCGATGCCGCGAAGGCGGTGCTCGTCGCGAACGACCGCTACCACCTCGGTACGCCCTCCATCGCCCGCCTCGAATTCGTCTTCTACACGGACTATCCTTCGGCCATCCGCGGCCTCTCCGCCCGGGAGATCGACGGGCTCATGGTCCGCGATACCCTGGCCGAAAGCCAGGTCGGCGAACTGGAGGCGATCAAGGGCATGGACCGGGAGCGGTACACGCGCGCCGCCTACCTCGTCCTCTACCTCAACAACGACCAGGCAACGTTCTCCAACCCCAACGTGCGAAAGGCCATCGGCCTCGCCCTCGATCGGCGGGCGCTCGTGGATCGCGCGTTCGCCGGCCTCGGCCTCGCCTCCAGCTCCCCGATTCCGCCCGGCACCTGGGCCTATGCGCAGCAATACGACGAGACGGCCGTCAACCGCGCTGAGGCCCGCCGCCTCCTCGATGAAGCGCAGTGGCTGGCCAGCCCGGCCACCGGCGTCCGGATCAAGGATGGCGCGGAGTTCCGCTTCACCATTCGAACGGATAATGACCCGGCCCGCGTTGCCATCGCCACCGAGATAGCCCAGCAGCTGGAGACGATCGGCATCCGAACCACCGTCCAGAGCACCACCTTCGCCGTCCTCCGGCGCGACTTCCTCCAGGTGCGCCGCTACGAGGCCGCCGTCGCCGGGTGGGACCAGGGGGCGGACCCGGACCCCTACTTCGCCTGGCACAGCTCCCAGGGCGGCGCCGCCGGGCTGAACCTCGCGAACTTCGAGGACATCGTCATCGATGAACTGGTCGCCGCCGCCCGCGTGACCGTGGATAACGAGGTCCGCCAGGACCTCTACCGCCAGTTCCAGGAGAAGTGGCGGGAACTCGATCCGAGCGTCGTCATCCTTTATCCGCAGTACCTCTACGTGCATGTCGACGGGCTGAAGGGGCCGGAGGCGGGCGTCATCGCCCGTGCCTCCGATCGCTTCCGTGGCATCTCTGAGTGGACGCGATGAGCCGGCCGGTTTTCCTGCTCAGCGATTTCGGTAGCCGCGGCTCGTACGTTGGCCAGGTGCGTGCCGTGATCGCCGCGGTTGCGCCAGCATCTCCCGTTCACGACATTACCCACGAGGTCGAGCCTTTCGCCATCGACGAGGGGGCCTGGCTGCTCGAGACCGCGCTCGCCAGTCTCCCCGAAACGGCCGTTGTCCTCGCCGTGGTCGACCCGGGTGTCGGTTCGGCGCGAAAGGGGATCGCTCTCCTTTCAGCGGGCCGCCTGTTCATCGGCCCGGATAACGGCCTGCTCAGCGCTGCCCTACCCGCTCCGGTCCGTGAGACGGGCAAGACCGACGGCCTGGTCCGAGCCCATGAGCTCACCTCTCCCCAGTACCAGCGGCGACCCGTGAGCCCGACCTTCCACGGGCGCGACATCTTCGCTCCGGCGGCCGCGTACCTTGCCAGCGGGCTCGACCTCGCCCTCCTTGGGCCGCCGCTCGCCGTCCTCACCACGCTCCCACCCTTCGAAGGCGTGCCCGCGAGGCCCGGCGAACTGCATGGCCGCGTTGTCCACATCGATCGCTTCGGCAACCTGATCACCACGCTCAAGGCGCAGCAGATCTTCCCGGAATGCGCGATCGAAGTCGCCGGGTATAGCGTGGACCGCCGCTTCCATACCTTCGCCAGCGCCCCAGAGGGAGCAGTCTTCTGCCACGTGGATAGCAGCGGCTACGTCGCCATCGCCGTCAACCAGGGGAGCGCCGCCTCGGTTACCGGCGGCCGCCGCGGCGACTCCGTGGTGGTGAGGGCGAAATGAGCCTTCCTCGTGTTCTCTTCATGGGCTCTCCCGCGTTCGCCGTCCCTTCGTTGCGGGCGCTGGCCGCTGCCGGCTATCCGATTGTGGCGGCGGTCTCCCAGCCCGACCGCCCGTCGGGCCGCGGAGGCCGCGTGGCGATGCCAGCGGTGAAGGAGGAGGCCATCGCCCTGGGAATCACCACGTTTCAGCCGGAAACGCTGAAGGACGCCGATGCCCAGGCTACCCTTGCCTCCTTCGGCGCCGAACTCTTCGTAGTTGCCGCCTACGGCAAGATCCTTCCCCGGGCGGTCCTCGCCATCCCCGGGCGGGGTTGCCTGAACGTCCACGCCTCGCTCCTCCCTCGCTGGCGAGGCGCTTCGCCGATCGCCGCCGCCATTCGCGCTGGCGACCACGAGACGGGCGTCAGCATCATGGAAATGGAGTTCAAGATGGACGCCGGACCCGTCATCAGCCAGGCCCGCACGGCGATTCTCGCGACCGATACGGCGGGCACGCTGGAAGCCCGCCTGGCTGAACTGGGCGCCGCAACCCTCGTCGAGACGCTGCCGCGCTGGCTCGCCGGTGAACTCCCCGCCGTTCCCCAGGGCGCGGCCGCCGTCACTCATTGTTCGCTCATCGCCAAGGGCGACGGCTTCCTGTCCTCCGCGCTCTCCGTTGAAGAGGCCGAACGCGCCGTCCGGGCGTTCTCCCCCTGGCCGGGCGCCTGCGTGGAGTATCGTGGCGAACGGCTGGCGATCTGGCGGGCACACGTCGCCCCGGCCGTCGAAGCCGCCCGGCCTGGCACGGTGGTGCTCAGCGGCCGCCAGCCCGCTATTCACTTCAACGGCGGCCTGCTTGTCCTTGAAGAGGTGCAGAAGCCCGGTTCGAAACGCCTGCCTGGCGAGGCCTTCCTGAACGGCGAGCGTCACCTGGAAGCGGCGGTGGTGCTCGCATGACCGATCTGTTGGGGCTCCTGCCCTCCGAAGTCGATGCCCTCGTCCTGGAGCTTGGACAGCCGCGCTATCGTGCGAACCAGCTATTGGACGCGCTCTACCACCAGGGCCTCACGGATATCGCTTCGATCGCTGTCCTGCCGCTCGCCCTCCGCACGGCCCTCCTCGAAGCCGGGGCCACCGCTGGAACGGCCACCTGCATCCACACCGCGCAAAGCGATGATGGCGATACCACGAAGCTCCTCCTCAAGATGGCCGATGGCATCCTTATCGAAACGGTCCTCATGCAGTACCCCGGCGGCGGCTCACAGCGTCATCCCCGGTCCACCGTCTGTGTCTCAACGCAATCCGGGTGCGCCATGGGCTGCACCTTCTGCGCCACCGGCCAGATGGGCTTCGAACGCAACCTGACCGCCGCGGAGATCGTCGCCCAGGTTCTGCACATCGCCGCAATCCTCCGCCCGCGCGGCCAGCACGTGACCAACATCGTCTTCATGGGCATGGGCGAACCGCTCGCAAACTACGGGCAGACCATCCGCGCCGTTCGCATCCTCACGGACCCGCGCGCCTTCGGGCTCGCCCAGCGCAGCGTCACGGTCTCCACGGTCGGCGTCCTCCGTGGCATCGAACGTCTCGCCGCCGAGGACCTTCAGATCGGCCTCGCCATCTCGCTCCACGCCGCCAACGACCAGCTCCGCCAACAGCTGGTCCCCACCGCTGGGCCGACCTCCGTCCACGACCTTGTCGCGGCCGCGCGGGCGTTCTTCACCGCCACCGGACGCCGCGTGACGATCGAATACGCACTCATCGCCGGCGTGAACGACGCGCCGGAGCAGGCGGAAGCGCTCGCCCGCTTGCTGAGCGGCATGGGCGTCCACATCAACCTCATTCCCGTGAACCCGACCGCCGGTGGCTTCGAAAAACCGTCGCGGCCGCGCGTGCTCACCTTCGAGCGGATACTGCGAGAGCGCGGGCTGAACTGCACGGTGCGCGTCGAAAAGGGCAGCGAGATCGCCGCCGCCTGCGGCCAACTGCGAACGGATATCGAGGCGGCGGGCGCACTCAGGGTCTCCGCTAGCGGCCCCGTCCACGGCCGCCGCCAAGCAGGGCTCGGCCCAGCGCCATCCCCAGGCCGATAGCGAAGGCTGTCCGAAGGTCCAGCCAGGTGTGCACTTCGCCGCGGACCACGGGCGCGATGAGGATGCCCGCGCGCACTTCGTCCGCCGCCAGCGAACGCGCGACCACGATCCCGGCCGTGGATTCCTGGAGCGTCGCCCGTCCAATGCCGGCAACGCCGACGAAGCTCTTCGAGACTGTTGCCTGGTTCGCCCGGAAGCGCTGCACGGCCGCCCGCTCGAGGTGGGCGATGTCCCCTTCCGAGACGCGGCGGAACGGCCGGAGGAGCGGCTCGCCACGCGACGACAGCTCACCCGGCGGGCTCTTTCTTCGCTGTGCCAACGTGTCTCCCTCCCGGCCAACGTAGACCCGGCCTCAAAAAGGCGCAATGCTCGCTACGGTGCGTACCGAGGACTTCGACTTCGATCTGCCTGCCGCGCTCATCGCCCAGACGCCCGTCGAGCCGCGAGACGCCTCACGGCTCATGGTCCTTCGCGCCTCCGCCGGGAGCATCGGCCACCAGCATTTCCGCGATCTGCCGGCGTACCTTACGCCCGGCGATCTCCTCGTCCTGAACGACACGCGGGTGATGGCCGCTCGCCTCTTCGGTGTCCGCCCGGATACCGGGGGGAAGGTCGAAGCGCTCCTCCTCCGGCCGCTCACGGACAGGGAGTGGGAGGTGCTCTTCCGCCCGGCCCGCGCCGCCACCCCTGGACGTGCGTTCGTCTTCGATACGGCCGATGGGCCGGTGGAGGCCACGGTCGTCCGGCGAGGGGAGGGCGCCGTCACCCTTGAGTTCGCCCGCGCCATCGACCCCGCAACCGCCGGCACGGTGCCTTTGCCGCCCTACATCAAGGGCTACGCCGGCGACCCCGAGCGTTACCAGACCGTCTATAACCGCGAACCGCGGAGCGCGGCGGCCCCCACGGCCGGCCTCCACTTCACGCCCGAACTGCTCGCCCGGATCGAAGGCCTCGGCGTCACGATCGCCACGGTCACGCTCGAAGTTGGGCCAGGCACCTTCAAGCCGGTCTCGGTGGATGACCCGCGGGACCACGTTCTCCACGCCGAGCGATACACAGTGACGCCCGAGACCGCGGCAGCGATCGCCGCGGCGAAGCGCGAGGGACGCCGCGTCGTGGCGGTTGGTACGACGGTCGTCCGCACCCTCGAACACGTCGCCCGCGAAAACGGGGGCGTCGTCGTGCCATCCTCCGGCTGGACGCAACTCCGAATCCTCCCGGGCGATCGCTTCCTCGTCATCGACGCGCTGGTCACGAACTTCCACCTGCCGCGCTCCACCCTCCTCATGCTCGTCTCGGCCTTCGCGGGCCGCGAGTTCGTGATGGAGGCCTACCGCGAGGCCGTGGCCGAGGGCTACCGCTTCTACAGCTTCGGCGATGCCATGCTCCTGCTCCCCTGAACGCCAGGGAGCGACCAATGTCCGTCCGTCACCTCTACCAGCCCATCGCGCAGGAGCGCCTCCAGGTAGCCGTCCAGGCGTCCGTGGTGGGCTTCCGGGAGCCGCTCAGCGATGCTGGCGCGCGGCAGGCCGTCCTCTCGCCGTAGCGCGTCCACGATGCGCCCACGAGCGAACCGCGCCGTCTCGGCGAACGGCGGTGCGCTTCGCCCCTTCACGGCCGCCCCTGCCGGGTATCCGGCCTCCGCCCATGCGCAGCCCGGCCGGAGCGGGCATTCCCCGCAGCGCGGCGCGCGGGCAGCGCAGACCGTCGCCCCGAGGTCCATCACCGCCAGGTTGTGGTCACGGCTTGCTTTTCCCGTGCGGGGCAGGAGCGCTTGCGCCGCCTCGCCGATTGCCCGGGCAGTCGTTCCCTTCGCGCTGGCCACCCCCAGCGCGGCCCGGGCCAGCACCCGCCCGACGTTCGTATCCTCCACCGCCACGGCTTTCTCCCGGGCGAAGCTGCTTACCGCCGCCGCCGTGTACGAGCCGACTCCCGGGAGGCTCTCCAGCGCTGCCCTCCCTTTCGGCAGGCCGCCCGCCGAGACCACCGCCGCGGCTGCCCGGTGCAGCGCCAGCGCCCGCCGGTTGTAGCCCAATCCAGCCCACATCCGCAGCACGGCGGCCACCTCCGCCGCGGCCAGCGCTTCGAACGTGGGCCAGGCCCGCAGCCATCGTTCGTAGTAGGGCAGAACGCGCTCAACCTGCGTCTGCTGCAGCATCACTTCCGAAACGAGGACGGCGTACGGGTCCCGCGTCAGACGCCAGGGCAGCGTGTGGCGGCCATGTTCGCGGTACCATCGCCGCAGTCTCCGGAGGTCAGTTGGCGGCCTCAGCATTGCGCCATTCTCCCGGCCCGTGGCAGCTTGAGCGAACGTGGCCCCGGGGCAACCGGGAACAAGGAACCCACCAGCCGGTACAATCGCGGGGTGACTCGCTTTGACGCCATCGTTGTCGGTGCAGGCCCGGCCGGTTCGACCGCCGCCCGCGAACTCGCCGCCGCGGGGGCCCGCGTCCTCGTCGTCGATAAGGCCGTCTTCCCGCGCTACAAGGCGTGCGGGGGCGGCATCCCGTTGCGGACCGAGAAGCTGCTCCCGTTCCCGATCGATAGCGCGATCGAGGATCGTGTGGCCCGCCTCGACATCGCCTACCGCGGGCGCTGGGGCTTCTCACGCGATTCGGGTACACCGTTCGCCCACATGGTCATGCGTGACCGCTTCGACGCGTTGCTTCTCGGTCACGCGAAGGCGGCTGGCGCTGAGTTCCGCCCGGGAACGGCCGTCCGTGGCCTCGAGGCCGGCCCGCCCTTCACGGTTCAGGCGGATGGCTTCGAAGCCAGCGCGGACTTCCTGGTTTGTGCTGACGGCGCCCACTCGCCCGTCGGCAAGTTGGCGGGCCTCGGCCAGGGAATTGCGGAGTGCGCCGCCTGGGAAGTCGAAGTCCGCGGCGGCTCGAACCTTGCCCGCTTTCAGTCGCGCTCGCTCATCGACGTGGGCTACAAGCCGTGGGGGTACGCATGGCTCTTCCCCAAGGCGAACGTGCTCTCCTTCGGTATCGTGTTGCCCCCGGGTCAGGCGAAGACGATGAAGCGTCGCGTCGATGCCTTTGTGGCGCGGCTTGGCATCACCGCGCCTGAGGTGGAGATCGCGCGGGGCCACAAGATCCGCTTCCGCCGCGGCACCGAGCCGATCGCCGCCGGGCGGGTGCTGCTTGCCGGTGACTCCGCCGGCCTCGCCGATGAGTTCACGGAGGAGGGGATCTCCTACGCCATCGAATCGGGACGCCTCGCCGCCCGCAACGTTCTCCGCGCCATGGGTTCGGACGGTTCACTCTCCGGCTACGAAGCTGATATCGACCGCGAGATCATGCCGGAGCTGCGCGCCGCCCGGACGATCGCCTACATGTTCTACGGCATGCTGCGGCGCCTCCCCGGCCCCTGGATGTTCGCCAGCGCTCATACGGGCTTCCTCTGGAACGCCTTCTTCGCCGTGCAACGCGGGGAATCGACATACGCCCGTGAGGTCAATCGCGTACCGCTGCTGCCCGCCGCCGCCAACCGGATGCTTGGCCGCGAATGACCCCGCCGGTCCGCGAGATGCTCGACAGCCTCGGAGCCCTCTACGGCGAGCCCGTGCACGCGCCAAGCGGCGACCCCCTCGCCGAGCTGATCCTGACGGTGCTTTCCCAGAACACGGCCGATACGAACAGCGGCCGCGCCTTCATCCAGATGATGCGCCGCTACCGCTCCTGGGCGGCGATCGCCGATGCCCCGCCCGACGAGCTGATCGCTACCATCCAGAACGGCGGCCTGGCGCAGCAGAAGGGGCCGCGCATCCAGGCGATTCTCCGCGCGGTCCATGAGCGCTCGCCCGCCTGGGACCTTGGCTTCCTTTCCGAGTTGCCCTTCGACGAGGCCCGCGCCTGGCTGCGATCCCTGCCCGGTGTGGGGCCGAAGACGGCCGCCTGCGTCCTCCTCTTCGCCCTGGGGCTGCCCGCGCTGCCGGTGGATACGCATGTGGAGCGCGTGGCCAAGCGCCTCGGCCTGATCGAAGCGAAACTCACCGCCGAACAGGCCCACGTTGCCCTCGAAGCACTGGTTCCCGCCGAGCTCTACTACCGCTTCCACATGCTCCTGATCAAGCACGGCCGCCGGACCTGCGCCGCCCGCAACCCGGCCTGCGACCGCTGCCCGCTGGAGCGCGGCTGCCCCGCCAGTTCGCTTCGCGCCTGATGGAACGCCGGCCGCTCAGGGCCGCTCTCTCCGCCGCGAGACCCGTTCGGCCGCCCCGATCTCCGGGTAGCGGCCATCGGTGGGCCCGTCGTCATCGAATCGCCCCGCCACGGCCGCGAGGAGAATGCCCGCGACCGTCAGGAAGGCCCCCAGCGCCGAAACCGCCATGAAGTTCCGGATGGGCACATCGAACGTCGATCCGATCACCGCGCCGAGGTCATCCCCGAACGCTTCGCCGCCCCAGACCTGGCCGGCCACGGCGTCGGCAATGAGTGAGATGGCGAGGCCCGGCAGCGCCCCACCAGCGATCGCCAGCCCCAGCACCTTCACCCGGCCGAACCCACGGTTCCCAAGGAGCACTGCCAGCGCGGCGACCGCCGCCAGCCCTCCGAGGACCAGGCTCGCACCCGTGGCCCGAACGTTGTTGCTCTCCGAAACGCCGCCCGCGATGGTCTTCAGCAGCCCCTCTTTGCTGAGTGACCCCAACGATTGGCCATCTTCACGGTCGAAGGCCGCCAGGCCGTCCCGGTACACCAGCGCCGACGACCGGCTGAGGATCACGTCGCGGAGTTCCGTGTCCGTCAGCTTCAGCACTTCATCGCGCGTCAATCGCACGTCCAGCGGGTAGCCAGGAATGGCGAACGATGCCTCGCTGCTCGCCCGCGCCGCCAGGCGGAGCGACGGCCCGTGTTCCGCGATCACCAGGTCAACCTCCGTAAGGGTGGCGATTGCGTCTTCGATCACCGTCCGGGCGTGCTCTTCGTCGCTAATCTGGCGGAGGCTGATGGCGATCACGAGCAGGAAGACGAGGACAGCGAGGATGAACGCGTAGAAGGTGTGACGGTGGTCGTCGATCGGCGGCGCGTTCTCCATCAGCCGGTCGCGACGTGTCGCCTGGGGCGTGAAACGGTCGGGGCCGCGGGTTACCATCGGTTGCCCAATCTCCTAGAGCAGCCGCACGACGATCGTGCCCGCCATCCGGTCGTGAAGGGTGCGCCGTTTCGGATCGAACACGGAGATCAGCAGCCCCGCGAGCACCAGTACCGCGGCACCGCCGAACGCGCCGAAGACGATGGCCGTCGAATCCTTGAAGAGGAACGCCACGCCACCGCCGGCGACCAGGACCAGCACGTAGGTGAGGAGGCCGATGACCCGGCCAACGGACCCGAGGACGCCCAACGGCCGCCCATCCATGCGGATGATCATCAACTGCATGACGGCCATCCCGACGGTCTGCCCCTTCCATGCGTAGGAGATGAAAAAGTAGAGCAGCATCGCCGGGCCGATCGCCCCGACGCAGGCCCAGAAGGTGTTGATCGAAGTCGTGCTCGGGTCCACCCGTTCGAAATCCGACGAGATGAGGACTGCCAGCGAGCCGGCGATGACCATCACCGCCGCCACGATCACGAAAACCAGCAAGTCGAGCAGGACCGCCGCAAACCGCGCTTCGAACGATGCGTAGCGGATTCGGACCTGCGGCCCGGGTCGAGTCTTGCCTGGCGCCCTGAGGACCATACTTGCTGTCATTCGGTGTTCTCAGTGTACCGCTGCCCGCGCGAAGGGTCACACGCCGGGAAAGCCCCGTTCACCGCCCGCTTCCGCTCGCCGTCGTATGCTAACCGTCCATGGACCTTCCGCCCGCAGGCCATTCGCCGCGCGCCCGGCGGTTTCCCTCGTTCCGGTCGCTTCTCCCGGCCCCGGCCGCGCTCGCCAGCGAGGTCGTTTTCGAAGCCTGGCGGCCGAACGCCTGGGCGCTCGTCGTCGTCGCGGCCGCCCTCGTCGGCGTCTTTTCAGGGACCATCGCCACGACGTTCTTCGACCGGGGACCGCTGGCGAAGTACGAATACCACCTGTTCTCGGGCTGGCAGAGGAACACCTTCCCATCCACCATCTTCGGCCTGGTCGGAATTGGCCCCCAGCCGGGCGAGGGGGCGGGTGAACGGGCGATTCGCGAATACTTCCGGCTGACCACCGCAATCCGTGAGGCGCAGGCCAACGGCGCCGCCGCGGAGCGGGTGGATGCCCTCGTCACGGAGCGGGCAGCGCACGAAAACGATGTCGAGCGTTACGTCGCGCGGCTGGTCTCGGAGGCGATTCGCGATGCCGGCCTGCAACGCGATCTCCCCCTCTTCCGTGGTGTCAGCCTCACCTGGCCTCCGGTGAATTTCGAACTCACGGCGCCTCCACGCCTCCTCATCCGATCGCCGCGCGACCGGATCTTCCGGGCGGATGACACGCTCCTCAAGACGGACCTCAAGCTCACCGAGATCGCCGGGATCGAAGAGCAGGTGGATGACGACGACAACGTCTCCATCGTCGTCGCGATCGGTGGCCTCGCCGCCTACCCCGCGATCGTCTCTGGCGACCGTCAGTTCGATGATTGGCTCAACACCGTTGCCCACGAATGGGTGCATCACTACCTCGCCTTCTACCCGCTTGGCGAACGGTGGGGGAGCGGCGGTGACGCCGAACCGCTCAACGAAACCACGGCCAACATCGCGGGCTCGATGATCGCCGACCTCGTTCGCAAGAAGCACCCGCTCGTCCTCCCCTCTGAAGCCGACGGCCGCGGGGTGGCGCAGGAGTGCCCCGAGGCGAAGCGGATCGACTTCACGAAGGAGATGCGCCAGGTCCGCCTCGATGTCGATGCGCTCCTCGCGGCCGGCAAGGTGGCGGAGGCCGAAGCGTTTATGGAAGTGAAGCGGCTCTACCTCGCCGAGCACTGCGTGAACATCCGCAAGCTCAACCAGGCCTACTTCGCCTTCCACGGCACCTACGCCGATACCCCGGTCAGTTCGAACCCCATTGGCCCCAAGGTCGAACGCCTGCGCCAGCTCAGCGGCGATGTCGCGACCTTCCTCACCGCCATGCGCCAGGTCACGAGCGCGGGCGACCTGGACCGCGCGCTGGCAGCGCTCGAAGCAGCCCGCCGGTAGCGTTCGATTGACGCTGCGGTAGAGTAAGGACCGTAAGGACACATGCAAGGAGGTCCGGCCGTGCGAGTCGTCGGCAGGGTCAGGGTGAAGGGCCAGACGACGATCCCCCGGGACGTGCGAACTGCCCTGGATGTGAGCCCGGGGGACCTGATCGCGTGGGAGGTTTCCGATGGCGGGACGGCGACCGTTCGGCGCGTTCAACCTTTCGATCTCGAGTATCTTCGCGCGCTTGATGGCACGCTGAGCGAGTGGGCCGGGGCGGCGGATGAAGAAGCGTACCGTGACCTTTGAGCATCTGCGGCCTTTAGGCGCCCCGCAGTTCCGCGATCGCTCCATCCGCGAACAGGATGCCGGCGGCCGAAAGGACGTTCCCGGTCAGCGACGCTCGCGATGTCCCTAGCTCCGCCGCCAGCAGGTCTATCGCCGCCGCCAGCGTGCGCTCGCCATCGCAGGCCGCCAGCAGACGCGTGATAAAGAGGCTCACGGGCGTTCCTTCCGGCCGGTCCGGGCCAGAGAGAGTGTACCCCCACTCGAAGACGCCTTCGCCCAGTACTGGCTTCCGCTCGACGCGAACCTCCGGGTCCAGGACCGGGACGGCCGCCAACAGCGCGCTTCCGCCTTCGCCCGAGCGAGCCATGGCCGCATCGAAACGCGCCCGGCGCTCCGCCCGCGCGCCGGTGATCTCCCGCACGCCGGCAAGCAACGCCTCGGGCACTTCGCCACGCTCCAGGACGGCGCGCTCGTATCCCTTCGGCGTCTGCCCGGCCACCGCGCGAATGAAGGCCGAACGCGGCGTCAGTTCGGCGTCATCGCCGAGGATCCGCCGCGCTTCCCAGAAGTACGAGTCCACGGTCCGGTTGGTTGCGTAGAACAGCCCGGCCAGCTGCCGGAAGAGGTTGTACTGGCTGTAGTAGAGGTCCTTGTAGACGGGCGCCGCCGCCGCCGCCAGCTCCGCCTCGGCGAGGGCCGTCGTCACGTAGGCGGCGCTCATGATCCCCGCCGAGAGGGCGAGATGAACGCCAGTCGAAAAGAGCGGGTCGATGAAGCAGGCCGAGTCGCCCGCCAGGATCCAGCCGTCGCCCGTCACCTCGTCCGAGGAGTACGACCAGTCGCGGATGACGATCGGGCCCTCGGCGAGGTTGGCCGCGCGCAGCATCCGGGCGGCGTTCGGCGCCGAGGCGATCTGTTCGCGAAAGAACGCCTCCGTGCCGAGGCGCCGGATCCCTTCGCTGCCCACGCGATGGTCCACAACGCTGCCCACGCTCATCCGGCCGGTATGCAGCGGGATCATCCAGAACCAGCCGTGTTCGTACGATTCGATGAAGATGTTCGTCGCGTCTGGCGCGGGCAGTCGCTCGCATCCTTCGAAGTAACCGTAGACCGCCAGGTTCTGGAACTTCTCGTCTGGTTTGCGGAGGGCGAGCTTGCGCCCGATCAATCCCGATTGCCCGCTTGCATCGACGATGAACCTCGCCTCCATGCGCTGCTCGGCCCCGCTGGCGTCGGCAAAGCGCACCGCCATCCGTTCCTGGCCGTTCAGCTCTACATCGAGCACGCGGTGGCCCTGGCGCACATCAACGCCGTGCCGGGCGCTGTTATCCAGGAGGATCTTGTCGAACTCTGGGCGGAAGACCTGGTAGGCGTGGGGATGGGTCTTGTTCGTTTCCCGGAAGTACCAGCTCCATGATTCCGCCCCTGAGCCCCAGACCATGGTCGCGCCATACTTCTTGAGGAAGCCCGCCTTTTCGACTTCGGGCAAGACGCCGAGCGCCTCCAGTACGGGAAGGCTCGCGGGAAGCAGTGATTCGCCGATGTGCTCGCGGGGAAAGTGCTCGCGCTCGAGCAGCACCACCGAGTGGCCGTTCCGCGCGAGCATTGTCGCCGCTGTCGATCCCGCGGGCCCTCCGCCGATCACGATCACGTCTGGCTGGTCGCTCATGGCTACTCCCGCGAAATCGCTTCGCTCTGCCGTTGGGTCAGCATTGTAACGCCGGGCGAGGTCTGCACGCCCCATCGGAATCACCCCGCAGGTTCAGGGCGCGCCTTGCGCTTCGTCGCGTGCCTCGCCTGGCCGCTCGATCAGGTGGTGCTCCCGCTGGACCGCGAGGAAGGCGTCCGTCATCTCCGGGTCGAAGAGCGTCCCCCGTCCTGCTCGGATCTCGGCCACGGCTTCCACCTCGGGCCAGGCATCCTTGTACGGTCGCCAGTGAGCCAGGGCATCGAAGACATCGGCCACCGCCACAATCCGGGCCATCGCCGAAACCTCGTGACCGCGCATGCCGAAGTAGCCCGAGCCGTCCCATCGTTCGTGGTGCGTCCGCGCGATCTCCGAAGCCGCGCGAAGGACCTCGAACTTCGACCCGCCGAGGATCCGGGCGCCGAGCGTCGCGTGCGTCTTCACCTCGTCGAACTCTTCCGCCGTCAGGGGTGACGCCTTTTGGATGATCGCGTCGCGAATACCGATCTTCCCGATGTCGTGCAGCGGCGCCGCTAACCCGATCAGCGTCACTTCCGCCTCGGGCATACCCAGGTACTTCGCGGTCAGCCGGGCGGCGTGGCCAACGCGGCGCGCGTGGTGCCCCGTGGCGTCATCCCGCAGGTCCCCAACGAGTGCGACACGCTGGATTAGTTCGGCCTGGGCGTCCTCCAGGTCTTGCGTCCGCGCGCGGACCTTCTCCTCGAGCGTCTCGTTCTGGCGGGCCACTTCGCGGTAGAGCCGCCGCATGTCGAGGAGGTTGCGACAGCGCAGGACAACCTCGCCGGCATCGAACGGCTTGTGGAGAAAGTCCCGGGCGCCAGCTTTCAAAGCCCGGTTGCGGGTTTCCGCCGTCGCATCGGCCGTCAGCATCATGACCGGCAGGAATTCGCCGGCCGGTACCCAGGCGCGGAGGGCCTGGAGGAAGCCGAAGCCATCGAGGTTTGGCATGTGGAGGTCCAGGAGCACCAGGTCCGGCTTGACTCGGGGCAGCGCCGCGAGAGCCACGCGGCTATTGGTTTCGCCGTACACATTGCTAAAGCCGTGGACCGCCAGGATCCGCTGCAAGAGCGTCACGTTCGCCTGCAGGTCGTCCACGATGAGGACACGGCCCTGGAGCAGATCGGTGAAGAACGACGGCTGCTCCATCAGTGCGCTCGGCTCGTGGCGCCACAATAGTCGCCAGGGCGAGATGGGCGAAGCGCGTTACACACCGATTTCATCCAATTGAATAATCGGCGGTGCACCAATCGGCGAGCACCCCACAGGGCGCGGCGGACTCCCCTACGGCGGCCAATGAACACCGCAGCCCGACAGCCATGGAGGGCTAGACGGCCACCGGGGAACACGCCAGGCCGCCGCACCCCTATCCCGGTTCGTGCACAACGAATACCGCAGCCCGCCTAGACGACGACCAGCTCCTTGTACTCCCCGTACACCTTGCGCCACATGTTGCAGACTTCACCAACCGTCGCCCCGGCCTTCACGGCGTCGATGATGAAGGGCATGGTGTTCGTCCCATCTTCGCGGCTCGCCGCTTCCAGGCGCTCCATCGCGCCGGACCAGGCGGCCTGGTCGCGGTTCGCCTTCCAGGCCTTCAGGCGCGCCATGTGCCGCCCTTCGCCCTCCGGGTCCATCGTCAAGATCGGGATCTGGGTCGGTTCGTTCAGCACGTACTCGTTGATGCCCACGATCGTGCGGTCGTGCGTCTCCACTTCGCGCTGGAAGCGGGCGGAGGCTTCGGCGATCTCCTTCTGGAAGAAGCCCTGTTCGATCGCCGGGATGACACCGCCGAGCGCATCGATCTGGGCGAAGTAGTGCAACACGTCCGCCTCCATGTCCGAGGTGAGCTTCTCCACGAAGTACGAACCGCCGAGCGGGTCCACGGTGTTGACGACGCCGCTCTCGTGGAGGATGACCTGTTGGGTGCGGACAGCCAGCCGGGCGGCCTTGTCGCTCGGCAGGGCGATCGCCTCGTCCATCGAATCCGTGTGGAGAGACTGCGTGCCCCCGAGCACCGCCGCCAGCGCCTGGATGGCGACGCGGACGAGGTTCACCTCGGGCTGCGGTTCGGTCAGCGAAACGCCGGCCGTCTGCGTGTGGAAGCGCATCAGCCACGATCGCGGGCTCTTCGCCCCGAACTTCTCGCGCATCAGCCGTGCCCAGATCCTTCGCGAGGCGCGGAACTTGGCGATCTCTTCGAAGAAGTCGTTGTGGCTATTGAAGAAGAAGCTGATCCGGGGGGCGAAGCTGTCGATATCCAGCCCGCGGGCGAGGCCCCACTTCACATACTCCACGCCGTTTGCCAGCGTGAAGGCCAGCTCCTGGGCGGCCGTTGAGCCGGCTTCGCGGATGTGGTATCCGCTTACGCTGACCGCATTCCAGAGGGGCATCTCTTTCGCCGCGAACTCGATCGTATCCGTCACCAGCCGCATCGACTCACTCGGCGGGTAGATGTACTCGTTCTGGGCGATGAACTCCTTCAGGATGTCGTTCTGCAGCGTGCCGGCCAGCTTCTCCCGCGGGATGCCGCGTTTCTCCGCCGCCGCGATGAAGAGCGCCCAGACCACCGGCGCCGGGCTGTTGATCGTCATCGAGGTGGTGATCTTGTCCAGCGGCAGGTCGGCGAGCAGGATCTCCATATCGGCCAGCGAATCGATTGCCACGCCGCAGCTGCCGAATTCGCCTTCCGCCCAGACCTCGTCGTGGTCATAACCCATCAGCGTCGGCATATCGAAGGCGATGGAGAGGCCGTTGTTGCCGGCCGCCAGCAGGTCCTTGTAGCGCTGGTTCGTCTCTTCCGCCGAGCCGAAGCCGCTGAACATCCTGATCGTCCACGGCTTCCCGCGGTAGCCGGTGCGGTGAACGCCACGCGTATAGGGGTATTCGCCCGGCAGGTTGATGTCCCGTTCGTAGTCCACATTGGCGACGTCCGTCGGGTCGTAGAGGCGGTCGATCGGGCGGCTGGAGACGGTCATCCAGGGGCCGGCGAGCTCCTTGCCCTCCTGGATAACGGCCTCGTCGTACGTGGCCCGAAGTTCTCCGATGCGGTCGTTCGTTGTCATGTTCTTCCTGCCCTGGCAATCGTTGGTGCGACATATCCTACAGGACCGTTCGGCCAACCGCCCGCGTTACTGGTCGAACGGCCAACGAACGCGGAGCGGTCTACCGCAGTCGCCGGATACCGGGGTGGAGCAGGCCGATGGCGGGAAGCGCGACCATCGCCAACCCGCAGGTCAGCAGTACGGCCCGTGCCCCGAACGCGTCCGTCGCCAGGCCGGCGACCAGCAGGCCGACCGGCAGCAGGCCGAACGACCCGACATAATCGATGCTGGCAACGCGTCCGAGCAGCGGTCCAGGCACCATCTCCTGGAGCGTGTTGATCCAGATCAGTTCGAAGACAACGATTGCGCTGCCACCGGCCATCGCCGCCAGCCAGAATGCCGGGATCGGCACCGGGAGGGCGAAGCAAAGGAGCATCACCCCGTTCGTGAGCAGCGCCAGGTAGGCGATCGGTCCGCGCGGGCGGAACATCTCCTTTCGGCGTCCCAGCCAGATCGCCATGGCCACCGAGCCAGCGGCGCCAAACGAGAGCAGCGCTCCGTAGGCGGCCGCTGGCGCATCGCGCTCTTCGCGCAGGAGGTAGGGAAGCGTGACCCGCATGGGGCCCGCCAGGGTGACGTTGGCGACGCTCGAAAGCGCGATCGTGAACCAGAGCCAGGGTTGCGCCGCCACCGCCGAAAGGCCCTCGATCGCTTCGCCGAAGACGCTGCGCGAGACCTTGCCGCCCGCCCGTACCGTTCCCCAGTTCACGGCCAGGAGTGTGAGCGCCGAGACCAGGAACGAGACGCCGTTGACGGCGAAGCCCAGTTCCGCTCCGCCAACCACGATGCAGGCGGCGCCGATGGCCGGGCCAACCACCTGGGAAAGCTGGGCGCTCAGCGTCGAAATGGCGTTCGCGCTCTGCAGGCTCTCGCCGGGCGCGATCTCTGGGACGGCCGCGACATAGGCCGGTTGGAAGAAGGCCTGCGCCAGCCCGAAGAGCGCCCCGCCGGCGTACACCTCCCAGAGCTCCAGCCGGCCGCTCGCCGCGAAGATCGCCATAAGCAGCGCCACCCCGGCGCGCACAATGTCGGCCGCGAACATCACCCGCAGCCGCGGCAGCCGATCGACGAAGACCCCGCCGACGAGGCCGAAGATCACGACCGGCGCGAACGTCGCGAGGAGGACCGTCCCCATGCGCGCCGCCGAACCCGTCTGTTCGAGCACCCACCAGGCGAGGGCCACGGTGTAGACGCTATCGCCAACCCTGCTGATCGCCTGTCCCGTCCAGAGAAAGGCGAACGGCCGGTGGCGGAGGCTGCGGAAGAGCCCGCCCGAAACGACCGCGCTCAAGCTCCCTTCCCGTGACGCACATTGACCGGCATCGGCGCATTGTCGCCCGGCCGCGCCTCTGGTGGAACCGGCGCGCCTGTCGCGATCCGCGACGGCCCGTTACGCTGAACGTCATGGCCAAGGACGAAACTTTCGATATCACTACGGGCTGCGACCTCCAGGAGGTCGATAACGCCCTCAACCAGGCACGCCGCGAAATCACCAACCGCTTCGACTTCAAGAACGTCGTCGTCGAGATCGACTACGACCGGCCGAACGCGAAGCTGAAGATCCACACCGCCGATGAGTACAAGCTGGACGCGATCTGGGAAGTCCTCACGCAGCGATTCGTGGCCCGCAGCGTCCCTCTCCAGAACATGAAGCGTGGCGAGATCCAGCAGGCGGGCGCGAGCACGGTCCGCCAGGAGATCAGCTTCATCCAGGCGATCGAGACCGACCTCGCGAAGAAGATCGTCAAGCACATCAAGGATCAGAAGTTCAAGAAGTCCAACGCCCAGGTCCAGGGCGATACCGTCCGCGTGAGCGGCCCCAGCCGCGATGAACTGCAGGCCGTTATGGCCGCCGTGAAGAAGGAAGACTGGGGCATCGAGCTGAAGTTCGGCAACTTCCGAAGCTAGTACGAACGAGCGAAAGTCCACGATGCTTGAGCGTGGCCCGCGGGCTTGATGGCTCCCCTCTCCAAGCGCGCTGGGAGAGCGGTTGGGGGTGAGGGGTGATGCTTTGTCCTCCACCGGAACGCGGGTTCAGGAGGCGGGCGCCTGGCTTCGTCGCGAAATGTCGCCGCACGCTACGCAGACGCTCTCGGGGATGATCCCCAGTCGCATCAAGATGCTGAAGATCTTGCAGCCGAGGCAGTAGCCGAGGAACGCTTCCAGCGAAGCGGCCGCGAGGATCGCAGCAATGCACACGATGGCCAGCCCCTCCAACCCGAACCCGAAGTGGAGGACGATCGCCGAGACAGAGAGCACCGCCCCAATTCCCTGCGCGAAGCGCTTCGGCGGGCCCGGCGTCGGCCGGTAGTCGAACGGCAATCGTGGCTCCAGCACTCGTGTTACCAGCAGGCCCAGCGGGCTGAAACGAGGGCCGCAGGCGACACGCGCCAGGAAGCCGAACGCGAGCACGAAGACGAGCCACGACCAGCCGCTGGCCAGGATCGTGATCGCTAGCAGCACGACCCCGGTGGCGACGAGCCGCGCGGCCACTTCGTTCACGGGATCGGGGAAGCGAAAGAACTCACGCACACCGCCAACACTACGGTCAGTGGCCTCACAGCCGCAACAACGACGGAAGGGCCGCGTTCAACCCTTCGGCCTGCGCCGCCTGCTCATCGGAATCCGATCGACCCATCGTGAGGGCGTAGGCCGGCGCGGCGTCGGCGGCCGTTCCGCTCTCCCCGGGTCGTTTGGTTGTGGTGCATCCGTGTCTCCGGCCCCGTTCGCTCGGTCTCCGCCGGGGGGCACGGGCGCGACGTAACGCGGGTCGGCCCGGGCCGGGTCCAACTCGGCCGTGGCAGCCATAGTCGCATCTCGCACGCCCGCAAAACGTGCTCGTGGAAGCGCCAGCTTCACACTCTCCCACCATGACCGTTGCCGTCGTCTCTTCGCCATCCCACACCCCCGGGCCGCACCAGGCGGACCTTCTCCCGCCACCGTAGAGCGCCGGAGCGCGCTGTGGGAGGGCCAGCAGGCTCGCCTTTCCGCGACCTTCGGCGATAGAGGCCACGTCTCCGCGAATGACAGCGATCGGCTCAGCGCCGGGGACATCGACGCTCGAGGGCCGCGTCTGGAGGACCTCGGCGATGCGCCTGAGCGGGGACGCACACGGAACTGCTGGCGCGCGGCGGCACGTACCGGCGTCTCTTCGAACTCCAGTACAAGGACCAGGACCTGGCGCCAACCGGGCCCGCCCTACTGCCGGCTTTCGGCGTGCGGCCCGGCCTCGTCCGCCGTTAGCGACTTCGTCTCGTTGATCGCGCGCGTCCAGAACGGGTCGAGCGCGCGGAGGACCGCGGCTACGTCCACTTTCGGGCGTGGCTCCGGCTCGGCGCCCGCCAGTGGAGCGTCCGGCTTGTCCGGCGTTGTCGCGTCGGCCATCGTCTACTTCGCCTTCGTGAAGTTCACGTTCAGCTTCCAGAGGCCGAGCATGATGCCGGGCTGGTGGGTGAAGTCGTTCTTCCCGGGAGTGAACGAGAGGCTATCGAGCCGGTCCAGCAGGCGGTCCCAGGCGATGTTCTGCTCCAGTCGTGAAAGCCCGGCGCCCGGGCAAACCCGTGGCCCCTGCGAGAAGGTCAGGTGGCGGCCAACGGTCGGCCGTTCGAGGTTGACCATCTCCGGGCATTCGAACTCCTCCGGGTCGCGGTTTCCGGCGCCGTAGCGCAGGTGGAGAATGGAGCCCTTTGCGATCTTGACGCCGCGGATCTCGACATCGCTGCCGGCCATCCGCGTGGAGAGGCCCTGTGTGGGCGCCTGTACCCGGAGCGACTCTTCGACGAAGAAGCGGAGCTTGGAACGGTCCGCCTTCAGCTGCGCGAACAGCTCGGGCTGTTCGCCGAGAATCTGGGCTTCGGCGGCGAGGGCGTACTGCGTCGTCTCCAGCCCGCCGATGTGCATCCCGAAGATGACGCCGATCACCTCCGTGTCCGTCAGCTTCCGGCCGTAGTAGTCGACCTGGGTGAGGAACGTCGTCATGTCGTCGCCTGGCTCAGAGCGCTTTCGCGTCACCTGGTCCTGGACGTAGGCCATGAACTCGCCGAGCGCTTTCGCGTTCTCCATCTCATCTTCCGGGGGCAGGAGGTTGCGATGGCCCACGCCGTAGACGAAGCGCCGTACCTGGGCCTCTCCCCAGATCTTGAGCTGGGGCATGTCTTCCAGCGGGAAGCCCAGGATGTTCGTCATCACGATCTGTGGGAGGACGGCCGCGAAGTCCGTCACGAACTCGATCTCGCCGGGCTTCCGGTCGATCCAGGCGTCGATCAGCTGGTCCACGGTCTGCGTGATCATCGCGCGGTGGCGTGGGGCGCCGGTCGCGCCCACCCACGGGTCGGTGAGCTGGATGCGGTGCTGCTTGTGCATCTCCATGTTTGGCCGGAGGGTGTTGCGCGCCATCGCGTCGTTCATATCGAGCTGGTCGGGTTCGTTTCCCCGGCCGCCGCCCATCATCGACCCGCCGTAGCTGGGCTGCGGGAAGCCGATCGGGTCCGCCACGATCTTCGCGATGTCCTCGTACTTCGTGATCACGAAGCCGTCCGTGCCGGGGAGCGCACCCTCGCCCGCGATGCGAACGACGGGCTCCTCCTCGTGAAGGATCTTGTAGGAATCGAACCAGAACTCCTGCGCCCCGGGCGCGAAGAGGTCGATCTCATCGAGGTTTACGGGGCACTTCGTCATGGGGGCGTGCTGCACAAGTTCGGCCATGGCTGTCTTCTTTCGTTCAAACGGGATAGCTGTCCGAGATACTGGCCGTGTGACCAGATCCCGGCGTTCACTGCATTCTACGGCAACCTGCCTGAAACGTGCAGGCCTCTGGTTGTTGGTGAGCGCGTTCAGCCGCTCGCGCCGAAGCATTCTCGGCGCCTATCCGACCCGTGCGTCTTGCGGTGAGTCGATTCCCGCCGTGGAGGCAACCCAACGCGGGCCTGCCAACGCTGACAGCGGCGGCTGCGGGTGATTGAGCTGGGATGGGCGCCGGACCCACTTCTTCGTCTTCGTTCGCGCCATCTTCGGCGTAGTCCCCGCTCCCCAGCGGAGTGCGCCGCGTCCCGGCTTTCCCGTTACCTCTCCCCTGCCACCCGCCGGACGCCCATTCCCATGTGGGAAGTATTGCACCTCTGTCAAGAACGCATTTCCGGCTGCGATGGCAGCGCGATTGCGGTCGTTCCATCGTGTCTTTCCCGGCGCGGCCATTGCCAACGCTGCCCCATCGGAGTACAACGCGGTTTACACCGCACCCGGAGGCGTCGTCATGACCGAATTCGATACCGTGATCAAGGGCGGGACGATCATCGATGGTCTCCGCACCCCGCGCTTCACCGCCGATATCGGCATCAAGGACGGCCGCATCGCCACGATCGGCGGGATCCGCAACACCGGCGGCGCAAGGGTCATCGATGCGGCCGGCCTGATCGTCGCGCCCGGCTTTGTCGATCTGCACACGCACTATGACTCCCAGATCTACTGGGACCCGTGGTGCACGATCTCGGGCTGGCACGGCGTAACCTCCGTGGTGATCGGGAACTGCGGCTTCGGCTTCGCGCCAGTGAAGCCTGAGCTGCGCGACCGCGCCATGCTCACCATGGAGCGGAACGAGGCGGTTCCGCTCTCCTGCATGCAGCAGGGCATGCCGTGGGACTGGGAGACCTTCCCGGACTTCCTGGATAGCCTCGATCGCACGCCGAAGGGCGTGAACGTTCTCGCCTACGTCGGGCTGAACCCGCTGATGATGTACGTGATGGGCCTCGAAGCGGCCAAGAGCCGCCCGGCCAACGACGCCGAGCGCGCCGAGATGTGCCGCCTCCTCGCCGAGG
>CAZQCR010000019.1:0-21998 GCA_964591745.1 uncultured Anaerolineaceae bacterium
CTCCTGCAGCGCCGAAGTGAACGGCAAGCCGCGGCTGATGTGCATGACGCGCATGAACCTCTTCGAACCGGGCGAGACGATCACGGTCGCGCCGATGAAGACGTTCCCGCTGATCCGCGACCTCGTGACCGACGTCTCCTTCAACTACGAAGTGGCCAAGACGATCCCGGCCTTCAAACCGCGCCCGCCGGAGGCCGACGGCACCTACCGAATGATGCAGGAAGACATCGACCGCGGACAGGAGTTCCGCAAGTGCATCGAGTGCTTCCTCTGCCAGAACGTCTGCCACGTCATCCGTGACCATCCGGAGAACAAGCCGAACTTCGCCGGCCCGCGCTTCTTCGTCCGCCTGGCCGAGCTGGACATGCACCCGCTCGACACGGTCGACCGCCTTGATCTCGCCCGCAAGGACGCCGGCGTCGGCTACTGCAACATCACCAAGTGCTGCACCGAGGTGTGCCCCGAGGACATCCACATCACCGATAACGCGATCATCCCCCTCAAGGAACGCGTCGCTGACCGCTACTACGACCCGATCCGCTGGATCGGCCGGAAGCTCAAGGGCAAGTAGGCGGGGCGCTTGCGCCAGGTTGAGGAAGTCGGCATGCGTTGCCGGGCATCGCTCCCTCACCCCTGCCCCACAGCGGTGGGCGAGGGGTTCCCCCAGCGTCGAGCGCTTCGTAACGGCCAGGATGGTGGAGCACTACGCCAGGGTTCGAAGCCAGCGGAGCACGCCGATGACGGACTTGGCGTCACACACGCGCCCGGTTTCGATTGCGGACAGCGCCTCTTCGACGGTGAGCTCCTCGATTTCGATGTCCTCGTCTTCGTCCCCTTCGAGTTTCCCCGGGGCCAGCTCGGAGCAGACGAAAAGGTGGATGTACTCGCTCGTGTAGCCGGGGGCGACGTAGAAGCCGCCGAGCGCCTCTACCCGGCCGGGGTGCATACCCACTTCCTCGCGAAGTTCGCGGACGGCGGCCGGCTCCGGCGCTTCGCCCGGCTCGAGGGTGCCCGCCGGCAGTTCCAGCAGCCGCCGGCCGGCCGCGTGACGATATTGCGTGACGAAGAGGAGGCCGCAGCGGCCGGTCACCGGGACCATGCAGACGGCGCCAGGGTGGGTGATTCCCTCGCGGCGGGCGATGACACCATTCCCCATTCTTAGTTCGCTCACGTCAACGTTGAAGAGGCGCCCGGTGTAGACGGTGGATGTCGAGAGTAGTTCGGGAAGGTCGGTCATGGCCGGGAAGGGTATCGCGCCTCCTGGTTACGCCGCAGCGAGAAGGACGGGTCTGCGGTATCGTTCGAGAGCGGCGCCGGCCGCCGGGAGCCTCTATGCGAACCGCGACGCGCACACTCACGGCCTTCCTCGACGGCGAGGATAGCCCGGACATTATGAACCCGATCCACTCCACCGCGGTCGCTGCCGAGTACGGCTTCCGGGCTGCGCTCGTCGGCGGCGTGACGGTCTACGGCTGGTGCGTCCCGGTGCTGTTGGAGCTGCTCGGCGAGGGCTGGCTGGACGACGGCTGGGTGGAGGTGAACTTCCGCCGGCCCGTGTACCCGGGGGACGAACTGACGATCAACGGGGCGCGCGGGGCGGCGAAGGTCGCGTTCGAGGCGACCAAGGAGGCGGGCGAATGTTGCCTGCGCGGGGAGGGAGGGCGCGGCCTGGCGCCGTGGTTCCACGAGCTGCACACGCCGTGGAGAAGGAAGGCCGAACCACGGCCTGAGACGCTGCCCTGGCTCACCCTGGAAGGGGCCCCCCTGGGCGAGGACCTCCGCCCGATGCCGGTGCCGTTCGATGTGGAGGCCGCTTCGACCTACGCCCGGGAGCTGCAGCGGGACGAGCATCCGCGCTGGCACGGAACGGCGCCACGCATGCACCCTGGCTGGCTGGCGGCGCGGATGACGCCGATGATCCACCATTCGTACGACTACAAGCCCGCGATCCACACTCGCTCGCAGATCCAGCACCTGGCGCCCGCCGTTGCCGGGCAAGTGTTCACGGTGACGGGCCACTTGGTCCGCGCCTACGAACAGAAGGATCACCACTACGCGCAGGTGGATGGCAGCGTCCTGACGGAGAACGGCGTCGAGGTCGCTCGCATTCGACACACGACGATTTTTCGGCCGGCGAGGCGCGGCTGACACCTGATATACTTGATTCCATGACAACGGCGACGACGGCGGCGATGACGATTGAGATGAGCGAGGATGGCACCCTCGTGCTGCCCCCCGAGGTACGCGACGCCCTGGGCATCGTGGCGGGGGAGCAGTTCACCTTCCAGGTGGACCCGATTGATAGCTCGGTCACACTCTACGCTCGTGGCGGCGACGAGTCATGGATGTACACGGAGGAGAGTCTCGCCAGCTTCAGGCGGGGCGTCGCGGACATTGAGGCTGGGCGCGTTCGGCAGATGTCCGAAGAGGACCTTCGCCGCCTCGCCCCATGTGACTGACTCAGTTGCCGAGTTACGAGTCGCTTGTATTCAGTGATCGCTTCCTCAGCAGTTTCAGCGATCGAACCTTGACAACGGCAGACAGGGCGGCCGTCCTCAAGGCGCTCGAGTTGCTCGACCGAGACCCGAGGCATCGGTCATTGCGAGTCCATCCGCTCAAAGGCGAAATGGCCGGCGCGGTCTCCGTCTCTGCGACGCGATCCCTCCGTATCCGATACCGTCCCCTGCCGGGCGGCTGTAAAGAGCTTATCGACTGTACGAAGCACTATGACGACTGACTTTCTGGCGACCTACCCGGCGCTGGCGACCATGCAGGCGGTTCCGCTGTTTTCGGCGCTGGGCTGCCGGTTCCAGGACGCGGGCGAGGGTTGGGCGGAACTGCTCTTCGAAGTCTCGCCGAAGACGGACAACCTCTACGGGATTACGCACGGCGGGGCGTGGCTATTCCTGGCGGATTCGGCGATGGGTGCCGCGCTCGGCACGCTCTGTGCGCCGGAGGAGCGCGTGATTACGACGCAGTCGGATTTTCGCTGGCTACGGGCCCTCGAGGGCGGGATTATCGTCGCGCGCGGTGAAGTGCTGCGCCGCGGGCGGAGCGTGAGCCACTGCCGCGCTACGCTGCTCGACGGGGCAGGCCGGGCGGTCGGCGCGGGCACGGGAACGTACGTCGTTCTCCCGGGCTGATCGCCTGGAAACGCCGAAGCCGCCCCGGTGGGGCGGCTTCGATGCTCTACGTCGTGGTCCCGGGGCGCGGGAGGGGCAGCCCGGCGGGGACTAGTTGCAGTCGCCGGGTTCGTTGTCGATTTCGTGTGCAACGCCGTCGATGGGCAGGCGATCGGTCACCTTCACGCAGTTACCCACGGCCGGCGCGACGCCGGGGGCGAAGCCGTCGATCTGCGTACGGGCGTTGATCGAGAACGTCTGGCCGCCGCTAAGCGTGACGGATGTGGCGGAGATCGCGGTGATCGTCCCGAGGGTCTTCTGGTCGCCAGCCTTGGCGTCGGCGCCGGAGATGGTGAGGAGCGGCCCGGCAAGGCCAATGGCGGCGGCGATGGCGGCGAGGCCGAAGCCCCGGGCGACGGTGATGTGTCCGAACATTGGGTGGTCTCCTTTGGTCTGTGGCTTCTGTCGTATTTGCGAACGTACTTCTGCGCAGGTAGTTCATGAAGCCAGCGCGCCAGCGAGAGACGAAGATACGGGTGAGGTGCTGTAAATTCTAGAACGCAGGTACATTACGATCGTATTACAACGTCTTAAGACCCACAGGACGTGAGTCCCGAGACCTTAGGCGTAAGACGACGTGATTTGTGGCGATGATGCGAGTTCAGGACTCTATCCAACCATCAGCAAACCGTCCGTTAATCTCTTCGAAGGAATGAGGAGATCGTTCGACTACCCACTAACCGGACACCGAATAGTCACGCGCGTTGCAGCTACCATTGCTAACGGAGTAACCGATGAGGTTGGACAACGCTCCTCCGTGTGCCCGAGACCGAACCGCCGCCCATGCCCGAGCGGGGGGCGGAGCTTAGCCGGGTGAACATGCTAGCGAAGGTGGGTCAGCGATCCGCGGCTTCCTGGGCAGACTAGCCGCCCAGGTCCTGGAACGGCTCATCGCGCCAGGAGAAGGCGGCCTTCAGGCCTTTTTCGCGGGAGATGCGGGTGAACTCGCCCGCGTTCGGCCGAAGGACGGCGCTCAGGGCGTGCCACTGTGAACCCTGCTGCAGGGCGGTGCGGAAGCCCATAATCTCGTAGGCCTGGTTGAGGGACTGCTTGTTGGCGGCGAGCAGGTCGGGGGCAATCGAGGCCATCGCTCGAAGCTCCTTCATCACGCCCGCTTCGAGCTCCGCGGCGGGGAAGCTCTTCGCCACCCAGCCCATCCGCGCGGCCTCGGTGCCACTCACCGAATTACCGGTGAGCTGAAGGTACTTCGCCTGGGCCATGGTCAGCTTCCAGGGGAAGTAGAGCGTGTCTGGCGTGGTCTGGGCGCGCATCGGCGGGTAGCCGATTCGCGCGTCGTCCGCGACGAAGGCGATGTCGCACATCGACATCAGCTCGGTACCGCCGGCCAGGCAGGCGCCGTGAACCTTGCAGACGACCGGCTTCAAGAGGTCCCAGATAACCAGCCAGTCGCGGACGCAGCTTCGGGCGAACTGGTCGGTCCAGGTATCGAACAGCTTCGGCGAGACCCAGCCCTTATGCGGGTTACGCCCGGACATGTCGGGCGTGATGTCGTAGCCGCTGCAGAACGAGAGGCCGTTCGCGTCGATCAGGATGATCGAGACATCGTCATCTCGCTCCGCCGTCCAGAGCGCCTGCTTGAGCTCGTCGCGCAGTTCGAAGCTGAGCGCGTTCCGTTTCTCGGGACGGTTCAAGGTGATACGGGCGATTTGTTCGCCGGTGGAGTAAAGGATGGTCTGGTAGTCGGCCATGGCGCGCCTCCGGATGTGGTGGAGGCACAGTACCAGATCGCCATGGCCAGGCGGGGTCCGGCGGAGCTACTCCCTGTCCGCGTCCTCGGCCCGCTCACGGGGGATGGAAACCCGGACGGTCGCGCCCATCCCGGGGATCCCGAGCACGGTGAGGCTGGCGCCCAACCTCTCGGTCCGCGTCCGCATCGTCGTCGTCCCAAGCCCGGCCCGTACAGAGGCGGGATCGAATCCCGTGCCGTTATCCTGGATGGTCAGCGCGGTCTCCCAGGCATTCTGGCGCAAGTCGACCGCGATCTTCGTGGGCGAACCGTGGCGAATGGCGTTGCTCAAGGCCTCCCGCGCGATGAACAGGAGATCCTCGACCTCTCGCGCGCCAAGCTCCTGGAGCGCCGGCGCCGTCACGTTCAGGACGGTGTCGATGCCGCCCGGCACGATCTGGCGGATGATGAACGGCAGATCTCGCGCGAGATCCGGCTCGGCCACGGGCGTTTCGGCCTCGAGCATGGCGATGTACTGGCGGATGTCGCCGATCAGCCGGTTAATCCGCTCGACCGCCGTATCGAGCGTCTCCCGGATCTCCGGGTCCAGGTCGTCGCGCTGGCGGCCCGCATCAATCTCCAGGCCCATCGCATAGAGCGCTTGAATCGTCCCATCGTGGAGGTCATGTGCGATGCGCACCCGCTCTTCGAGCAGAGAGACACGCCCACGCCGCTGCTGTGCCACGGCGGCGAAGAGGCTCAGCGCCACCTGCAGCGCCAACACGGTGCCCGCGAACTCGTCGGTCTCATCGAAGTGGACATCGCCGTCTTCCCGGGTCATGTACAGCGACCCGATCGTCCGCTCACCAACGCGAATCGGGACGCCAAGGAAGGCCGTCATTTCGGGGTGCCCGGCCGGCCACCCCGTGAACGCCTCGTGCCTCCGTAGATCGGCGAGTCGAATCGGCTGGTCGTGCCTGGCGAGGAGACCGAGCAGGCCGCGGCCGATGGGCGGGCTCCCAAGCCGCTGGGCCTGGTCTTCGGGCATGCCAACGTAGATGAACCGCTCCATCGCGCCGTCTTCACCGAACGTCGAGATCGCCGCGAACCGCGCGTTGGTCACCTCTCGCGCCCGCGCGGCAATCCGATGGAGAAGGGCGACAAGCTGATCACCGACGTTGAGCAGCGCACTCGTGTCCGCGAGGTTGCCCAGGCTTTCCGCCCGAATGGCCCGGTCGTGGGCTGCGCGAACACTCGTTATGTCCGTGAACGCGAGCCACGTTCCCCATTCGGCCGTCGATTGTTCGGCCCGGACCACGCGAGCGACCGCCCACGCGCTTGAACCGTCCGGGCGTTGGAGACGAAGCTCCTCAACGGCCGCGGTCCCTTCACGAATGCCAAGTTCGAGCCGGCCGAGCCGATCGTCGCCGTCGTCTCGGCCAATGGCTGCCTTCCAGCCGTCACCGGCGGCGGCTGCCGCGGAAAATCCGGTCATCTCCGCCCAGCAACGGTTCGCGAAGGTACAGCCGCCGTCCGCATCCAGCCGGAGAATTCCCAGGGGCGCCGCCTCGCAGAGCGCGTCGAACATCACCCGGCCAGCGTGTTCGCTGGCCATCGACACTGCGGGATCAGCCTCACCCCCGGGAGTGATACTCGCCTCAGTCAAGTTTGTTCGCGGCTCGCCGAAGGGCGAAGGCAGCCGCCTCGACCCTGCGGTGGATGCCGAGCTTGCTCAGAATGTCGCTCACGTGGTGTTTCACCGTCTTCTCAGAAAGGAAGAGACGCTCACCGATCTCCCGGTTCGTCAGGCCCTCGGCAATCATCTCGAGGACACTGAGCTCCCGCTCGGTTAGCTGAGCGGCGATCCGGTCTTCCTCGCTCAGGACCTGGCCGCGCCGCACATGCTCGATGACCGCGGCCGCGCTGGTGGCATCAAGGGTCTTGCCACCCCGGCCGACCGCGCGCATCGCCTTGATCAGCTCGGCGGATTGCACGTCCTTCAGCACGAATCCGGCCGCCCCCGCGACGATGGCCGACATCACGGCCTTGTCGTCGCTGAACGATGTCAGGATCAGCACGTTGACCTCGGGCTGGGCTTCGCGGATCTCCCGGCAGGCTTCGATGCCGGACATTCCTGGCATTCGGATGTCCATCACCACGAGGCTGGGGTTCAGGCGTTTGGCCTCGCGCACCGCCTCGCGGCCATCGCGCGCTTCCCCGACCACGGAAAAATCCGCATGGGCACGGAGCGCGGCCTTCAGCCCTCCACGGACGAGGTCGTGGTCGTCGGCGAGGAGAACGCGAATGAGTTCTTCCATAAGTTGACAATACACCCCGGTAGTGCCCGCCGGAAAGGGCCTTCTGGCCTGCCCGTGGCAACGGCCGGAGCTACCATGCACCGTACGTGAACCGCACACCAAGCCGGAACCGCCCGGGCGTGGCCCGGGCGCCGAGCAAAGGCCGACGATGAACCTCGCGATTGCCGCCGCCATTGGCCTGCTCATCGGCCTCGAACGCGAACGCCGCAAGGGCGATGGCCCGGGCCGGGCGGCCGCCGGTATCCGCACCTTCACCCTCATCGCGTTGGCCGGCGGCCTTTCTGGCGCGCTGGAGAATGACGCGCTGGCCGCCATTGGGCTCGGCTTCGTTGGCGCCGCAGCTATCGTCAGCTACCTCCTTGGCGCGCACGACGATCCCGGCCTTACAACGGAGGTCGCGATGGTGACGACCTTCCTTCTCGGGCTGCTCGCCTGGGATGAGCCGGCCCTCGCGGCCGCTCTTGGCGTCGGCACCGCCATCCTCCTGGCCTCGCGGGAGGCCCTCCACCGCTTCGTCAGCCAGCTCCTGACGGAAGGCGAACTCCACGATCTCCTCCTGTTCGCTGCCGCCGCAGTGGTGGTGCTGCCCATCCTCCCCAACGAGGCGGTCGGACCGTACGACGTCCTCAACCCGTTTCGCGTGTGGCGGCTGCTGGTGCTCGTGCTCGCAATCTCGGGAGCAGGCTACGCCGCCCTCCGGGTGCTCGGGCCGCGATTCGGCCTCCCCGTTGCCGGGCTCGCCGGCGGATTCATCTCCAGCGCGGCCACCATCGGGTCCATGGCGGCGCTCGCTCGGCGCGATCCGGCGCTTGCCCGCCCGGCGGCGGCGGGCGCGGTACTCTCGACAGTTGCGACGTTCGTTCAGATGGTCGTTGTTCTCTCGTCGGCGAATGCGGCGACCCTGCGCGAACTCTGGCCCGCGATCCTCGCCGGTGGAGCGGTTGCCGCCATTTTCGGCGGCTTCGCGTTCTTCGGCGCGGGCGCCCGTGACGGTAGCCCACCGCAACCTCCAGGCCGTGCCTTCGACTTGCGTTCCGCCACCGCCTTCGCCCTGACGATCACGGGCGTGCTGTTCATCTCGGCGATGATGGCAGACCTCTTCGGCGACGCGGGCCTCCTCGTCTCCACGGCCCTGGCGGGCTTCGCCGATGCGCATGCCGCCGGCGCGGCGGCGGCGGCGCTGGCTGAAAGCGGCGCCGTGACGCCCACACTGGCGGCCTTCGCCGTCGTCCTCGGGATGACGACGAACACACTGACGAAAGCGGTTGTGAGCGGCCTCGGGCGGCAGCGGCCCTTCGCCATCCAGGTCATCGCCGGGCTCGCCCTCGTCCTGGCGGCGCTCTGGGGAGGCTGGGCGCTCACGCTCGCAGGTTGACTCCGCTCACCCGCTGTAGGGGTCGAGTGGGCCTGAACGAACGGTCACGTGGCCCTCTGCCAACAGGCCCCGGTGTCAGAGAATCGCATCTATGGCAGCGCAGGTGTTCGTCGCCACTCACGATCCCGAATTGGGACAGGCGATGGTTCGCCGACTGGCGCACACCAGCGAACTGGCGTTCGCCAGCCTCCCGGGGTTCAATGGACTCCAGCGGGGCGACGTTGTCGTGACGACATCGCCCCACCTGCCGACGTCGCTGTGCGCTTCGCTCGCCGGCAAAGGCGTTCTCGTCGTCGTCCTCGCCGCGCTCCCCTCGGCCGGTGAACAAGCCGAATACTTGCGGGCCGGTGGCTCGGCGTATCTGCCCATGGCCGTGGATGTGGCACCGCTCCAACGTGAGCTCGCGCGGCTTACCGGGCAACACAACGGCGTGGTTGGTCACCTGTCGTAGCCGTGCAATCCCGGCCGGTCGCCCCTCAGCTCATGGCCGTCTGGCCCGTCCCGCCGGCGGCCGCGGAGCGCACGATAGTGATGACAAAGACGAAAAGGAACCAAAGGAGACAGGTACCATGCGCGTCATGATTGCAATCGATGGCACCCCGGTTGGCGAACGAGCGGCCCGCGCCGTCGCCACGTGGGCGAATGAAACCGGGGCGGAGATCCACCTCCTGAGCATCCTCAATCCTGAGGATGCCAGGGAGACGGTGGCCAATCCGGGCTTCGTCCATTCCGCCACACCGGCCGGGACGATGAGTGGCCAGACGCTGCGGGTGCGGGAGCCTCTCCCGGTGCAGGCCGAAAACCGCGGGCAAGCCCTGACCCGCTCGCTCGACGAACGCTCGGACTACCTCAAGGGCCTTGCCCGTGCATCCTTCCCGGCTCTGCAAGTCAGCGTGCACGTCGCCGATGGTTCGAACACCGCCGATGCCATCGTCCAGAACGCGGAACGTCTCGGCGTCGATTTTATCGCCATGGGCACGC
Organism: uncultured Anaerolineaceae bacterium; assembly: GCA_964591745.1. Classification (GTDB taxonomy): domain Bacteria; phylum Chloroflexota; class Dehalococcoidia; order Tepidiformales; family Tepidiformaceae; genus JANMTH01. The sequence goes on from CAZQCR010000019.1 coordinate 9,544, forward strand.
GAGGCCGCCACGGGATTGGCCAGGCGCTCTTCGGTAGCATCCATGAGGACGTCGTCAAGCGCGCGCCCATGCCCGTCCTGCTTGTTGGCCCCGAGGCAGCGCTGGCGCCAGTCTGAGCGCCATCCTGCGCGGCGCGGATGGCGCGTGAACGGTTGTCACTCCCTCCGCAAGGGCCTTCCAGGGCCTCAGAGCCCTGGAAGGCCCTGGAGTCTACGACTCAAGCCCCGAGGTAACCAAGGCGACCCGCCTCCTCTATCAGCACGGCCCGGAATGACGGGTGCGCGATCTCGATCAGCATCTTCGCCCTTTCCCGCACGGTCCGCCCGTGCAGGTTCGCCACGCCGAACTCCGTCACCACCCAGTGAACGTCACCGCGCGTCGTCACGACTCCGGTGCCCGGGGGAAGCGTGGCACAGATCCGCGAGACCGTGCCATCACGAGCGGTCGATGGCAGAGCGATGACCGGTACCCCACCCACTGACCGCGCCGCTCCTCGGATGAAATCGACCTGTCCACCGATGCCGCTATAGAAATGCGTGCCGATAGAATCCGCCGCCACCTGACCAGTAAGGTCGACGCTCAGGGCGGAGTTCACGGCCGTCATTCGGTCGTGCGCGGCGATGACTTCAACGCTGTTTGTGTAGTCGACGGGCAGCAGCTGCACGGCAGCGTTGTCGTCTACCCAGTCATAGAGGCGGCGGCTCCCCAGGACGAAGGCGCTGACCACCGTCCCGCGGTGTAGCGTCTTTCGCGCCCCCGTCACAATGCCGCGTTCGATCAGCGGCAAGAGGCCGTCGCTGAACATTTCGGTGTGAATGCCGAGGTCGCGATGGCCGCCCAACGCCGCAAGGACGGCGTTTGGCACCGCGCCAATGCCGAGCTGGAGCGTTGCCCCATCGGGCACCAGCGCGGCGACATGACGGCCGATCGCTTCCGCCTCGGCAAGCTCGCCGCCACCGGCGTACTCCGGGATCTCGGCTGTCGCCTCCACCGCCAGGTCGATCTCCTCGGCGCGGATGTGGCTCCCGTGGCTGGCCGGCATGCGCGAGTTCACCTGGGCGAGCACCGTCCTGGCGTTGCGCACAGCGGCTAGCGCACAGTCTACGGAAAGGCCGAGCGAGTAGTTGCCGTGAGCATCACCCGGCGCGACCTGAATCATCGCGACATCGAGCGGGAGCTGTCCCCCGGGACGAAACAACGCAGGGATCTCGGAGAGGAAGACCGGCGTGTAATCGGCGAGGCCAGCCGCCACCGCTTGCCGCACGTTCGGCCCGATGAACAACGCGTTGTGGCGGAAGTGTCCGCGCATCGCCGCCGCCGCGTACGGAGCGGGCGCCTCTGTGTGGAGGTGGGTGATCTCCACACCCTGTAGCTCTGGCGCCCGGCGCATCAGCGCCTCGATCAATATCCCCGGGGTAGAGGCGCCACCATGCAGGTAGATCCGATCCCCCGGCGCCACCGCTCGCACCGCCTCGTCCGCACTCACGAACCGCATCCTGGCTCCTCCTCCGGTTATGCGGGCTTCACGCGCCCACCTGGCCGTCTCTTCGCCTGCAACCGTGCGCCCATGATGGCATCCGGAGGGAGGTTTGGGTCAGCGCCAGCCGAAATCGCCCGTTCGGGGGCCGAAGCGCTCAGCTCTGCCGGTGGGCCGCTGGAACGCTGAGAACCACCCGTGCTCCTGAGCCTTCGAACTCCGAGGAGAGCGGGGCGAGGCCGGCCTCGCGGAAGACACGCAGCGGGTCACAGCGATCACAGCTCACGATCGTCGTCAGTTCGTGGATCCCGAGCGAGTCCGCCAGCTCGGCAAACGCGTGGAGCACCACCGAAGCCTGGCCAATCTGTTCGCACGTTTGACCCAGCGAGAACCCAAGCTCGGCCGGGCCTGTAGACGTTGTTCGCAGCGAGGCGATCGCACCAAGCGCACCATCGGCCGTCCAATAGACGAACTCCAGCGGCTCGGCCGCGGTTTCGGCCGGGCCTGCCGCGCAAAGGGCGTGAAAAGCCGCCCTATCGTGCGTCGCCGCCTTCGCGGCACCACTTAGCTCCCCGACCGGGGCCCATCCTGTTTTCATTGCGAATCAGCCTCCAAGAACAACAATGCACCTTCCGCGAGCCCAGCGCCCCGGCCGATGGGTCACCATTTTCCGTTCGATCGGCCATTCGATGGAAGACCCGGCGGTGCCATACTTCGGCGAGGAGGACCCCAAGTGACGAACGTCAGGCCCATCGTTGTTCCCCTGGACGGTTCCAAGATCGCCGAAACCGCCTTGCCCATAGCTGTGCGTATGGCAGAGCTGTACAAAGCCCCCCTTTGCTTCGTCCACGTCATCGACGACGACGATGCCGCCGGCGCTGGCGAGATCGATCGCGCCCGCGGCATTTTTGTCTCCTACGTCGCCGGTATGGTGAAGTCTCACGGCATCGGAGAGATCCCCTTCAGCACCACCGTGGTTGAGGGCGCCGCGGCACGCGCCGTGCTCGACATCGCCTCCTCGGCCCGGCTCGTCGTCCTGGCCAGCCATGGCCGGGGTGGACTGCAGGCCGCCTTCGTCGGCAGCGTCGCGGACAAGATCGTACGCGCCGCCGTCGTTCCCACACTCGTCGTCCCGATGGGCGGACCGGAAACCCTGGACAAAGCGCCCATCCTCGTCGCCCTCGATGGCTCGAAAGCCGCCGAGGAAGGCCTGGAAGCGGCACGGGAGATCGCCGCCGCGACGGGAGCGACGGTCGCCCTCGTGCGCGCCTTCAGCGTTCCGCCCCCGGCCGGGATCGAATTCGTCGCCTACCCGGTCGATCTGATGACGACGCTCCAGGAAGGCGCCGAAGAGTACCTCGCCCAGACCGCTCACGAGGGCGAACGCAGCTTCTGCGTGCTTTCCAGCCCCGTGGAAGCGGTCGACCAGGTTGCGACGCAGCTCGACGCCGGACTTGTCGTGATGACTTCGCACGGCAAGGGGTTCGCCCAGCGCCTGGCCCTCGGCAGCTCCACCGATCGTGCGCTCCACGCGCTGAAGCGGCCGCTCCTGATCGTCCCGGTCGGGGCCACCAAAGCAAGCGACTGATGCCCGGCCAAAGGCACTCTGGGCCGAACCGGCCGGGCGGCGACCGCGTCAGCCCAGGGCTCAGGAGAACACGATGACGCTGTCGATCGCCTTCCATGGCGCGGCCGGGACCGTGACGGGCTCGCGCTTCCTGCTGGAATCTGGGAGCCAGAAGGTCTTGGTCGATTGCGGCCAGTTCCAGGGGTTGAAGGCGCTCCGGCTGCAGAACTGGGCCGCGCCGCCGTTCGACGCCCGGGAGATCGAGACCGTTCTCCTCACCCATGCTCACATCGACCACTCGGGCAACCTGCCGAGGCTGTTCCGCGAGGGCTTTCGCGGCCTGGTTTACGCTACTCCCGCGACGATCGAACTCGCTCACGTCCTCCTCCTCGACGCCGCCCGTCTCCAGGAAGAAGACGCGGACTTCGCTCGGAGAAAGGGTTTCAGCAAGCACAACCCTCCGCAACCTCTTTTTACGGAAGAGGACGCTCAGGCCGTTCTTCGCCGCATGCGCCCGATCGATTTCGGCGAATGGCGCAGCTTTGGCGAGCTTCGCGTGCGCTTCCACATCGCCGGCCACATCCTCGGCTCCGCCTGCATCGAAGTGGTCTCTCCCGACGGTGACGGCGGCGAAACCTCTATCCTCTTCAGCGGCGACCTCGGCCGCTATGCCATGCCCCTTCATCCCGACCCCGCTCCGCTCCCTCCCTGCGAGACACTCGTGCTCGAGGCCACGTACGGCGACCGCGACCACGAGTCAACCCCCCTGGAGGAGCAGCTCGTGGTCGCGTTGGGCCAGCCACTACGGCGTGGCGCGACCGTGCTTATCCCTTCGTTCGCGGTCGCCCGTGCCCAGCTCATCGTGCTCATCGTCGCCCGCTTGATTGCAGCCGGGCGCCTGCCGCGCGTCCCAATCCACATCGATAGTCCGATGGCCGTCGATGTCACCCACATCTACGAGCAGTACGCCGACCGGCACAACCTTGACGCCGACGTTCGCATCCCCCGCGGGGTCCAGGTCACCTACCACCGAAGCGTTGCCGAATCCAGGCGTCTCAATGATCTACCGGGCCCACGGATCATCGTCTCAAGCAGTGGGATGCTGACGGGTGGGCGTGTACTCCACCACCTTCAGCGGCTGGCCGGCGACGCCCAGAACGCCATCCTCCTGGCGGGGTACCAGGCTGAGGGCACGCGGGGCCGGGCGCTCCTCGAAGGACGGCGAATCCTCCGCGTCCACGGCGGCGACGTACACGTCCGCGCCAGCATCGTCTCGGTAGAGGGGCTCTCCGCGCATGCCGACCGCGGAGGTATCGTCCGTTGGCTCCGGTCCGGCGACACCAAACCCGTTTCGGCCTTCCTTGTCCACGGCGAACCGGAGGCGGCCATCTCGCTCGCCCGAGACGTTGAAGCAGAGGGCATAGCGACGGTGATTCCCCGTCTCCACGAACGCTTCGAGTTCGTGGCCGCTTCTCGCCGCTGGCGCTCAACGGGCCGAACATGAGGCCACTAGCGGAGGAGACAGTCGGCCTTTGGCCGACTTCCCGTGACACCCCGGGATGGGTGTGGTACGCCCGGCAGGAATCGAACCTGCGACCTTTTGGTCCGCAACCAAACGCGCTATCCCCTGCGCTACGGGCGCCCGTAAAGACCTTCCGTGGTGCCGAAGGCGAGATTTGAACTCGCACGCCCTGTTGGACACTACGCCCTGAACGTAGCGCGTCTGCCATTCCGCCACTTCGGCACGGACTCACAAGTATCTACCCACCAGCCCGAGCGTTCAACCCACGCCGCATTTCCTGGCGATGGGCCAGCCAACCGGCGCCTAAACGGACCGCGCCGCCAGCCAGGCGTCTAGCTGTGGCCACAGGCGGAACATCGCGTTGCCGCCGGCCACCAGGCTGACATGCCCACCCTTCATCACGATCTCCTGCTTGTCTTCGCTGCCCGCGAGCGCTACGAGTGCCTTCGACGCCTCCGCCGGCACGATGTGGTCGTGTTCGGCGGTCACGTGGAGGAGCGGAGCCTTAATGCTCGCAAGGTCCACGGTGCGGCCGCCGACTGAGAAACCGCCGTTGACCAGCCCGTTTGCCCACATCAGGTCCTTCGTCGTCTGCCGGAAGCACTCCCCGGGGAAGGGGATCTGGTCTGCCGCCCAGCGATCGAAGAGCCGGAACGAACGGACGAACTCGTCGTTCCACATGTTGTCCCAGAGCCGGAGCCGACCGGCCGCGCGCGAGGCCGGGCGCAGGAGGTCGAACGATTGGAAGAGCATCTCCGGGGGAACGTTCCCGAGCGTATCGACAATCCTGTCGACATCGAACCAACGCGGGTCGGCCCACTTGCGCTGCAGGCCCATGCCCTCGAAGTCGATCGGCGTCGTGAAACACGCGAGGTTCTTCAGCGGGCCATCCGGGTTGAGGGCCGCGTAGATCGAGGCCAGCAGACCGCCCATGCAATAGCCGACGATCGAGACGTCGGGCTCACCGCTATCTTCCGCCACCTTCTGAATGCACTCCGGGATGAAATTGAGGACGTAGTCCTCGATGCGCAGCTGTGCGTCTTCCGGACGGGGGATACCCCAATCGATCATGAAGACATCAAAGCCCTGCTTCAGCAGGTACTCGACCATGCTCTGCCCGGGCGTCAAGTCCAGGATGTACGGCTTGCTGACCAGCGACATCACCAGCAGAACCGGCACGCGATAGACCTCTTCGGCCTGCGCTCGGTAGTGATACAGCTTCAAGGTCCCGCGCGAGTGAATCACATCTTTCGGAGTCATGCCGACGGCCGGATCCCCGGTTGAGATGTATTCGAGTCCCTTCACGGAACGGGCGATCGAGCGCTCAACCTCAGAGCGGACGGTCGCGGCGAAATCGCGGTCGCCCTCAGCGATGATCGGCCGAATCGGCACGGCGACCGGGACGGCCGCGGGGACGGTCAGCTTCAAGGTCGTTGGCGCTTCGGGCTTCGGGAGCGTAGCGATAGTCATGATCTCGTTCCTCCGGGGATGATGCGGTCGTTCGGTCTGGCGGCGGGAGTGGATGTCGCCAGGGCCACTCGCCATGTGTCCGAAACGCGGACAGCTAGAGGGGCCCCACCGAAACTGCTATTCCAGCCTAGCCGGGTTCACCTTCGACAAGAAGGGGAGCCCGTCTATTTCACGAATGATAGTGTTCTATGTTTACGAACGATGAACGGCCGAATGAAGTTCAGGTTTCATATCGGCTCGTGTCGATGACGATCGGCGGAAAGATCGCTGGCCGGATGGGGAACCACACCCACCCGGCCAGACCGGACCAACAGAAGGAGGAATCAACTCGATCTCTATCCTCGTTCACCGCGGTGGAGCTTCGGTGGAGCGGCGGTAGCCATTCGGGCGTGGCCCGGTTGCCGCTTCGAACAGGCTATCCTGCCCGCCGCTGAATTCGAGAAGTTGACCTCACAGGGTTAACCCGGATGGCACGGCGCGCGTTCTCTCTGGTGGGGAAGCGCGAAGGAGCGCCGTGGTCAACGTCATCCGCAATACACTCCTGCGTGCCCGGGCCACGGGCAATCGCCTCGCCACCGCACGCCTCTACTGCGAACGCCATATGGTCGCGCGGACCGCGAACCCGCGGCCGCCGCGCGGGCGCATCCTTTGCTACCACTCCGTGTGCGCCGAACGGTCCGGCGTAAACACCGTCCGGCCCGAAGGGTTCCGTGCCCAGCTCGAACTGGCGTTGCAACGTGGCTACCGTTTCGTCCCGGCGGACCTTATCGCCGAAGAGGGCGATGCCGGGGAGCGGCTCGCCATCACGTTCGATGACGGCCACTCCAGCGTCGCCCGGCATGCCGCGCCGGTCCTTGCCGAACTGGGCATCCCGTGGACGCTCTTTGTCGTTTCGGATTGGGCCGATGGCCAGGCCAGCCGCCCCGAGTTGATGGGATGGCGGGAGATCGACCGAATGGCCGCCCAGGGAGCCATCATCGGCAGCCACTCGCGCAGTCACCCAAACTTCGCGCGCATCTCCGCGGAGCAGGCGCGGGACGAGATTTTTCGTTCGCGTGAGATTATCGCAGCGCGCATCGGCATCACCCCGACATCATTCGCTATCCCGTTCGGGCGGACGAAGCATTGGACACCCGCTGCGCACGAGACCGCCCTCCGCGCTGGCTACCGCCACATTTACGCCCAGGCGGAGGAGACCAGACCACCGGGCACCGTCCCCCGCACGACGGTGACGCGCTTCGACAACGACCGTGTCTTTCGGGCAGCCCTCGGCGGGGCCTTCGACCGCTGGGAAGCGCGCCACTGAGGCCGTAAGCCGCGCCCAGGAGCCCACCTACCCCGCGTCTTTCGCCCCGGCGACGATCGCGGCGACGACCGCGGGGTCGGCGAGGGTGGTGACGTCGCCGACGTTCTCGGGCTCGCCCTCGGCGATCTTGCGGAGGATGCGGCGCATGATCTTGCCAGAACGCGTCTTCGGGAGGCCATCGACGAACTGGATCTTGTCCGGCCGGGCGATCGCGCTGATCTCCTTCGTCACGGAATCGCGCAGCTCCTTCGCGAGTTGGGGCGATCCGCTGGCGCCCGCCTTGAGCAACACGAAGGCGTAGATCCCCGTACCCTTTATGTCGTGTGGATACCCCACCACAGCCGCCTCGGCGCAGAGCGGATGGAGGACGAGCGCTCCCTCGATCTCGGCCGTGCCCAGGCGGTGCCCGGAGACGTTGAGGACGTCGTCCACCCGGCCGGTGATCCAGTAGTAGCCGTCGCTATCGCGGTGACAGCCATCCCCCGTGAAGTAGCGGCCCGGGTAGGTGCTGAGGTAGGTCTGGATGAACCGCTCGTGATCGCCGTAGACCGTTCGCATCATCCCCGGCCAGGAACGGTCGATGCAGAGCCTTCCGGTGACGTTGCTACCGGTCAGTTCGCTCCCCGCCTCGTCCACCAGCGAAGGCTTTACGCCGAAGAAGGGCAGCGATCCGGAGCCGGGCTTCATCGGCGTGGCCCCGGCGAGCCCGGTGATCATGTGCCCACCGGTCTCGGTCTGCCAGTAGGTATCGACTACGGAGCAACGGCCTTCGCCGACGACGTTGTAGTACCAGCGCCAGGCCTCGGGGTTGATCGGCTCACCCACCGAGCCGAGGACGCGGAGCGATTTGCGGCTGTACTTCGTGACGTACTCGTCGCCTTCGCGGGCGATCGCCCGGATCGCTGTCGGCGCGGTATAGAGGATGTTGATTCCGAGCCGATCGACCATGTCCCAGTACCGTCCGGCGTCGGGATAGGTCGGGATCGATTCGAACAGCGTACTCGTCGCACCGTTCGAAAGCGGGCCATAGACGATATAGCTGTGGCCCGTAATCCAGCCGACATCGGCCGCGCAGCAGAAGATCTCGTCCTCGCGGTAGTCGAATACGTACTTGAACGTCACCGTCGCATAGAGCAGGTAACCGGCCTGAGTGTGGAGGACGCCTTTCGGCTTACCAGTGGAACCGGAGGTGTAGAGGATGAAGAGCGGATCTTCAGAGTCCATCACTTCTGGCTCACAGTTCGCCGGCTGCGAAGCCACCTCGTCGTGCCACCAGCTATCCCGCCCCGGCGTCATCGAAACGGGGTTCTCGGAACGCTTGTAGACGATGACGAACTCGATGGTGTGGCCGGGCTCCGCCAGCGCCTCGTCAACGTTCTGCTTCAGAGCCACGGGCCGGCCGCCGCGACGCCCCTCGTCCTGGGTGATGATCGCCTTGCAGCTCGAATCATCGACGCGATCGCGGATGGAGCGCGCGCTGAAGCCGCCGAAGATGACCGAATGGACGGCGCCGATGCGGGCACAGGCGAGCATGGCGACCACCAGTTCGGGCACCATGCCCATGTAGATCGCGACGCGGTCGCCCTTGCCAACGCCCTTCGCCCTCAGGGCGTTCGCCAGCCTGCAGGTCTCTTCGTACGCCTCCCGATAGGTCTTCGTCCGATTGTCCGCCGGCTCGTCGCCCTCCCAGAGCAAAGCGATCTTGTCGGCACGGGTGGCGAGGTGGCGGTCCAGGCAGTTCACGGAGACGTTGAGTTTTCCGCCGAGGAACCAGGCGATCTTGCCGGCCGGAAGGTCCTCTTCGGACACGGCGCCGAAGGGCGCGATCCACTCCAGGTGGCTGTCGGCCATCTCTGACCAGAAGGCATCGCTCTCTTCGATGCTGCGGCGGTAGAGCTCGGCGTACTGCTCCATCGTCGTCACAAGTGCCCCATCGGCGACGCGCGCCGGAGGGGCGTAGATCTCATCGACTGGCAGACCCATCTCTTTGGTGGACATCTTCATCACCTCGAACGTGTCGTCCCGCCTCGTCGGCGGTGGGGGACGGCCGGGAGCCGGCCCGAGCCCGGACGGCATTCTACCGTAGCTCGCGTGAAAACGACGAAAGCCCCGGGAGGGGGCCTTCGTTACTGCGAGAAGTGAATTCGATTCGCCGATCAGGCAGCCTTGGTCCCCCGCAAGCGCGGGTCGAGGACGTCTCGCAGGCTGTCGCCGAGAAGGTTGAACGCCAACACCGTGAGGCTGAGGGCGATGCCGGGGAAGATGGCCATCCACCAGGCAATCTGGAAGTACTGACGGGACTCGGTGCCGAGATCGCTGCCCCAGGACGGCTCGCCAAGCTTGACGCCTACGCCGAGGAAGCTGAGCGCCGATTCCGTCAGGATGGCCGCGGGGAGGGTCGCGCTTGCGGTGACGATGGCGATCCCGATCAGATTCGGCAGGATGTGCCGAAAGATGATTCGGTACTCGTTCGCGCCGAGCACGCGGGCCGCCTCAACGTATTGCGCACTCCGCTGCTGTAAGACGGCCCCCCGCATGATCCTCATGATCACGGGCGTGAATATGATGCTGATCGCGATCACCAACGTCGTGAGCCCCTTGCCCAACGATGTAGCGAGCGTGAGGGCGAAGAGGATGCTCGGGAACGCTATCAGCACGTCCGCTACGCGGCTGATGGCCTGATCGACAAGGCCGCCGAAATGACCCGCGACCAGCGCAAGAACGGTCCCGCCGACGACGCTCAGGAGCACCGTCGCCAAGCCCACTTCCAGTGAGACACGGGCGCCATGGACGACGCGCGAATACACGTCCTTCCCCTGCCGCGTCGTCCCGAAGACATGTTCACCGCTTGGGCTCTCGAGGATATCGACGCTCGTCGATGTCGGGTCTGCGGTTGCGATCACATCGGCGAACACCGCCGCGAGGACGACGATCAAGATGATCGCGAGGCCGAGGACGCCCAACGGCTGGGTGCGAAGGAATCGCGTGAAACCCCTCCACTGGCGCGCGGCGAACCCGGGCGCGGGGAGGACAGCGACAGGTGCAGCTGCGGTTGCTTGTGCCATTCGTTAGTACCTGATCCGTGGATCGACGTAGGCGTAGAGCACGTCGATGACGAGCGTAATAGCGATGAACATCGTCGCGAAGATCATCGTGACGGCAAGCACCTCGCGGTAGTCCTGCTTGTTCACTGCCTGGAGGCTGATCGTACCCATACCCGGGATGCCCCAGATCTGTTCGATGATGACAGAACCGCCGAGAACGGCCCCGAACTGGATGCCAATGAGCGTAAGCACCGTGACCATGGAGCAACGGAGAACGTGGCGGAGCACCACCACGCGTTCATGCAGGCCCTTCGCCCGAGCGGTTCGAACGTGATCGGAATACAGGTTGTCGATCATGCTGGAACGCACAATTCGTGAAAGGTACGCCGAACTGGATATCGCGAGAGTAAGTGCCGGCCAGAACATGATTCTGATATTCTGAATCGGATTCTCCGTGAAACTCTTGTAGTCCTTGGCCAGTGGCGTCCAATCAAACCAGAGTACGGGCAGCAAGACCAGCAGTGTGCCCAACCAGAACGCTGGAACCGAGAGCCCGGCGACCGTGAAGAATCGCAGGAAGTAATCGACAAACGTTCCCTGTTTCACCGCCGAAATAACGCCCACCGGAATCCCGATGATCACTGTCAAGATGACCGTGAAAATCGCTATCGAGATCGTCTTCGGAAGCGCCTGCTGGATCTCCGGGCCGATCGGGTCGTTCGTCCCGAGCGTCTTGCCGAAGTCACCACGCAGGGCATCGCCGAGCCAGGAGAAGTACTGGACGATGGGCGGCCTATCGAGGCCCAGGTCCTCGCGAACGCGGTCGAGGCATTCCTGGCAGCTCCCCGTCGCCCCGACCTTCAGGAGGGCGGCGTCTCCTGGCTGCGTTTGCAGCAGATAGAAGAGCAACCCCGACATGGCGAGGAGCATGAACGGAATGAGAAGGACTCGGCGGATGATGTAGTTCCGCATAGCGCGGCGGCCCCTGTGTCGTGAAGAACCGCGAGGCGCGCCCGTGGCCGGGCGCGCCTCGCCGAACGTGTTGCGAACCCTGGACGCTTATGCCTTGATCCAGAGTGACTGGTAGCGGGAGACGAGGCCCAGGTTCGCGTCCTGGAAGGGCACGCCCTGAACCCGCTTGTTGTAGATGACGTAGTCGTTGGCTGCGACGGGAAGTGAGATTCCCCCCCAGTAACCCTTCATGATGAAGCGTTCGAGTTCGTGCATCTTGTTCTCCCGATCCTTCGGGTCGAGCGCTCCGGCCTGGGCGTCGTACAGCTTGACCGCCTGTTCCGCGGCGGCTTTGGTTTCCGCGTGGGGGTGGTCGAGCTTCCAGTTCGAGGTGTTCGCCCCGAACGCCGTAGGCATGACGCCTGCGAGCCCGTTGTACTCAGGCAGGAACTGCACCTGCGGGAAGAAGGAGACGAAGATCTCCCACGGCTTGCGGCCGACGGCCGTCGCGCCCTGGACGAACGTACCGATGTCGGAGGCGTTGACATCGACTTTAACGCCGAGGTTCTTCTCCAACTGGCCCTTGATGAAGTCCGTCGAGTCCGCCAGGAGCTTCAGCACCGTCGGGGTGATCATCCGGATCGTGTTGTTGAACGGCTTGCCCGCCTGCTCCCAGAGCGTCCTCGCCTTTGCCGGGTCGAACGGGTGGAGCGTCTTCGCCTCGGCCGGGGTGATGGCCAGGCTGCCGAAGCCTCCGCTGACGTGGCCCTGGTAGCGGCCTTCGCCGGCGAACAGCGTGGCGATGAACTCGTCGTAGTTGATCGCGAGGGCGATCGCCTCGCGGGCCCGCGGGTCAGTAAACGCCAGCATGTCCTGGAAGAGGAGCAACTGCTGGAACGACTTGATCTTCTCGGCGACGAGGTTCTTGTTGTCCGTGTACTCCTTGAACGTCAGCCGGTCCACTGGCACGGAGCCCTGGTTCAGGAAGTCGCTCTGGCCATCGAGGAAGGCGGCTTTCGTCGCGGCCGCGTCGGCCAGGATGCGCATCTCGACCTTGTCGAGGTAGACCTCTGCCGGGTACGCTTCGTTCGGCTTGGGCCGCTTGAAGTACTTCGGGT
>CAZQCR010000020.1:0-21907 GCA_964591745.1 uncultured Anaerolineaceae bacterium
CGGCGCACTTCGCCGCGCTGTTGCGCTCGACGGGCGTCGAGCTGCTTCGGCTGCTCGACGCGTCCCGCCAGCTCCGGGTTGCCGGGTCGGAGGCGGCGTCCGAAGCAAACGCTGCCCTGCCGATTGCCCGTGCCCGCTTCGAACGTTTCCTCGAAGCACAGCGCCCGCCTCTCATGGCCCCACACCCGGCCGTTGCCGCGTTGGCACCCAGAAGGCCGCTCCTCGGTGGCCTCGGCCAGTGGGTCTTCGCCCACCGGATGACCGCACTTAGCGCCGCCGCCGTCGTCGCGGTGCTCGCGATAGTGGGTTTCGCCGGCTCGCAGGCGCTGTTCACTGGCGTCGAATCGGCGTCGGCGCTGGTGCTTACGGAGAACGACTACGTCCAGATCGAGGGCGTCGTGGTCGAGAACAGCGGTGATACGCTCACCCTCGCGTCCGAGTTCTCGGGGAACGTGAATGTCGTGATCGATGACGCTACGTCGCTCGTCGAGGGTGACCAGGCCGTGGCGCGCACGACGCTCGCCCCGGGTACCGCCATCGTCGTTGATGGAGTGGTCGCCAAGGGGCGGCGCGTGAAGGCCAATACCGTCGCCCTGGGCGCCCGTTCCCAACAGCCACCGGGGCGGGTCACCGTTCGGGAGTTGAAGTCGCTTCGCCCAGGCCTCAATGGCACGGTCGCGAGCCTCTCGCTCTCACCGGACGGCGCGCGTGCCCGTGTCCTCATGGAGACGCCGTCCGGCGAGCATCTCCTTGTCACAGTGAATGCTGCCTCAGCGGAGCGTCTGTTGGGCCTGACCACCGCACTCGGCGCGACCATCAGCGTGAGCGGTGGTGCCGGCGAGGGATTCGAGGCGAGGCTCAGTGGCGCCGCCGAGGCCGGTCCAACCCGGCCCGGCTTGGTCTGCCCCGAACGGGCGGAGTCGGAGACGCGGCCCCGCCTAACCGGCATCTGCGGCGTGATCATCGCTATCGAGGGCCCCGAAGTCACGGTTCGTTCCCGCGACGGAGCAGAACGAGTGGTAGCGATTTCGCGGAACACACGCATCGTCCTGGGCCAGAGCGAGATCCGCCCCGGGCGCCTGCTCGAAGGCAAAGGGGCGATCGGGAACACCGTCGCCGTTGCAGGGCGCCTCGAACCTTCCACCGGCCGGATTCTTGCCGATGTGCTCACGCTCGGTCCAAAGCCGCCGCCTCGTTAGGCGCTCGATGGGCCGGTTCATCGCCACGACGCCACGGGGTGTCAAGGATGATGGGAAGACTCCCTTTGCTTCCCTTGGTGTTCTTCGAACCTTTGCGTTTCAATCCGCCCAGCGAACTTGATTGCCAGCCCGTTAGACGTTCATGCTCCCCTGGCGGTATCCCTCCAGGTCCAACGAGACGTGCTTGAAGCCGAGATTGCGCAGCCGCTCGACGATCCGCGAGCGGTTCTCCACCGTGAAGGCCAGCGCCATTCCTGCCTCGTCCGTCTCTATGCGGGCGATGTCGCCATGGTGGCGGACGCGGACCTGGCGGAGGCCGAACGTTCGGAGCATCGCCTCCGCCGCGCCTACCTGGTCGAGCGCTTCAACGGTGACGGGTGTGCCGTGGGGAATGCGGCTGGCCAGGCACGCCATCGCCGGCTTGTCCCACGTTGGGAGGCCCATTTCGTGTGAAAGCGAGCGAATGTCCGACTTTGTGAAACCGAGGTCGAGGAGCGGGCTGCGAACGCCGTGTAGCGTCGCGGCCTGGCGGCCGGGGCGCCAATCGCCCGCGTCATCGAGGTTCGTGCCGTCCAGGACAATCGCGCCATCGGCTTGCTCCGCGATGGCGCCGAGGATGCCGTAGAGCTCGTCCTTGCAATGGAAACACCGCATCGGGCTGTTCGCGACGTACTCCGGGTTGTCCATTTCGTGGGTCTCGATGAAGTCGTGGCGGATGCCGATGGCGCGGGCCAGCTCGGCCGCCTCTTCCCGCTCGGCCGGCGCGACCGACGGCGAGACGCCAGTGATCGCGCGGGCGTTCCCTCCCAGCGTCTCGTAAGCAACGGCTGCCAGGAACGTTGAATCGACGCCACCAGAGAAGGCGACGATGACGCGGCCGTAGCTACGCAGGCACTCGCGAAGCGCGTGGGAAGGCGGGGCTGGGGTGCGGTGCGATTGATTCACCGGCTCAGGGTAACCGAATGCCTCCCACAGCGAGAGCGCCGACAAGGAAGTACCACTGTGGCGCCGGCCGTCCCCCCCTCATGCTGCGTGGACGGTCGGCTCAAGGTGCGAACATGTCAGCAAGCCTCGCAAGCAGCATCGCCAGTTCGTCCGGCGGCAACGCGCCGGATCGGCTCAGGATCCGTTGGCGATCGACTGCCCGGATCTGATCGGTGGCTATACTGCTCGTCCGGTTGCGCCAGGTAGTCAGGGTTCGATGGGGGAAGTTGCGAACTACGGACGTCATTGGGACAACCACGACCGTGAGCAGCCGAGCGTTCAGCTCATCAGGAGAGACGACGACGCACGGTCGGGTCTTCTGGATTTCGCTCCTTACGCTGGGGTCGAGCTTGACCTGGACCACGTCGCCGCGCCGGATCGTCAGTCCTCGTCCCACGTCCACTCCTCGTCATCGAAGCTGTTCGGGAAATCCCAATCCTCAAGCGGAGCGAGGTCTTCCTCAGTGGCCGCGGCAATGGCTTCTGCCCAACCAGCTCGGGGATCGACGGGAGAGGCGCGAAGGAGGATGCCGCCGTCGGTGACCGTCAGATCCAGTTGATCCGTGAGTCCTGCTTGCCGTATCAGGGCTGCCGGAATTCTCACCCCGCGCGAGTTGCCGATCGCAATGAGCTTCGTCTTCACCTCTTACCTCGTACCCACATTGTAGCCACAAAGTGATCGCCGCCGCGATGCCGAGCCGCCGCCTACCCCAGCTCTTCGTAGACCGCTCGCTCGAAGGCGCGGAAGCCGGCCATCGCCTCGCCATCGAAGAACGGGAAGAGCTGTGTCGCCCAGACGCCCGTCACCCGCTTCACCGGGTCGATCCAGTAGTAGCTGTTCGCCAGCCCGGCCCAGGCCAGGCTACCGGCCGAACGGCCTTCCGGGGTCTTTTCACTGTTGATCAGGAAGCTCAGCCCCCAGGTCTGCGCCATCCCGGGGTAGAAGTCGCAGTCGTTCGAAAGCCCGGGGTTCACGGTGCGCAAGGGGTTGCAGCTCAGTGCGCCCATCTGGTTGCGCGACATCTCGGCGACCGTCTCGGGGCGAAGTACCTGGCGCCCGTCCAGCGTTCCGCCGCCGAGGATCATCTGGCTGAACCGCAGGTAGTCGCCAACCGTCGACTGGAGCCCGCCGCCGCCCATGTCGAATTCCGCCTGGCCTCCCATCATGCCGGGGAGGGCGACCAGCCCATCCGGCGTGCGGGCGTGAACCGCGGCCGACCGGCCCTCGACGGCTGGCTTCAGCCCGAACGCGGTGGATGTCATCTCGAGTGGGACGAACAGGTGCTCCTCCATGTAGGCGCCGAGCCGCTGTCCGGTCACCGCTTCGACGAGCTGGCCGGCCCAATCGATCCCGATGCCGTACTCCCAGCGTTCGCCCGGGTCGAAGGCCAAAGGCATCTCGAGCGACTTCAGCAGGCCCGACCCCAGCCCGGGCTCGCCCGTGGCCTCGAGATAGCGTGCCTGGTTCGCGTTCCAGATCTCGTAGACGAATCCGGAGGTGTGTGTAAGCAGGTTTCGCAGCGTGATCACCCCGCGAGCGGGCCGCAGCACCGGCTGGCCATCGCTGTCAAAGCCATCCAGGACCTTCGCCTTCCCCAGGTACGGGATGATCTCACCGGCCGGCTGGTCGAGCGAGAGCTTGCCCTGCTCCACCAGCTGCATTGCCGCCGCACCGGTGATCGCCTTGGTCATCGAAGCGATCGTGAGGACGGTGTCGGTGGCCATCGCGCGGATGGCGCCCAGGTCGGCAGAGCCGTAGGCGCCCTCGTAGACGACACCGGCGTCTGTGGCGACCGCAGCCACGACGCCCGGGAGGGTTCCGTTCGCTGCCGCCGCGGCAAGGATCGTGTCGAGCTTCTTCGTGTTCATCGCTTCCTCCGTACGGTTCAAGCGCAGTCGCCGTTCGACTGCGCTCAGCGCCCGCCATGGCGATCAAGGGAGGGTCGGAGGCACCGGCCTTTGGCCCAGACTCTCGGCGAATCGCAGAAGGTAGCCATCGGGGTCCTGCACCAAGAACTCGATCTGGCCAGCTTCGCTGTCCCCGGTCCGATACCAGGTTTCAATCGGTCCCCGGTAGAGAGGCCAATGTGCGTTCGCCAGCGCGTCGCAGATCGGTGCCAACCGACTAACCATCATCTGGAAATTGATGCCGCGCCCGAAGGGCCGGTACATTTCCCCCGGCTCCCACGCGCCATTGCGCTCGCAAAGCATCACTTGCAGCTGGTCGCGGACCAGATAGGCGAACCGAGCCGCCGGCCGATCGTAGGCGATCCGAAAGCCCAGCACCCCGCACCAGAACGAGAGGCTCTCCTCCAGGCGGGACACAGCGAGCTCGGGGACCAGTGGGGCGAACCCCTCACCGGGGATGCTGCCTGATCCCGGTGACGCGGAGAGAAGAGGCGGGGCGGCCATCGAAGGCGGGGGCTTCTGCGGTGTTCGTGGGTTCCCTTCAATAGCGCTCACTCCGCGTCGGCAGCGGTGCGCGTGGCGTACGTTCGTCTCCGCATCATTCAGCTCTTCCCCGGGACCTGCAGGTCGGCGGCCGGAGGCGCGGGGTTCACGACGCCCGCCATCAGTGCCGTCGGCACCAGCATCCGCAGTTCATCAAGTGTCCACTTGCCACCCTTGTGGATCTGGCGGAAGGGCGGGTACATGTCCTGGAGCAGCCCAACGTTGCCGCCAGCGACCTGGAAGATGCGGCCGTTGATGTTCCAGGCCTCATCCAGGAGCAGGTAGACCGTCATCGGCGCGACCATGTCGGGGCCTCGCATCCCGGCCGCTTCTTCGGCCGCGCGGTTCGCCGCTGTCTGGGCCGCCGGTGCACCAGCCGCGCTGATCCCGCTCGCCGCCCGCAGATCCCGGGCCGCGGTGGGCACCGTCGCCGTTAGCCGCGTCGCCGCGCCGGGGGCGATGCAGTTCACCGTCACGCCGTAGCGCCCAAGGTCCCTCGCGGCAACCCGCGTGAGGCCCGCCACGCCCGCCTTGGCAGCGCCGTAGTTCGCCTGCCCCGAGTTGCCCTGGAGCCCGGAAACCGAACTGAAGTTCACGATCCGCCCGTAGCGTTGCTGGCGCATGAGCACGGCGGCGGGCTTGATCGTGGTGAAGTGGCCCTTCAGGTCCACCCGGATGACGTCGTCCCACTCCTCTTCCGTGAGGTTGAAGACCATCCGGTCGCGGAGGATGGCGGCGAGGTTGATCAGGCCATCAAGCCGGCCGAAGGTGTTGAGCGCGTCGCGGACGATGCTCTCCCCGCCGTCCATGGTGGAGACATCCGCGAAGTTGGCGATGGCCTGGCCGCCGGCTTTCTTGATCTCGTCCACGACCTGGGCGGCGGGACCGTCGTCGGTGCCGGAGCCGTCGGGGTTCACGCCGGGGTCGTTGACGATGACGCGGGCCCCTTCGGACGCGGCCAGCAGAGCGCATTCGCGCCCAATGCCGCGGCCGGCGCCGGTCATCGCCACAACCTTGCCTTCGAGTAGTCCTGCCATGGTGTGCCTCCTGGGAACGGGGAAGAGAAAGGGCACGAGGGGCGGACGCTCAACTGAGCGCGCCGCCGCCGTGCCCCGGGTTCGTTGCCGCTACTTGAAGACGACGGTCGCCGTGCCCGGCGTCGTCTTATTGCCGTTCGCCTGCTCCGTCCAGACTTCGACTTCGACGATCTTCTGGTTTCCTTCTTCGTACTTCTTGCGGACGACGCCCTTGCAGAGGATGTCTTCGTTCGGAAGGTCCATGCCGCGGTAGCTGCAGCCGTACTTCTTCAGGAAGGCGTTGTTGCCCACCCAGTCATGTACCAGCTGGCCGAGGAAGGCGTTCTTCAGCGCGCCATGGACGATGATGCCGTCCAGGCCCGTGCTCTGGGCGAAGCCGGGATCGTAGTGAATCTGGTAGAAGTCGCCAGAACCGGCGGCCCACTGCACGAGCTGCTGCGTGCTGCAATTCTTCTTGAGCATGGGGAGCTCGTCCCCTTCGTTGACCTGGTCCCACGTGACTGCCATGGATCTTCCTCCTTAGTAGCGAATGCCCGTGCCCGTCATGATGGCGACGACCTTGCCATCGGACACGCGCTTGTATTCGGTCTTGCTGGTTGTGATCAGCATGTCGCCGATCGAGCCTTTCCGCTCCTGAAGATCGGAGACGTAGTTCGTCGCCTCCAACACGTCGCCGGCGCAGATCGTGTCGAAGTACTCGATCTCCGTGCCGCCGTTCAAAATCCGCTTGAGCGGACGAGACGGTTGTGGGCCCGGCCCGGCGCCGCGACGGCCGCCGAAGGTCGGGTCGCTGGTTCGCGGGTCATACACCGGCGTGCCCAGGTAGCCAGGAGGGCAAGGCAGGCTGCGGTAGCCCGCTGCCTTCGCCTCCGCTTCGTCGTAGTAGATAGGATCGATGTGACCCACGGAGCGGGCGAACAGACGGACCTGAAGCTTATCCACTTCGTTCATCCCCGGTTCGCCACGCTTTCCAATCTCGGCCCTCATCTCGGGAGTGATGAGCGACCCTTCGTCTGCCATGCGGTTCCTCCAGCGCGTAATTCGTGCGTCGGAAACATACCGGAACGGCGCGAGGCCGTAAACCGTGGTGACGTGAAGTCATTGTCGCCATATCAGGGATTTCTTCGAGGGGAAGCGATGCGGCTGGCCCCTGAATCGGGGGAACGCCAATGCGCCCGCCCCTTGCCGTGGACCTACGCTCCCAAAGAGAAACCGTGGCCGGCCGATATGCCGCCACAGATTGGGTTGGCTTCGATGCGTTCGACTGCGCTGGGACCAGTTCTGGAACGATGGAATCAGCTTCCACGGGGCCGGCAGATGGCCCTCGCGGGCATCCTCGGTGGCACGATCATCGTGCTCTACTTCATCTTCGTCGCTTCCAGTTCGCCAAATCTCGTGGTCGCCTTCAGTGGGCTTGAGCCCGAAGACAGCGCCGCCATTGCCGACCAGCTGGAAAAGGACGGTGTGAAGTACGAGATCGGTGGCGGCGGTTCCTCCGTCTCCGTTCCCGCCAACAAGGTCGCCGAGACCCGGATCAAGCTCGCCCAGGCCGGGCTGCCCAAGGGCGGCTCGTCCACGGGCCTTGAGATCTTCGACAAGACCAACTTCGGTGCGACGGACTTCGTTCAGCAGGTGAACTTCCAGCGCGGCATGGAGGGCGAACTCGCTCGCTCAATCAAGACGCTGGACGGCGTCAAGGCCACCCGCGTGCACATCGTTATGCCCAAGGAGGCCCTCTTCAAGGAAGACCAGGCGAACGCTACGGCGAGCGTCCTCGTCTCCATGAAGCCCGGGGCAAGCCTCGGCAAAGACCAGGTCAACGGGATCGTGAACCTCGTCGCGAACTCCATCGAGGGTCTCGGGAAGGAGGGGGTGACGATCGTCGATGAGACGGGACACGTGCTTTACGACGGCTCCGTCTCCGACTCGGCCTTCTCCCCCGGATCGAGCTCCACCCAGCTCGATGTCCAGCGCCAGTACGAGGTTGCCCTCCAGCGCGACCTCGAGAGCACGCTCTCCCGCGTCGTTGGCGCCGGGCGAAGCGCCGTCACCGTCCGCGCCCGGCTGAACTTCGACGCTGTCCAGACGAGCGCCGATACCTTTGGCGCGGCTGCTTCGGCGGTCCCGCGGAGCACCAGCAACCGCACCGAGACGTTCAGCGGGAGCAACTCCGGCACCGGCGGCGTCCCTGGCACCGGCGCGAACGGTGGCACGGCCGGCGCGGCGGCCACCGCGGCCAACGGCTCCAGCACCTACAGCGTGACGGAATCGACGACGAACAACGAGATCAACAAGACC
Source organism: uncultured Anaerolineaceae bacterium (assembly GCA_964591745.1). Classification (GTDB taxonomy): domain Bacteria; phylum Chloroflexota; class Dehalococcoidia; order Tepidiformales; family Tepidiformaceae; genus JANMTH01. The sequence goes on from CAZQCR010000020.1 coordinate 7,969, forward strand.
ACGACGACGACGGTGAAGGCACCCGGTTCGATCGAAAAGCTCAGCGTCTCCGTCGTCCTCGATGAGAGCGTGACGCCGGCCCAAGAACAGAGCATCACTTCGGCCGTGGCCGCCGCGGTGGGCCTCGATCAAGCACGCGGCGATACCCTGAGCGTGACTCGCTTGCCCTTCGACGAAAGCGTGAAGGCGGACCTTGTCGGCGCGACGCCGGGCGGCATGGGACAGTATCTCTCGTACCTCAAGCTTCTCCTGCCGCTGCTGGCCGTTGTCCTCGGCTTCGTCCTGGTGACGCTGCTCTTCAAGTCCCTGGCGAAGCGTCAACTGGCGATGCCCCAGGCTTCGCAACAGTTCGCGCTCGCTGGAGGCATGGTCCAGGGCGCAATTCCAGCGGCGCCACCGCTGCCGGCGCTGGAGCGTCACATCGACCCGCACGAGACGCGGATCATGGACCTTGCCTCATCCAATCCCCGTGCCGTGGCCGACGTTGTTCAGACCTGGATGCGGGAAGAGGAGGGATAGCCTTTGGTTTCCCGCGACGAGAAGCTCACCGGCCGAAGGAAAGCGGCAGCCCTGCTCATCACCCTCGGGAAGGAAAACTCCGCCGAAGTTCTGCGCCACATGAGCGACGAAGATATCGAGCGACTCACCTGGGAGATCTCGGCGATGGGCGAGCTGAAGTCGGATCTGCGCAAGCAGGTCATGGAGGACTTCCAGGAGGCGGCCGTCGCCCACAACGTCATCTCGCTTGGTGGCTTTGAGTACGCGGAAGAGCTCCTGCGGCTAGCGCTTGGTGAGGACAAGGCGACCGAAGTTATCGACCGACTCTCCGCGACCAGCCCGGCAATCCCGTTCGGCTTCCTGCGCCACCTCAACGTTCAGCAGCTGGCGAACTTCCTCGCGAACGAGCACCCCCAGACCGTTGCCCTCCTGCTCTCCTACCTCCAGGCCGATAAGGCCGCGCAGGTGCTTTCGACCTTCGACGGCGAGACTGCGGCCGATGTCGCCCACCGGGTCGCCACGATGGACCGTGCGCACCCGGACATTGTCGCCGAAGTCGAATCGGTCCTCCGCCGGAAGCTGAGCTCCGTGTTGCAGCCGACGCGCGAAGTACAGGCGGTGGGCGGCCTGGATGTCCTCGTGAACCTCCTCAAGAAATCGAGTCGCACCACAGAGAAGGCGATCGTTGAGGCGCTCGAGGACAACGAGCCTGAGCTGGCCGAGCAGGTGAAGAAGAGGATGTTCGTCTTCGAAAACGTCGCAATGCTCGATGACCGCTCGATCCAGCGGATTCTCCGCGAAGTCGAAGTCAAGGACCTCGGGCTCGCTCTGAAGGCGACCCCCGAGAACGTGAAGGAGTGCATCCTTCGCAACATCTCGACACGGGCCGCAGCCATGCTACGAGAGGACATGGAGTCTTCTGGCCCCGTCCGCCTGCGCCAGGTGGAAGAAGCCCAGCAGCGCATCGTCGAAGTCATCCGCCGCCTGGACGACGCAGAGGAGATTGTGATTTCGAGGGGTGGTGACGATGAACTCGTCTAGGGCCCGGGGCACCTTTCGAGCGACAGAACCCGAGACTGACGGCGATGTCTTCGTCGTCGGTGGCGGTTTCCGGCGAGCTGTGGGCCTACCGGCTCCGATCGCGACGGCCCGCGAGATAGTCGCGGCCGCCGGCGAAGATGCGCGGGCGATCCGGGCGGCCTGCGAATTGGAAGCCGCTTCGGCGCTGGCCGAGGCCCACGCCTCCGCCGACGCCGTTCGTCGCGCCGCCTTCGACGAGGGATTCCACGCTGGCCACGATGCCGCTCTCGGCGAAGCCGAGGCGTACCTCGCCGTTATCCGCCAGGCCGCTTCCGAAGGCCAGGCGATCCGAGAGGCAGTCGCCAGCGACCACGAAGTGCTGCTCGCGCGGGCTGTAGTCGTCGCGCTGCGCCGGTTGGTGGGCGACCACTACCTCGCCGCCCCGGAATCGACCGCCGCAATCTGCCGCGAAGCGCTCCGCTCCGCCGCCGGCCAGGACGTGATCGCTCTCCGCGTCAATCCCGGCGTGGCCAACGGCGTGCAGGCCACTCTCCTCGACTTCGCCGACTTCGTCCGGCCGGACGAGGGCGTGGCCATTGGCGGCTGCATCGTCGACCTTCGCTACGGGACGATCGACGCCACCCTCGATGCCCGCGTCAGCCTCTTCAACGAGGCCATCACGCACGCCGCCGCGGAGGCCGCGTGATGACGTTGCTCGACGCCGTGGCCCACGCTCCGATCTTCCGTCGCTCGGGCACCGTTTTACGCGCCAATGGAGAGATGGTGACGACGGCCGGCCTTAACCTCGCGCACGACGAACTGGTTGTCATCGATGGCGCGGGCGGCCAGTCACTCACTGGCCAGTTTGCCGCCTCCATCCAGGGCGAAACGCGCGTCGCGATGCTCGATCGTGGCAATCCCTCCGTGGGTGGAACGGCGCGGGCGACTGGCCGCGGCCCGAGCGCACCGTTTGGACCGCAGCTCCTCGGACGGGTACTCGATGGCCTCGGGCGCCCGATCGACCGCGGCGGCCCGCTCGGCCTGGTGCGGCGCGTGCCGATCAGCGCCGAACCGCCGGACCCCCTCGACCGTGAACCGATCGTGCACCCCCTGCCCGTTGGCGTGCGTGCGATCGATGGCTTCCTGACGCTTGGCCGGGGCCAGCGCGTCGGCGTCTTCGCCGGCTCCGGCGTCGGCAAGAGCACGCTCCTGGGCATGCTTGCACGCGGTGCGACGGCGGATGTGACCGTCATTGCCCTGATTGGCGAACGCGGCCGGGAAGTGCGCGACTTCCTCGAACAGGACCTCGGCCTCGAAGCGTTGAAACGCTGCGTCGTCGTGGCCTCCACCGGCGACAACCCGGCGGCGATGCGGATCTGCGCGGCCCGGGCGGCGACCGCCATCGCCGAAGGCTTCCGCGCCGAGGGCCTGGACGTCCTGCTCCTCTTCGATAGCCTCACGCGGGTGGCGATGGCCCAGCGGGAGATCGGCCTCGCCGCCGGCGAACCGCCAACGACCCGCGGCTATCCGCCCTCGGTGTTCAGCATGCTTCCCCACCTGATGGAGCGCGCGGGCCCGGCCGCCCGCGGCAGCATCACGGCGATTTACACGATCCTGGTTGACGGCGAAGACATGGATGAGCCGATCGCCGATATCTCGCGGGCCACGCTCGATGGGCACATCGTCCTGAAGCGGAGCATCGCCACGGCCGGGCACTACCCACCGATCGATGTCCTCGCCAGCGTCTCGCGGCTGATGACGCGGGTTACCTCTCCGGCTCATGGCGCCTCGGCCAGGCATCTCCGCCAGCTGATGGCCGCACACGAAGAGGCGCGTGACCTGATCAGCATCGGCGCCTACGTCCCCGGAGCGGACCCGGTGGTGGATCGCGCCATCGCCCTGATGCCGGCAATCAACGACTTCCTCCAGCAGCGGCCCGAAGAGGTGAGCGGGTTCGACGCAGCCATCGAACGGCTGTTGGCCCTGGCCCCACCACACCACACGGAGGAGATGTTGGATGGCCCTCTCGATTCTGCGCTTGAAGAAGCTGGTGACCTACCGTGAGCGCCTTGAACGGCTCCAGGAGCGCGAGTTCGCCTTCGCCGTTCAGCGCCGCGGTACCCGTCTCGCCGCGCTCCGCGCGACCGAGGCGGAACGGTCGCTCTATCTCGGGACGCCACACCCCGGCGGCATCCTCCAGCCCGAAGCGCTGCTCGCCGGTGTTGTTTACCGCGTCGCCCTCGAACGCCGTGTGGAAGCACAGGCCGCGGCGCTCGCCGCTTCCGAGCGTGAAGTCGCCGAGGAACGCGCGACGCTCCTGGACAAGCGTCGCGATCGTGAAGCCGTCCAGAAGCTGCTTGACCGCGCAATCGCTCGCGCGAAGGAAGAGCGCGGGCGCGCGGAACGGATTCGCATCGATGAGGTCGCCTCTGTGCGGTGGCTTCACAACTCCAGACCAGTACCTGGGAGGTGACCGGTGACGCTGTTTGGCGATACCACTATCGGGGTGGCCCAGGGGTGGCTTCGCGGCCTCTCCAGCCGCCAGAACGCGATCTCCGAGAACATCGCGAACATCGACACGCCCGGTTACCGGGCGAAGGAAGTCGCGTTCGAATCGGAGCTCCGGAGGGCGTTCAACCGCTCTTCTACAAAGTTGGCAACGACGGACGCCGGGCACATCGCCGCAACTTCATCGCGGCGGGACCAGCTCGGCGTCCAGGAAGCGCAGCTCCTGACATCGCAGCGGCTGGACGAGAACACCGTCGACATCGACCAGGAGATGGTCAAGCTCTCTGAGACGCAGATGCGGTACCAGGCTGCCGCCAGCGCTTTGAATACGAAGATCGCGATCCTTCGCAACGTGATTCGCTAGAAAGGGGTTCGTCATGGGGCTTCTTCGTGCCATCCAGGCATCCACATCCGGCCTGGCCGCCCAGCGTGTCCGCATGGACACCGTCAGCGGTAACGTCGCCAACATCGATTCGACCCGGACCGCGGACGGCAGCGGGCCGTACAAACGGCACGTGGTGCGTTTCGCGGCGGGCAGCGATGCCCTCCCCTTCTCACGCGTGGCGGCAAGGATCAGTGGCCAATCGAACAACGGGGTCGTTCTCACGGAGGTTGGCCTCGACGAGATTTCGCCCACCCGCCAGCAGTACGACCCGGCCCACCCCGATGCGAATGCCGAGGGCATCGTGGAGATGCCGAACGTAGACCTGATCACGGAGATGACGGACCTGACCTCGGCCAACCGTTCGTACCAGGCAAACGTCACCGTCATGAACGCGGTGAAGCAGATGGCCCTAAGGGCTCTCGATATCGGCAATCGGTAGTCCCACCCGCACGGAGTAGTGCAAGGAGGCGCAAGACATGGAGATCGGACGCATTCAGGGCGCGGGCGCAATCGCTCAAGCTGGAATGACCACGGGGAGCACCGCTGGCGCGGGCTTCGCGGACCTCCTGGGGAAGGCCATCGGCCAGCTCCAGTCGGTCAGCGATAACGCCAACCAGCAGGTGACCGCGATGGCAACGGGCCAGGATGTCGAACTGCACGATGTGATGATCGCGCTGGAGATGGAAAGCCTTTCGATGAACCTCGCAACCACGGTCCGTAACAAGGCCGTGGAGGCGTACCAGGAAGTGTTCCGGATGCAAATGTGATGGAAGTAACCGTCGCGAACCTCACCCAGGCCGTTCTTCCTCTCGCGAATGGGCTCGCCCAGCTGGGGGCGAACATGAGCCACATCCAGGGCTTCGGCTCGCTTTTCAAGGCCCTCATTGGCGAGGGCGGCGGGAAGGGGTGTGCCGGCGATGCCGGCGCCGGGGAACTCCCGGCCGAGGGTGCGGAGGAATCCGCCGAATCGAGCGAAGCCGCACCGCTTCTCGCGTTCGGCGTTGATACGGACCAGAACGAGCTGCTCGCGCTGTTCGCGGCCTTCATGGCTCCGCGTCTGGCGGCGGTGCCCACCGCTCAGGGAGGTGGGGGCGCCACCGAGGAAGTTGGTGGTGGCTGGCAGCCAACCGCCGGCCCGGTCGATAGCGCGCTTGCCGGCCGCATGCCGGCGCAGGCCGCAGGGGATGCCCGACCCAGCCTCGCCCAGGCGCTCACGGCTATCGCGGCCGACCTGCAGGTCGATTTCGACCCGCTTGCGGCCGCTCTTCGGGGGCCCTGGCAACGGCTCTTCGAGCAGCTCCACCTGGCCCCACCCCCGGGCCCTTCCCTGTCGCCACCGGCGATGGAAGGCGTGGCCCCCGGGACGCCCTGGCTCACTCCGGTGCTACCGCAGCCGCCAGCCGGGACGAACCCGCCGCCGGTTTTCCAGCAACCGCCAATCCCCACTGAAGCAGATGCCGTGGTCCGCAGCGACGGGAACGGCGAAATCACACCGGCAGCCCCGGTGATCGAAGCCAGCCTGGCGGAACCAATCGCCGAGACCGCGACTGACCGCCCGATTACGGCCCCCGGTGAGATCGTTCGGAGCGGCGGCGTCCTCACGGAGGCGGCGGACGAGGTTGCTCTTCCCCGGCCCGTCATCGCGGCTGAGTTGCCGGAAGGTGTTCGCCAGATTGGCCGAGCCGCCCTCGAACAGATAGCTCGCGGCGGCGGCGAAGCGCGGATTCGCCTGGACCCGGCGGAACTCGGACAGGTCACCCTCCACGTCCGCCAGATGGGCGACCGTATCGAACTCGACATCGTGGCCCAGCGCCCCGAGGCGGCCCAGCTCTTGAAAGACCACGCCCAGGACCTGACAACCATCTTCGGCCGCCAGGGCATGGACCTCCACGTCCAGGTTGGCCTTGGCGGGCGCCAGGGACAGCAGGGCGAAGGCCAGCAGCAGTTCGCCTGGCTGTCCCGCGCACGCAGCCAATCCGATACCCGCTTTGCCGAAATCCTCGGCGGCGACCCCGGTGTGGCGGCCGAACGCTCCAACCGAGTCCGCGGGGCCTACAACCCCGATGGACGCCACATCTACCGAATCTAGGAATCGCACCATGGCACTGCAATCCAACCAGGTGACCGCGCTCCAGAACTCGACCATCTCGGGGGCGAAGCCTCGCTCCTCCGGCGATGAACTCAGTCAGGTCGATTTCATGAAGCTGATCATCGCCCAGATGCGGAACCAGAATCCGCTTGAACCACAGAAGGACTCGGACTTCATGGCCCAGATGGCGCAGTTCGAATCGCTCAACCAGATGCGCACGGTGGCCACCGGGATGAAGGCGCTCCAGGGCGTCCAGGAGCTCACCAGCGCCGCGGGCATGCTCGGGCGGATCGTGACCGGCAAGCAGGTCGACGCCACCAAAGTCACCCAGGACCTGGTCGCTCGCGAAGCCTTCGGCACGAGCTACGCCAAGCTCCCTTCGGAGATGCGGGTGCGTGTGAACGAGGACCAGCGCGTCCAGGCGGCGATGGCGGATGCGGCCAACGCCGGTAACGAGGCCAGCGGCCGGGTCGACCGCGTCGCCATCGGACCGGACGGCATTCCCATGCTCGTGATCGGTACGAAGGTGGTAGACCTCTTCACCGTCGGCGAGGTGCGCTAGTGGAAGCGACGAGAGTCGGGCCCTTCGGGCCAGTCGGGCTGCCGGCGGCCGGCGCCGCGCCCCGGAACGCGCCGGCGAGTGGAGGCTTCGCCGATGCGCTTCGTAACGCTGGCGGCGTGCAGTTCAGCCGGCACGCAGAGAAGCGTCTCGATCGGCGCGACTTGAATCTCGACGCCGCTCGCCAGAAGCGGCTGAACACGGCGATTTCGAGCGCCGCCGAGAAGGGCGCCCGCCAGAGCGTCGTCCTGCTCGACGACCTGGCCGTCGTCGTCAACATCCGGGACCGTACGGTCGTCACCGCCATGTCAACCGAAGGAGGGCGTCAACGAGTCTTCACCAACGTCGACTCCGTCGTCATCGCCTGAACCACCTCCTGGGCCGGTCCGCATCGACGGTAGGCCCCCACCAGCACCACTCGCGGTAGCCCCGCGAAAGAAAGGACCCACCGCCATGATGCGTTCACTCTTCTCCGCGATCTCCGGAATGCGGAATCACATGTCCTTTATGGACGTCGTCGGTAACAACATCGCGAACGTCAACACGATCGCCTACAAGTCCAGCCGCGTGACCTTCCAGGACATCCTCGGCCAAACGGTGAAGGGCGCGAGTTCGCCGCAGAACGGCCGGGGCGGCACGAACCCGGCCCAGATCGGCCTCGGCATGAACCTGGGCGGCATCGATACGATCATGTCCCAGGGTTCGCTCCAATCGACCGGCAAGCTGACGGACTTTGCCATCCAGGGCGACGGCTTCTTCATGGTTTCCGATGGCCAGCGCAACTTCTACACCCGCGATGGTGCATTCGACATCGGTGTCGATGGCGGCCTCGTGAACCCCGTGACGGGCCTCCGCGTGATGGGCTGGGTGGCCGATTCCGCCGGCAACGTAGATACCGAACTGCCGCTGGCAGCGCTTCAGATTCCCTTCGGCACCCGGGTGAGTGCTACCCCGACCACGGAAATGGACATGTCGGGAAACCTGGACGCCGGGACGCCGACGTACGCCGTCGGGCCGCCGGCCACGGGCCTGGTGAGCACGACGGTGACGGCCTACGACTCGTTGGGCAACTCCCACACCGTCCGCATCGAGTTCCAGAAGGCGGCCTCGCCCGCGAATACCTGGAACGTCGTGGGCACCTTCGACGATGACGACGCCGACGCCCTGATGAACAACCCGGCGACCGTGACGAACGGTACCGTGACCTTCACCTCGAACGGCGTAATCGATGACACGATCGCCAACAACGGGCTCGTGAACTTCAGCATGCCTTCGCTCGGCAACGGCGCGACGGACCCGCTGGTTTTCGATCTCGACGTCACGACGCTTAGCCAGTTCGCTGGCCAGAGCCAGACCAACCTCGCCAGCCAGGACGGAGCGCCCGCCGGCGCCCTGGTCAGCTTCGCGGTCGGCAGCAGCGGCGAGGTATCCGGCATCTACTCCAACGGCTCGAACCGGGTCATTGGGCAGCTTGCCCTCGCCACCTTCGTGAACCCCGGCGGCCTCCTTCGCAACGGCCAGAACCTGTGGTCTGCGAGTTCGAACTCGGGCGACGCCATCGTCGGTGCTCCGAACACGAACGGCCGCGGCGCCGTAAGCACCGGAACGCTCGAAGGCTCGAACGTCGACCTCGCCCAGCAGTTCACCAACGTCATTCTCGCCCAGCGCGGCTTCCAGTCTTCGTCGCGCGTCATCACGGCGAGCGACACCATGCTCCAGGACCTCGTCAATATCATCAGGTAGGTAGCCGCGTGGCTGGCGCTCCCGCGAGGGAGCGTCAGCCGCACCAATCATGACAAGCGAACACTGTCCCATGGAGTACTCCGAAAGCCTGGCGCCTCGCGCCCGGCTTTCGACGCGTGAGCGCGCGCCGTGATAACCACACGCGGGCTGAACCGCGCCGCCATGCTGGCGATCCTTCCCCTGATGGCCCTTGCCGTGGTCGGGGGGATGCGGTTGACGCCGCGGGCGGCCGCGGAGCCTCCTCGGAGCGGCATCCTCGTTGTCGCGAATCTGCGCGCCGAATCGCTCACCTTCTTCGATTTCGCCAACCCGGTACGGTCGCGGACCCTCTTCACCGGCGGCCCCCCGCACGAACTCGCGCTTTCCGGAGGGCGGCTGTACGCCACCCTTGGGCGGGCCAACGCCCTGATCGAGGTAGAGCTGGCCTCCGCCGCGCTGCTCCGCACGATACCCATCGCCGGCGAGCCCCACGGCCTCTCCTTGAGCGGCGAAGATGTGCTGATTACGACGGACGAGGGCGGCGGCCTGGTTGTCCTGGACCGCGCTACGCTCAGCATCAAGGCGCAGCAGGCCCTCGGCGGAACGCCCCACGCCGTCTGGGCAGAGGCCGGACAGGTGTACGTTGCCCAGGCCGGGAGCGCCGCCGCACTCAACGCTACGAACGGCCAGGCCCTCCCCACGGGCGCACATCCCGAATCGCTGGCGGTGGCTGGCCGGTATCTGGTAACGGCGAATACCGCCGCCGGAACGGTAACGGTCATCGACCGCGAAAGCTGGCGCGTCCTCGGTGAGGTGCGCGTTGGCAAAGGGCCGGTGCGGGTGATTCGCCTTACCGATACCCGCGTCGTCGTCGCGCTGAACGGGGAGGCTGAAATCGCCGTAGTCGACCTCGACCGCCTCCGTGTCGTGCGCCACGAGAAGACCCTGGAGCGGCCGGACGGCCTCTGTATCGACCCTTCGGGAGCGTTCCTCGCGGTAACCTCCAACGCCCTCGACGCCGTTATCGTCTTCCAGCTGAAGGACTGGCGGGTTGCCGCAACCATCCCTGCCGGTGATGGGCCTGGCAGCTGCGCCTGGCTGCCCGCGACCCCCTGAACGCACCATTCCCCGGGCGATTGTGACGATGGTAGAGTTGGCCACTATGGCTGCGGTCCATTGCCGTGCCGGTGGCCGGTTTTCGCGCTGTCACGAGACGGCAATTGACACTTGCATCTTCTGCGGGGGGTCGTTCTGCGCCCTACACACCTACCGCCGGGAGGGCCACGAAACGGTGTGCACCCGCAAACGTTGCAGTCATAAGCAGGACGACATGCAGGCCCACATGGAATACCGGCGCCGAATTTCCCAGCGCAACAACGCCAGCCTCTGTGGCGAAGATGGGTGCAGCCCACATCCCCGGGAACAATGCTCGCTCTGCCGCGGACAGTTCTGCGATCGCCACGTGATGGAGCGCATGTACCCCTTTCGCGAAGGCCGGGTCGTGATTCAGCGCCCCGCGAGCGTTTGCGCCTGGTGTTGGGCGCGGCGCAAGCTGTGGCGCGTATGACGACGATCGGGGTGACCCTGCAGTCCATCCGCGAGGCACGGGAGGCCATCAGAGGGCTCGTTCGGGTGACGCCCCTCATGCCGACTGAGACACTTTCGGGGCTGGCTGGGGTTGAGACGCTGCTGAAATGCGAACAGTTTCAGCGCACGGGCTCGTTCAAGGCCCGGGGCGCCGCCAACTTTGTGCACCTGCTTTCCAGCGAGCGGGCGCCGGGCGGCCTCGTGGCCGCGAGCGCCGGTAACCATGCCCAGGGCATCGCCCTTGCGGGCGCGCGAAAGGGAATCAGCGTCACCGTCGTGATGCCGGTGATTGCGCCGCTGGCGAAGGTCAATGCCGCCCGAGGCTACGGGGCCACGGTCGTCCTTGCGGGACTCTCCCTGGACGAGGCGCGCAAAGAGGCGATGGCGATCGCCGAGCGCGAGGGCAGGCTTTACGTTCCTCCCTTCGATGACGACGCGATCATCGCCGGCCAGGGCACCGTTGGCCTGGAGATCCTGGAGCAAGCTCCGGATGTGCGGGAGGTGCTCGTGCCAGCGGGAGGCGGCGGCCTGCTGGCCGGCGTGGCCCTGGCGATCAAGGAATCCGGGGCCGATGTCCGCGTCGTTGGCGTGCAATCAGCCGTCATGGACGGGATCGTCCAATCGCTGGCGGCCGGACGCCCCACGCCGGTGCCGCCGAACCGTACGATCGCCGACGGCGTGGCCGTCGCGGCGCCATCCCAACGCACCCTGGATATCATCAGCCGCTACGTCGATGAGGTGATCGCCGTACCAGATGAAGCGATAGCCCGGGCAATCGTGATGCTCCTCGAGCGGGCGAAGATGACCGTCGAAGGCGCCGGTGCCCTCGGCGTCGCCGCTCTCCAAAGCGGCGCCTACCGCCCGAAAGGGAAGACGGTTGTGGTGCTTTCCGGTGGGAACATCGATATCAATCTCCTCGGGTCCGTCGTCCGCAAGGGCCTGGCTGACGCGGGCCGCTACCAGGAACTCTCCGTCGAGGTCGCGGACACACCCGGCGAACTCGCCCTGGTGGTCAGCGCTATCTCAGACGCCGGCGCGAACATCCTCGAGGTCGACCACGACCGCGAATCCCCGCACATGCCGATCGGCGTGGTTACCGTCGAATTGCTCCTCGAAGTGAACGGCCCGGAGCACTTCGATGCCGTCATGCTCGCCCTCCGCGAACGCGGGCTGCGCGGCGAGCCCGGAGTTGGCGCCCGGCTCGTGACCGAAGCCGCCCGCCGCCGTCACGGCCGGCGGTAGACGTGAGGGATGAGCGATGAGCGATGAGCGATGAGGAGTGAGAGCGGCGCCTCAACTCAGGGCGGTTTGGTGGATCGCCGCGTGGCTACTACCCGCGACTCAGATCTCCAGGTCGTCCAGCGGGTGGTCCTCGTCGTTCAGCAGCAGGCGGTCGAGGATAAACAAGAGCGCTGTCACCGCCGTTACGAGCACCACGAAGTTCCTCAGCGTGAGGAGGAAAGAGCGGAATGTTCGCGCCAGCGCGGCGAAAGGGCGCAACAGCAGTCCCATCAGATGAGCTGCCCGCCATCGAGGATCAGCGTCTGGCCCGTCGTGAACGAGGCCGCCGGGCTGGCGAAGTAGACGACGGCGCCCGCCATCTCGTCCGGCATTCCGATCCTTCGGAGGGCGCTCTGGGTGGTCGCGCCCTTGAGGATGCCTTCGTTCTCCCACAGCGCCCGCGAGAACTCGGTCTTAATGAGGCCCGGGGCGATGCAGTTCACGCGGATACCATCGACGCCCCACTGCTTGGCGCAGACCTGCGTGACCATCACGACGGCGGCCTTGGAGATCGAGTAGCCGCCGATGACGTCGGAGGCCCGGAAGCCGCCCGTCGAGCTGACGTTGATGATGCTGCCGCCCTCGCCGTGGTCGACCATCGCCTCCCGGGCGAACTTGCTGAGGAAGAAGAGAGACTTCACGTTCGTGTTCATGATCGCGTCCCAGGCACGCTCATCGATGTTCTGCACGGGACCGAAGACGGGGTTCGTGGCGGCGTTGTTGACCAGGATATCGACGCGCCCGAGCTGCCTCTTCGTCTCGTCGATCAGGTTCTGGAGCGCCGGAATCTCGCGGACGTTGGTCGGCACGCCGATCGCCCTGCGTCCGGTCGCCTTGACGGCGGTCACGGCCTCTTCCAGCGATTCTGGCTTGCGCGCGGCGATGGCGACATCGGCGCCCGCCTCGGCGAGGGCAATCGCAATCGAGCGGCCGATGCCGCGGCTGCCGCCGGTGACGATGGCGACTTTTCCCTGGAGGGTGAAATCGGAGATCATGCTGTTCCTTCTTCGGCCGCGCGGAGGACGGCGGGTTTGGGTGTGGTGTTGCCCAGTCTAGTCAGCGGGACGCAATGCACATTCCGGCGGCCCCAGGGCTGTTACACTTCGCCGACGCCGCTTCCGGAGGTAGCTTTGCTATTCGACGCCCTGGCCGATTCTCTGCCTGGCTTCACAGCGCGCGACGCGCAGGCGCCGGAGAGCTATCCGGCGGAAAACGTTGCCGCTCTGCACGCGGCCGGAGTTCTCCGGGCGCCGTTCCCGGCCGTGCTCGGTGGTAGTGCCATGATGCTGGAGGAGGCGGTCGCCACGACCCTCGCGGTCGCCTTCGCCTCCCCACCTACGGCACTCATCGCGAGCATGCCGCTGGGGCTTGCCGGCGTGCTTTCCGTGCCAGTCGAGCGCGTCCCCGTGGCCTACCGGGCGACCTTCGCGCTGCAAGTCGAGATGGTAGCGGCGGCCTATGGCCGGGCCGAACTCTACGCCGCCTGCAACTCTGAGAAGGGCGCCGGGGGCGCGTTGGATGCGATCACCACGCTGGCACAGTTAGACGGCAGCCGCTTCCGGCTCACGGGGGACAAGATCCTCGCCACCGGCGGGAAGTACGCCTCGACGTTCTTTTCGACGGCGAAGCTCCCGGGCGAAGCGCCCGCGGGCGGCCCGAACGTGGAGTTCTTTCTCGTTGGGGCGCACGGCCCGGGAGTGACCATCCTGGATGACTGGGACGGCTTCGGCATGCGCCCAACCGAGAGCCAATCGGTTCGGTATACCGGTGCTGACGCCGAGCTGATGGGCTTTCCCGGGTTTCTCGGCGCCGTCCAGCCCTCGTACTACTGGTTCCTGCTGTTCGCGGCTATTCCCCTGGGGGCGGCGGGTGCGATCCTGCACGCGCTCTCAACGCCGCCGCCGACATCGCCAGCCGTTCGCCTGCGCCTGAGTGAGGCGACGATGCGCTACGAGGCGCTTCGCGCGTACTTGTTCGAAACGGCGAGAGCCTGGCAGTACGGCGCGTCGTCGGCCTATCGCCTGCGGGTCATCCGGACCAAGACGTTCGTCGCCCAGGAGGCGACGAAGCTGGCCGCGGAACTCTTCTCGCTTTCCGGAGGGCGGCACTACCGCGCCACGAGCCCCGTCGCCCGTGCCTTCGCCGACGCGTTCGCCGGTACAGCCCTGCGCCCGCCGCTGCCCCTCGCCCTCGACACCCTCATCGAGCAGTTCGAGCCGTTCCCGGGGGAGTAGGTGCGACGGATTCGTTCCAAGGCCCTCGACGCGGCCCGAAACGCGCTTCGAGCGGC
>CAZQCR010000021.1:0-21797 GCA_964591745.1 uncultured Anaerolineaceae bacterium
AGGGTACGAAGCCCGTGGTAGCGCGGCCCTTGGGCAAGGGGCGCGTGCGCGGTCGGTTCCGGTTCACGCTCGACCCATGTCGCCCCGAGGAACTCGACCGTCAGGCGGCCTGTCTCGTCGCTCGTGCCCTCCACGACTCCGCCCGAAACCGTGGCCAGGCGGCTTTTCGGAAGGCCAGCGGCGAACGCTCGCACGGTCCCCGGGGTGGCGAAGCCCGATTCCTGTGTCCGGATCACGAGCGAAGGGGCGACTACGCCCGGGAGCATCTCCGTCAGATCGACGTCGAACATCTCGTTGTAGATGCGGATCGCCGTCTCGGCCGTGACGCACTTGCGGAAGTACTCGCTGTACCGCGCCCCTTCCTCCGCCCCCCAGCCGAAGATCTCGGCGCCCAGGGCCCTGGTGAAGATCGAGTAGTCCGTCTGGAGGATCTGGCGCCACATCTCCAGCCGATCTGGCGGGAGGAAGTCCGCGCCGCGCGCGAACGGGTTCACGAGAACGAGATGCGTGACCATCTCCGGGTGGGCGGCGGCGAAGGCGATCGCGACCTGGCAGCCGTGGCCGCCGGTGAGCAGCGCAACCGGTGGATTGCCGAGCGCCTTGAGGACCGCCTCCATATCCCGTAGGCGCGCCTCGAGACTGAAGTCGTCGATCTCGCGGTCCGATCGGCCGGTCCCGCGTCCGTCAAAACGCACGACGGAGAAGAACCGGCCGAGGTGCTCAACCGGCGGCCGGCGCGAAGTGTCGGCCCACTCCATTTCGATGTGGTTATCGGGGGGAGAAGGGATGGCGACCAGGTACGGTCCGCTGCCGTGGACGGCGTAGGCGATGGCGAGGCCATCGACGGTCGTGGCGAATTGTGTCCGGGGCGCGTCCATGTCTTCCCCAGTATCGCACCCTGCGACGTGCAGCGTGCGGAGTATGCGGGGGACAGGCTGTTGGAAGGGAAAGTCGAGGAGCGCCCTTCAGCGGCGGATGCAGAGAAAGCCCGCCGGGGTGGGCGGGCTTTCTCTGTGATGGAGGGCGGGAACTGCAGGCCGCATCAGGCTGCTATCGCTTCGAGAACCTCCGGGACATGGTGGGCGCTGTCCGGCAGGACCGAATCCAGGTTCAAGAGAGCGATCAACCGGCCGCCGACCTTGGCGATGCCGTTGAGCATTCGCGATTGGCCGATCACGCGGTTGGCTGATTCGATCTCGGCAGCGGGGATACGGAGGACTTCCGAGACGGCGTCGACGACGAGGCCAAAGGTTCGCTCGTCTTCGGTGGTGATGACGACGATGCGGCTGTCGACCGTCGGCTCGCCCGCGGCTACGCCACAGGCGCGGCGAAGGTCAATGACGGGGACCACCTGGCCCCGGAACGTGGTCACGCCTTCGACGCGGTGGTCGGATTCGGGTATGTGGGTGATCGGCTGCATCCGCACGATCTCCTGGACGAGGCCGATATCGGTGGCGTAGTGCTCGTCGCCCAGGCGAAAGACCACGACATGCTCATCGGCCCGAGTCTCGCCTTCAGAGGCCGGCCGTGGTTGCGTTTTGGCGGTCATGTTTTGGGCATCCTTTCTTCTGACTGGTGATCCACCTGGCGAACCGGGCTGGCCCCCGCGGAGAGGGCCGGTCCGGTTCGCCAGGGCGAATGTTCAGGCCGCGAGCTTGAACTGGCCCGTGGCCGCGGTCAGCTGGTCGGCGAGCTTCTGCATCTCGTTCGCGGTTGCGGCGAGTTCTTCGGATTGAGCTGAGAGCTCTTCGGTTGAGGCGCTCACCTCTTCGGCGCTTGCGCTCGTCTCCTGCGAAGTCGCGGAGACCTGGATGATGGCGTCGGTCACCCGGCTGGTGCTCTGTGCCATCTCCTCGGCGCCCTTGGCGGACTGGTCAGCGCCCGCCGCGATCTCCTCAGCAGAGGTGACGATCTGGCTGGCGGAAGTGGAGAGGGCCTGGACATCGGTGGCGATCTTCTGCATCTGGTTCGCCGACTGCTCGACCGAGGCGATGATCGACTCGAGCGCACGGCCAGCTTCGGTCGTGATCTCGCGTCCCGCTTCCACGTCCTTGACGCCAGCGTTCATGGCCTGGACGGCTTCCTGGGTGCCATCCTGGACCTTCGTGATGAGCGCGGCGATCTCCTTCGTCGCTTCGCTGGAGCGTTCCGCCAGCTGGCGGACGTTGTCGGCGACGACGGCGAAGCCGCGGCCCTGTTCACCGGCACGGGCGGCTTCGATAGCCGCGTTGAGGGCGAGGAGGTTGGTCTGAGAAGCGATTTCGTCGATCGTCTTGACGATGTCGCCGATCTGCTGGCCGTACTCGCCGAGGCGGTTGATGGTGCTCTGAGCGCGCTCAACCGTCGTGGCGATGGACTGCATGGAGGCTACGGCCTGGCCGACGGCCTTCTGGCCGCCGACGGCCGCGGTACGGCTGTCCTGGGCCGAGCTCGCGACCTCTTCCGAGGCGGCGGCAACCACGGCGATCCGGCGGCCCATCTCGCTGGCGAGGTTCTGGGACTGGCTCGCCGAGGAGGAGTTCTGGTTGGCCGAAGCGGCCATCTGCTCCGAGGAGGCGGCGATCCGCTCGACTTCGCGGGCGGACTCCTGCGAGAGCTGGGCGAGGGAGACCGTCGAACGGGTCACTTCACCGATCGCCGTCGAGATCTGGCCCGTCGCGCCCGCCATCTGGTCCGAGGCCTCGCGCAGCTGGTTGGAAGCGCCAAGGATGTTCGTTGCGTTTTCGCGGACGCCGCCGATGATCGTGCCAAGGCCGCCGCGCATGCTGTTGTAGCTCGCGATGGTGGCGACAAGCTTGTCCAGCATCAAGTTGATCGTTGTCGAGGCCTTCCCGATCTCGTCCTTGCCCGGATTCGGGATCTTCGGCGTTACCGGCTGGGCGTCGAGCGTCAGGTCGCCCTGTTCCACACCCTTGATCCCGTTCTGGAGCGCGGTCACGCAGTTGTTCGTGATCGATTCCAGGCGGGAGACGATGGTCGCCACGCCGCCCTTGATGTTTCGGGCGATGTAGAAGCCGATGCCCAGACCCAGGACGCCCGCGATGATAGCCACAACCATCGCGATCGTGTTCGCCTTGTTTGCCGAGTTCTCGTTCGTCTTCCAGACGGCCTCTCCCCGTGCGAGTCGGGCCGCGAGAAGCTCTTCCGTGCGTTCGAGGATCTTGGGGCCGATTGCTGAGGCTGCGGGCGCCCCGTTCAAGCCCGAAGCGTTGACCTTCTGGGCCGCTTCCGAACCGCCCGTCGCGAGAGTGGCGAACACATCAGCACGAGCCTTCTCAAGGCTGGCGATCTCCTGATCCAACTGGGTCGCCGCGTCGATTCCCGACTGCAGCGTCAGGAGCGCCTTGTAATCGCCCAGCTCCTTCCTCGCTAGGGCGAGGGCGGCAACGCTCTTGTCTGCCGCGGCCTTCGCTTTCGCCGGGTCATCCGCCAGGAAGGCGTTGCGCATCTCGATCGCTCCGTCGTTTATGGCGTCGTTGACGTCGGCGAGAGCCGAATACGCCACGAACTGGCGAGCATAGATCTCCTCCATGCCGCTCACGGCGGTAGTGGTGGCGTTTCGGCCAAGCAGCACGACGACGCCCATCATGACGATGACGGCGGCGAAGCCTGCCAGCAGCTTGACCTGGATCTTGAGATTGTTAAACCATGCCATGTCAGTTCTCCTCTGCTCTGCGGCAGTCCGTTCGATTCGTTTCGCGTTGGGGTGCTTGCTCTCGCCGGCCGGCTGGTACCGCCGGCGAAGCGCACTCATTCTTCGTGCCTGCTTGCGTCACGCCGAGATCTCTCCGAGTTTCGTAGTACGCAGGGATCGCCCGGCGTCCTTTCAGATAGTCCGGCCTCAGTAAAGGGCGTCATATCGGCGGAACCCGCTACCACCATCGCCATCACCCGATGAAGCCACCGGCGAAACCCTGCATGGCCGCATAGCGTTCCTGACCGGCGGATGCAGCTTCGGGAACGGCGGGGCGAGGGCCCGACCCCAGGTCGAGCGCGGCAAGGGGGCGGTTCGCCATTCGGCCGCGGCAGGCGCTGGCGCAGGATGGACCCAAAGATCCACCCAGCCGGGTCGAAAGTCCCTTGCAATCGTCCGGGTGATGGAGGATGATCAGCATGTCCCCCCGGGGACCTTCCATCATGGAAGACTCCACACGAAGGAGGACAGCATGATTCACGGAGTTCGGATTCACGCACTCTACGGAGTCTGGATTGTGCAGAGGTAAGGCCACGGCTTCAACTTCAAATCCCAGTTCTGGAGGTGTTTCGATGAAGCACAGGATCCATGTCTGGTTCGGGGTCTTTTTCGGTCCGGTATAAGGTCCGCCCAGGCGGATCAGACACGGACACCCGGCCGGAATCCCGCTCGACACCCTGAACGGGCGCTCCTCCTCGGGAGTAGCTTGAGCAAAGGGAGTTCCCAGGCCGGGACAACAGCAAATCACAAGAACAGGCCCCGCGCGTCGCGCGGGGCCTGTTTCGTTGTAGCCTGGTCCCGGGCTATTGGATGATGGGCCGTTCTTCGGCGAACCAGAACGGCGACCGTTCGAAGTCGATGAACTTGCGTTCGTCCTCCAGGAGTTCGCGGGCGGCGGCGGCGGCGGCCTCGAGTGCGAAGTTCGCGGCAATGTCCTCCAGGCTATCGAACCAAAGCTCGGCCACGCCGTCGTACTCCGGCGGCGCGTTGCGCGGGCCTTCTTGGAGTGCCTGGTTCATCGGCGTCTCGCGGGTATGGACCTGAACGTAGCGCCGGATTCGGAGGACCTCGGCGTTCTTGCGGACGAGCGGAGCGTGGATGGTGTACCAGTACTCCTGGAACTGATCACGCGTCATTTCGGGTCGGCGATGGAGGCAGCAGACGAGCTTGATCATGGGCGGCATGCTCGCCCTCAGCGCTCGCCCTGTCAACGTTGGCGGTATACCGTCGCCGCAGGCGAACGGCCGGTATACCGGCCGCCGGGGAGTTGAACGTGACCGAGGAATCGAACCGCTGGCTGGGGACACGGACCGTCTGCGGCGAGGCCTACGACGCGACCTACCAGCGGCGCGCGGCCGCCGGGGAGAACGTCCACGGCGAAGCCGACTTCGTGGGGAGCCTCGGTCCTGCTTCCGTGCTCGATGCTGGCTGTGGCACGGGACGTGTGGGGCGTGAACTCGCCCACCGTGGCCTCGATGTCGTTGGCGTGGATATCGACGCCGAGATGCTGGCTGTGGCGCGGCGGACTGCGCCTGCTGTCGACTGGCGCCTCGCGGACCTCGTGACGGTGGACCTCGGGCGGACCTTTGACCTCGGCGTCATGGCGGGGAACGTGATGATCTTCCTGGCGCCGGGGACGGAGGGCGCCGTCCTCCAGAACATGGCCCGGCATCTTTGCCCGGGTGGGTGGTTGGTGGCCGGCTTCCAGCTTGCCCCGGGCCGGCTCAGCCTTGAGCGGTACGACGCCCTCGCCGCCGAAGCTGGCCTCCTGCTGGCGGAGCGCTGGTCAACCTGGAGTCGCGACCCCTGGGAGGCGGGCGGCGGCTACGCGGTCACCGTGCATCGCAAGGTGTCTCCCGAGCCGACGTGACCGGGCTGACGCCAGCGGCGCGTTCGCTGTTGGAGCGGTAGCAGAGCCAGTTACGGGAGCGGCGCCGTTTCGAGCCGTCGCCCGGGCCTGATTCGCGAGCCGAGTTCGAAGAGCACCACCAGTGCGCAGACGACGATGCCACTCAGCGTGATCGTCTCCCGCTCGCCGATCCGGTCTGCAAGTGCACCCACCGGCAAGGCGATAATGCTCGATACAGCGAACGCCAGGAAGGTGAGGGAGACGACCCGTCCGAAGTACGCCGGGTCCGTGAGGTGGGAGACGATGGCGCCGTTCAACGTCTGGAAGCCGCCCGCGCCGGCGCCGATGAAGAGCATGGTCGCCATCAACGCCCAGTAGTTGGGCACGATTCCCGCAAACACGAGCGACACACCGAAGAGGGCGCACATGAACGTGTAGATCGCCCGGGCCCGCGGCGAATCGGCTCGCGAAGCGACGAAGAGGCTCGCTGCCAGGCCGCCGACCGCGTTCGCTATGAGCAGGTAGGTTATCTGCGAGGGCGAGCGGCCGAGTTCGTTCTTCAGCAGCCCAGGGAGGACTCCGGTGTAGGCGAAGCCGATCGCGATGATGAGGATGTAGGACGGGATCAGGGTGCGAATCGAGGGCGTCCGCGCCACGTAACTGAGGCCCGTCGCGATCTCCGTGAGTACGTTGCGGCTTGCGCCACCGCGCGGGGGGGAGCCGGGGATCATGAAGGTGCAGGCCATCGCCGCCAGGTAAAGCAGCATCATCGCGAAGTACGAGCCCCCCGCCCCGATGACGGTGATCGCGAGGAGCGCGGCGGCGATCATCGGAGCGAGCACACGCGAGGCGTTGAGCGCCACCTGGCTGAGTGCGACGGCGTTGCCGCGCCCCGATGGCCCCACGAGTTCGACCATGAGCCCCTGGCGGGCTGGCCCGAGGAAGGCGAAAGCCGCGCCGATGAGGAAGGAGCCAGCGACGAGCCAGGCGACGGTGATCACGTCTGCCCAGATGATGAGGGCCAGCGCCAGGAAACTGAAGGTGATGATCGCCTGGCAGATGAAGATCACGGTCCGCTTGGGAAGCCTGTCCGCAAGTGCGCCACCGACCGGGTTGAGGAGGAGCTGGGCGAGGCCCTGGCCCGCCACCACCCAGCCCACGCCACTGTTCGTCCCGCTCAAGTCGAAGGCGACGACGGCCTGGACGGGGAGGGACATAAAGAAGGCGATGAATGCGAGGAAAGCGCCGGACCAGAGGATGCGGAAATCTCGACTTTGGAAGGCGGCGAAGGTACCGCCCATGAATAGCGCCACCGCCGGAGCTTACGGGCTTGGCCCGGCACGGTCACATCGCGGTAGAGGAAGCACGGAACGCCTGGGCCATTCTGCCGCGGAGGTCCGGCGTCCAGGCCGTCCTGGCCCGGGCGGAGGCGATGATCCCGAGCGCGAGGAGGATGTGGATCAACCAGGGTGACCACCACCAATCCAGCAGGAGGGCAGGCGATACCGAAAGCGCGGCGGCCGCGGCCGTGGCGCCCGCAGCCACCATCGAGACCCAGGCGCGGGCGGAGCCACCGACGCGCCGGCGCCGTCCCATCTCGGCCGACTGGGGCGAGAGCACGTAGCGGGAGATGAACGGGCCCGCGATCCAGCTCAGTTCGAGCGCTGTCAGCCCTCCAGCAACGAGGGCAAGGGCCAGCGGCGCCCGTAACAGCCCGGCGCTAAGAAGTACGGCTATCGCCAGGGCCGAGAAGAGCGTCATGTAGGCGGCGAAGAACAGCTGGCGGGCGCGCGTCCATTCGTCCAGGCGGCGCCCGGTCCCCAGCCAGATGGTGTAGTGGCCGGCATCGGCGCCGTACAGGTTGTACATGCCCATGATCGCGGGCACGAAGGCGTGGAAGATGAGCAGCCCCGGGCCCGGCCCATCGTGAAAGAAGAGGGTGAGGAGCGAGAAGATAGCGACCATCGCCGCGGCAAAGCGGTACGTGGGTTGGCGGACAGCCTGGACGGCCATCATCCGCAGCATGGTCGCTACCACGCGATCTCCGCCGAAGCTGGCGCCGCCGGCCCGCCAGCGTGGCGCCCGCAAACGCGGCAGCCGCCGTAGCCACTGTGGAGCGCGCCTGGACCGGATGAGGGCGCTCAGCAGGGTAACGGCGCAGGCGGCAGCGAGCAGGACGAACGGGGCCGCGACATGGTTCGCCCAGTCGAGCAACGGGAGCCTGAACACGTCCGCGGTATCGGCCGAAAAGAGCCCGGCAATCGCCCCGGCCGCAAAGGGGAGGGAGACGACAGCGAGAATGGATGCAGCCCGCAGCGCCATCGCGCCGCCGCTTTCCGCTGCCGCGGCGGCCCAGGCCTGGATGGAGATGAGCAGCGCCCGGTAGGCGATTGCCGCAAGGGGCGCGAGGAGCGCCGTGGCCCACCCCCACCCCGTGAGCCAGTTCTCCCCCGCGATCAACATGCCGGCCCACGGCAAGACGCCCAGCGAGACCACGAATGCGCTCTCCAGCGAGACGGTCTCTTCGGCTGTCGCCAGCCAGGAAGAACGCCAGCGAGAGAGCGGAAGCAGCCAGCGCGGCTCGCCCAGCGGATGCCCTTCAGCCTCCGCCCGGAGCCGGGTCACCATCAGGAGCGAGGCCACGGCGACAGGACCAAGGAGGAAGAGCACCGCGGCGCGGTCGGGGTCGACCTCCGGGCTGCTGGCGATCGCGATCGCCGAGAAGCCGCTGCCTGCCAGTACCCAGGCGGCCCCTATCGAAAGCAGTACGCGTTTCACCCACCACGCGCCCGGGCTCTCTCGCCGCTGGCCCGCACTGTGGCGCTGGCGGGCCCGCATCAAGGCTATGAACTGCGTTCGAAAGCGCGGTGGCCGCTGCCAGGTGTCCACCGGCTAGTTGCCGCCCAGGACATCGGCCCAGGACTGGAGCTCCCCGTCCTCGGGCCGCTCCGCTAGCAGCCCGGCCATATCCTCCACCTGGCAGAGCGTGCCTTTCCAGAGGAGCCGAATCTCAGTCGCCAGGGGCCGAACGTAGGGCACGATGTGACTCGAGATGATGGCCGCCGCGCCTTCTGACTCCACGTAGGCGCGAGTGACTTCCGTCAGGTCGCGAACGGACGGTGGGTCGAGCGCTTCGAACGGTTCATCGAAGAGGAGGACACGCGGCCGGTGCAGGACGGCGGCAACGAACTCGACCTTCTTTTTCGTGCCCGCGGAGAGGCTCTTGATCGGCTTGTTCAGGTGCTCTTGCAGGCGAAGACGGGTAACGAGGCCGGCGACGGTTGCTTCGTACCCGCTGGCGCCGTGCATGGCGGCCATGAATTCGAAGTACTCCCCGGCCCGCAGGTCTTCGATCAGCATCCGGCCACCGAGCATGAGGCCGAGCCCGCGCCGGGCTTCCGGGTTCCGGTCGAAATCCACCCAGGTACCGCCAAGCCAGATGTTGCCGGCGTCTGGCGGGATGATCCCGGAGAGCAGCTGGAGCAGGGTTGTCTTTCCCGCCCCGTTCGGGCCAACAAGGCCGAGGATTGCTCCCGGCGCAAGTCCCATCGACAGGCGATCGAGCACGCGTGTCGGTCCGTAGGACTTCGTGATGTCGCGGGCGTAGAGGAGCCAGTCCGTGGCCGCCGCCTCCGGCAACGGCGCGGTCGCGAGTTCCGGCGAGGGTAGTGTCACCGTCACAGCATCGGCAGGCGGGGCGGGCGGGGACAGGTGATCCATGTCTCCGACGGTACCAGATGCCGGGTAGCTGCGGGCCGTGGGGCGTTATCAGGCGGAGATCGTTGGACGCCGCCTACGCCAACGAAGCGCCGAGCAGTTCCCGGACGGCCTGCGCAGCCGGACGTGGGTCTTCGCTCAGCCATTCGGTGCGCAGCCAGAAGCCCTCGATCACCGAGGCCCTGTAGACACCGTCGGGCCCAGGGTCCATCGCGCGAAACGCGCCGTCCTCAAGGATGTAGAAGCGCGCTGTTACGGGGGTAATCCGCGAGTCGATAACCCAGTACTCCCGGACGCCTGAGGCGGCGTACTCCGCCAACTTCTCCTCGCCATCGCGGGTGACACTGTCCTTCGAGACGACTTCGACGATCAGATCGGGCGGGCCATGAAGATAGTCAGACTGGAGGCGGTCGAGGTTGGCGGTGGCCACGAACATCAGGTCCGGCTCACGCCCGCGCCCGCCCCTCGTCGACTGCATTGCATAGGGGGCGAGCATCGTCCGTCCCAGTTGTCTGACCTCCACGAAGAGGCCCATGATCGTGTGGAGAAACCCGATAATCGCCTGGTGTTCCGCGGATGCGCTCATGTAGAGCCGTGCCTCCCCGTCTACCCACTCCGAAAGGCCGCCCTCGTAGTCCAGCCGGACCCAATCCTCGAAGGACATCCGGGCGACGGCCAGGCAATCGTCCCGGCCGCTGGGCGTGAAGATCACCGGGCGGAAGTAGACCTCCGGCTCGACTTCCGCAGGTGATTCGGCGAGCTGCGTCATGCGCCGATCATACACGAAGGGGCGCCCCGGCCGGGACGCCCCTTCGCTTTCTGCTCTCGCTGGTAGCGTTGGCGCTACTTCGTGAGGATATGGATCGTGCAGGCCGAGCACAGGCCGATGACGTGGGCCATGGCCACCTTTGAGCCCTCTACCTGCCGCGCACCCGCCTGGCCACGAAGATGGAAGACCACCTCGGCGATGTTCGCGACGCCGGTTGCGCCGAGCGGATGGCCCTTCGAAAGCAGGCCGCCGGAGGCGTTCACGACGGCCGTCGTCGTGGGTGCGTAGGTCTTGTCGACGAACGGGGCGATGTCCTCTTCGTACTTCGTCGGGATCTTGTTGCCGAGCCATGGGGCGCCGCTGGCGATGTGCTTGCCCGCTTCGCCTTCGCCGCAAAGGCCAAGGTTTTCGTAGTGCAGCAGCTCGGCCGTGGCGAAGCAGTCGTGGAGTTCGACCTGGCTGAGGTCCTTCGGGCCGAGGCCGGCCTGTTCGTAGGCGATCTTCGCGGCGTTCTTCGTCAGAGTGTTGATGTCCGGGAGCGAGAGGTCGCGGTCGCTCCACGGGTCGCTGGTGAGGACGGAGGCAGCAACCTTGATCGGCTGGGTGGTGAACTGGCGGGCCTTGTCCATCGAACAGAGAATCGCCGCGGCCGCGCCGTCGCCCGTGGGGCAGCACATCAGGAGCGTGTTCGGATACGCGATGACGCGCGCGTTCATCACCTCGTCCAGCGGTGATTCCTTCTGGTACTGGGCGAGCGGATTGTTCGTGCTGTGCCAGTGGTTCTTGACGCTGGCCATCGCGAAGTGTTCCTGCTGGGTGCCGTAGGCGCGGGCGTGCTCCATGCCGGCCATGCCGAAGACGGCGGGCATCATGTAGGAGCCGACGCGTCCTTCGAGGCTGGTCGCCGGGTCACCGCGGGAGCCGAGGAGGCCCTGCTTGCCCATCTGCTCTGAGCCGACGGCCATGGCGACATCATACGCGCCGGAGGCGATGGCGAAGTAGGCCTCGCGGAAGGCCGTCGAGCCCGTCGCGCAGGCGTTGGCGACGTTGACCACCGGGATCCCCGTCTGGCCGAGGTTCTGGAGGATGCGCTGGCCGGAGCCAGAGGTCTGGTAGAGGTTGCCGCTGTAGAGGGCTTCGATGTTCTTCATCGTCATGCCCGCATCGGTCAGGGCTTCGAAGCCCGCCTGGGCGGCCAGCTGGGAGACATCGCGGTCCGGGTAGCGCCCGAACTTGATCATAGAAACGCCGACGATGGCTACTTCACGCATGGGGTTGGTTCTCCTTTTCGCAGTTCGAAGGTGTGGCGCTCAGGCCGGGCGGTAGCGATAGGCCACGTAGGAGTTGCCTTCGCGGTCTTCTGAACACTTCTCGGTGTACATCTTGAGCTTCATGCCGAACTTGATGTTCTCGGGCTTCGGCTCGATCTCGATGTTCGAGTTGATCGAAACGCCTTCGGGAAGGTCCACGATCGCCGCGACGTACGGCGCCTTCACGTAGGGCGTCGCCTGGTGGATGATCGTGAAGACGTGCACTTCGGCGTCGCGGCCGAGCTTCACCTCGGTGAACGGGCCCGCCGAGCTGCACTTGCCGCAGTACATGCGCGGGCCGGCGTACAGCGCCCCGCAGACGCACCTGTTGCCGAAGAGGTAGTCCTCGTCGCGAGTCGCGCCGAGGCGCAGGTATGGGACGAGCGGACGGAGTTCTGGTGTGACTTCTGCCTGGTCAGCCAAGCGGGTTCCCCCTTCTTCCATAGAGTGGAGTTCCTGGTGGGGGATGGGGCGCGGACGTGCCAGCCCCTCGCCGAGGAAGCGCGAGGGTATTGTGGTCAGGCGGCGGGGGCGCGTCAAGCGGCTTGTCCGTCTACGGTTCCGGCACTTCGCGCGCGTCAGTTGCAGTTGCCGGGCTCGTCGATTCCGCTGCCGTCGAACCAGTACAGCGGGAAACGGGCGGTGAGCACGCCCGCACTGTCACGTGAGACGTGAAACTCGCTCGTGAAGGATGCGCCGCTGGCGTCCAGGCCGGTAATCACGAGCAATCGGCCGTCGGCGCCACACGCGCTGTCGAGTACTTCTCGGGAGTCAAGAACGGCGGGTTCCGGTTGGTTGACCGGCGCGAGCCTGATGATTTGCGGATCCGCGCACAATCCCCTGCTCATGCTCCCAGATTCACAGACTTCACTCGCCTTTCCGGCCTTGACGGCTGAGACGGTCTCCGCGAGCAGCTGGCGAGCCTCAGCCTCCGTCACGACCCGCGAAACCTCGGTGGGCATCGGCATGGGCGCCGGGCCGTCGTTTCCGGGGCCGTCGTCGTCCCCGCACCCGCCGAGGGTGAGGACTGCTCCGAGCACCACCGCGAACGGCGTGAGCAGCTTCAGCCTGGAAGTCAACCCTGTCCCTGGGACCAGTAGCAGTTGAGCACTGCGCCCTGCAGAGTGCAAAACCGTATTCCGAAACGAATGATCCAAGCCGGCGATCCTCCTTGGGCGACGGTCGAGGGTCCACCCGGAGATTGGCCGTATTCTACCCGCAGGGGAGCTGGCCGTGCCGCGGTCAGCCGCCGCGGGCGCGTCAAGCGGGAGGGCGACCGTTACGGTTCCGGCACCTCGCCCGGCTCAAGCTGGCGCAGGCCGTTCGCCGCCCTACCACCCGTTTTATGGCTCAGGGCCGGTACCCAAGCTCCGGCTCCAGTTCGTCGGAACATGTGAACCAGGCCTTCAGGGCGTGGTCGTTGCTCGCGTCCGGAGCCGCCCACCGGGCTCGGTCAGCATCGGTCACTTTGTCGCCACGAACTGCCACGCCAGCGGCCTTGATGCACGCCGCTAGCTTGCGGGACCCCGCTTCACGCTCAGCATCCGACGGGCGATCTTGAATCGATTTGACCACCGCGAGGCGCGAAAGGTGCTCGGACTCGCACTTCCCCATGACCTCACGACTCGTCGAAGCGGCCGTGAGGTCGGCAGCGACAAAGCCGAATCGCGTGGGTCGTCGACCCTGCGCCGGGGTGACCAGAACTTCGACCCCGGCCGAGCGCATACACCCGATCGTGGCGGCCACCGCAGCTTCGTACTCGTCCTGAGACACGTCGCCATCTGCGAGAACGCCACGCTGCTGCTCGCTCGTATCGGCAGGGAGGCTCGCGACGAGTGCTTCAACCGTTCCGCCCGCTGCGCCATTGGCCGCACCCGATGAGGCCACCGCGAAGCCAACCACGGCACCGCCGATGCAAACGCTGAGCAGAATGGTTGAGAGTGTGACCCGCCGGATGTCACTGCGAAGCAGGGCGTTCGTTGTCATGTGGTGCCTCCTAGTTAGCGTAGGTCGTCTTCAGTGCGCTGTAGTTCCAAAGCCCGACCATCACCCGATGCTCACCGTACACGGGTGATGCGCCCCAAGCGTAGCCGTAGTTGTTGAACGACTCGTTGCCCGGGCCTGACACCCACCCTCGGTTGTAGCAGTACCACTGGACGGTCGTGAGGTCTTTGAAGCAGACGTAGAGGTAGGCGGAGTTGACTCGACTGGCACAGCCGATGGTATTGGTCATTCCATAGATTGGTGAACGGGGGTGTGCTTGGCACGGACACGGACTTCGCCCGTTTTCGCGAGATCCGCTGAGTGAATCCGCTCGCTGCCCTGTGATTCCACCGAATCCCTGGTACGAAACGCCTTGCCCGAGCAGCCAGCGGTCGATCAGGCGGCGGGCGATGCTCGGCGGCGGGTTGTCCGCTTCATCGAGAGGGTAGAAGGCGAGACCTGCTTCCTTGTCGTCACGCTCCGCGCCCCGGAGCCGTAATGCCCCGGGGCGCGGAAGGCTGTTCGGCGGCGATGGCGCCTCGTCCTGGCCGAATGCGAACGGCGTCTCAGCGGCAGGTACCACTGCCTGAATCAGTGAATGTTTGGCCGGCCACGGGAAGGAAGTTCCATGAGTACCCGTTCGCCGTGAGTGTGAGCTTGAGGACGCCGAAGGCCGTGTCGTTCGCCGCCTGGCGCCTGGCATCCGGGCGCAACGGATAGTGACCGACGCCGCCGGTGCCGACCACGAACTGGCGCATGCCGTTCGGATCAGCCAGGCCGTTGGCGTTCATCGGCTGGAAGCGCTGGTAGTTGTGGTCGTGCCCGCTGAGGACGACTTCCGCGCCCGCGGCGGAAAGCGCGTTCCAAAACGGCTGGTAGGCGGTGAAGTCGGAGTAGTTGCCCGAGGTGAAGCGCGGCTTGTGCCAGTAGGCAAGGACGCACTGTCTCGAGTTCGCGGCCAGGTCGGCCTGGAGCCAGGCAAGTTGTGCGCCGTTGGCCGCGAAGTCCTGCTCGCTATTGAGCTGGACGATGTGCCAGGCGCCGATGTCGAAGCTGCGGTAGCCGCGGGTGTCCGGCCCGGCGGCCGCGCCGAAGTAGCTGAAGTAGCCAGGGGCGCCGGGCGTGTTGTAGTCGTGGTTGCCCGGCGAGGGCAGCGTACGTGCCTTGTGGCGACCCCAACTGGGGTTATAGCAGTTCGCGAACTCGGCGACGGTGCCGTTCTCGTAGACATTGTCGCCGAGTGTGAGCACCGTTCCGCCGGGGTTAGCGTCGAGGAGCGCGGCCGTCGCTTCATCCCCCGAGGAGCCGCAACTGGCGATGTCTCCCGCCACATACAGCACCTGGGAGGGTGGTGCGACCGTCACGGAAATGACCCAGCTCTGGGATACCGCGCCAATGGCGTTCGAAGCCCGGAGTGTGACAGCGGCGTCGCCGGCGGCGGTGGGTGTCCAGGCGACGAGGCCGGTCGCGCTGACCGTCATGCCCGCCGGCGCCGCCGTGAGCGCCCAGGCGATCGGCGCTGTGCCCGTCGCTACGGCCTGGTAGGAGTAGGCCTGGTTGACAAACGCTGCCGTTGGCGGCGTCGAGGTAATGACCGGAGCCGACGGTGCGACGGTGTACGAAACGGAAACGGAGACACGGTCCAGGAGGCTCTTCTTCCCATTCGTGCCGGTGTTGCGGAGGACGAACTTCAGGTCGTTCGCCCTCGCCGGTGTGTTGATCGCCGCCGTTACGTCCCACTCGACAACGCGCTCGGCTCCGGGGCCGAAGAGCAGCGGCGGCACCAACGTTTGGAGGATCGTCGGGCTCGTGAGTGCGCCACCCGCCACCTGCCAGGTGATGCTGCCCACCGGCAGGAGGTCTTCTTCGTAGTGCTCGATTAAGAGCTTCGCACTGATGACGGTGGCCCCGGCGGGGACGTTGCCCTGGAACGCGACCGAAAGGAAGTAGCCGCCCTCCACCCCGAACCAGTCGTTGTCACTCAACTGAACCTGGTAGAGCTTCCCGTCGCTCACCAGCGTCTTCAGGTTCTTCTGGTCCCAGCCGTCAACAGGTGCGAGCGTGATCGTGGTGGCCTGGGGCGGGTTTGCGGCCACCGCTATTTGCCAGCTCTGGTTCGCGGCGCCCACAGAATTCTGGGCTCGAAGGGTGACCGCGAAGGTGCCGGCGCTGGTGGGTGTCCAGGCGACCAGGCCCGTCGATGTGTTCACGGTCATCCCCGGTGGCGCGGTCGGCAACGACCACGTGATCGGCGTGCTCCCGGTGGCCTGTGCCTGATAGGAATAGGCGGCGTTGAGGACACCGCTGGCGGGGGGCACGGAAGTGATTGCCGTTGCAACGGCTGGTGGCGGCGTGGGCGTCGTGCCAACATCGTTGTACCGGACGACCAGAGTCACCGTGTCCAGGAGGGCCTTTTTGCCGGTGGTTGTCTGGTTGCGCACCACGAACTTGAGGCTGTTGACCTCAGCGGCCGTGTCGATAGCGGTCGTGACGTCCCAGGTCACGCTCCCTTCGGAGGCGAGACCGATCCGCGCTGGCGGCCGGGTGCTGAGCAGGGAGGTTGGGCTCGCGAGCGAACCGCCGCCGACCTGGAACTCGATGGGGCTGGCGCTAATGCCATCCTCTTCGTAGTGCTCAACCATGAGCTGGACCGATTCGATGGTCGCTCCGGAGGGCACTCCCGCGAACTGGAAGGAGACGAAGTAGCCTCCCTCCAGCGGAAAGTATGCGTTGTCGCTGCCTTCGACCGTGTAGCGTTTACCGTCAGCCACCAGGGTTTTGAGGTTCTTCTGGTCGTAGCCATCGGTGGGTGTTGAAGTTGTCGTCGTTGTGACTGCGCCGGCGTTCTGAGAGACGGCGAAGGGTACAATGATCGCTGCGGCAACGGCTGCCGCAAGCCAGCGGAGGGCGTGGCTGGACGGCCGCCGCGATCCCACACAGGGTTCGGGATGCTGGCGAGGGGCGGTGATATCAAGGGTTTCGCGGAACTTCCACATGGCAGGACTCCCTTCCTGCCCGTTCTAACACGCCTGAATGAACCGACGACCGGCTCTGGCAGTGGATTCAGTAAGCAGTACGTAAAATCCTGCGGCCGCTACTCAGTGGTTGAAGGTGTCACCGGTCCGGCGCCGCCTGGTCAGTACGAAACGCCCTGGCCTAACAGCCACCGGTCGATAAGGCGGCGGGCGATGCTCAGTCGGCCAGGGATCGGCGGCAGGTTGTCCGGTGAGTACCACTGGGCATCGACGATCTCGGTCGGGTCGCAGACGATTTCGCCGCCGGCCCACTTCGCTTCGAAGCCGAGCATGAGCGAGTTCGGGAAGGGCCAGGGCTGGCTGGCGACGTAGCGGATGTCGGTGACGTCGATCCCGACCTCTTCCTTAATCTCCCGGGCGACGCACTCTTCCAGGGTCTCGCCGGGCTCGACGAAGCCGGCGAGCACGCTGTACATCGGCCCACGGAAGAGCCGCCCCTGGGCCAGGAGGATCTTCCCATCCTTTTCGACGGCGGTGATGACCGCTGGCGAAAGGCGGGGGAAGCAGAGCAGTCCGCATGCGGGGCACTTCGTCGCCCGTTCGCCGGGTGCGGGGGCGGTGCGTTCGCCGCAGCGGCCGCAGAACTGGTGGGTGCGGTGCCACTCGGCGATCTGGACCGCTTTCCCTGCGATCGCCCAGATGGTGTCGTCCACCTGGCTGAAGAGCGTGTAAAGCGATTCCGGGCGGAGCGTGGCGTGATCCGGCGTGGCGCGGTCCAGCGCCGCCGCCCAGACGGGATGGCCGTCGAGCATTCCGAGGAAGTGTTCGTGGTCCGGCTCGATCCCGAAGTCCCGGGGGTGCATGCCTTCGGGGATGCGCAGCGTCTCTTCGTGCGTGTGGACGAGGACTGCGGGCCCCTGGCCGACAACGAACCAAATCGCGTCCTGGCGGTCGATGGCGTGGTCCGGCGGGGTAACCATGGATTCGAAGCGCATGGCGGGGGCTCCGGCGGGAAGATTGGCCAAAGCCTAGCACGGGCCGCGGGTGGCGGCGCGGCGAGGTCAATCGGTCTCAGCGAGCAGCATCTCGAGGTTGCGGCGGGAACCCGCAACGCGGAGGATGGTCACGCGCTCATAGTCGGCCTCGTAGAGGAGTACCCACGACCGGCGGACCGCCAGACTCCGGACGGGCCCACCCTCCCGCGCAGCCACCACGCGGCCTCGCCCGGACATCGTTCGTAGCCGGTTGGTCGCGCCGAACATCTCGTCCATCAGGATATCGGCCGCAGAAACGCCGGCCGATTCCGCGACAAACATCCAGATGTCGTCCAGGTCCCGCCGGGCGCGAGACGAGATCACGACGTCCATCAGGCTGGGATGGAGCGGCTCTGCGCCAGCCGTTCGCGACCGTGACGTTTGATGCTCTCGAAGAACTCGTGGTCGGCCGGCGTTATTCGCCCCGCCTCGACGTCATCCAGGCCCTCCTGGATCTTGCGCTGGACCTCGGCTTTCCACTCGGGGTCGGCGTCCAGAGCGGCGAAGAACTCGTCGAGCCGGCGCTCGCTCTCTTCGAAGGCCCAGAAGGCGATCCGTACGGCCTCATCGATGTTTGAACAACGGCCACTGGCCACGAGGGCTTCGGCCGCGGCGACGGATTCGGGAGAGAGTTCGACCTGCATCCCGGCAAGTGTACACCGGCGGGCCGGCGCCGGGCTGGTTTCCCCTATCTCCCACATCTATAGCAGGCGCGCTTCCAATAGGCGCCGCCGCAATGACAGCACTCGCGCGGTTGGTAGAATACGAGTGCTGTATACAATCCGCGGGAAGCCGCCCAGGGAGTCGTCTGAGTGTCAGTTGAAACCGTTGCAAGAGGCCTCGAAGGCATCAACATCGCCGCCACCAAGCTCTGCCGCATCGATGGTGTGAAGGGCGAGTTGGTCTACGCAGGCTACGATATCTACGAGCTTGCCGAGAAATCGACCTATGAGGAGGTCTGCTTTCTCCTCTGGAACAATCGGCTTCCCACCGCCGAGGAGCTTAGCGCTCTGGATGCCCGCCTGAAGAGCGAACGGAAGCTGGACGATATCGTCCTTCGCCTCCTCAAAGAGCTCTGGCCGCACGTTCGCCCCATGCGCACGCTCGAGATCGCCGTCGAAGTGCTCGGAGCGATCGACCCGAAGTCGAGCGACCTTACGCAGCAGCAGCTCCGCCTCACCGCTGAGCGGCTGACCGCGAAGATGACGACGGTCATCGCCGCGTACGACCGTCTCCGCAACGGCAAGGAACCGATCGCCCCCCGCGATGACCTGGGCCACGCCGCGAACTTCCTTTATATGCTCACCGGCACAGAGCCGGAGCCACTTCACGTCAAGATCATGGACGTCGCCCTGATCATCCACGCAGAGCACGAGATGAACGCCTCTACCTTCTCGGCGATGGTTACCGGCTCGACACTGAGCGATATGTACTCGGCCATCGCTTCGGCGATCGGCACACTCAAGGGGCCGCTTCACGGCGGTGCGAACGAAGCCGTCTTCAAGACGGTCGACGCGATCAAAGAGGAGCGGAACATCCCCGCACACGTTGAGGCGATGCTGGCCCGGGGCGAACGGGTGATGGGCATCGGTCACCGGATCTACAAGACGACGGACCCGCGCGCCCGGATCCTCGAAAAGCTCGGCGCGGAGCTGGCCGAGACATCGTCCGATCGCTGGTACTTCGACCTCTCGCAGCAGCTGCGCGACTACCTGGCGAAGAAGCTTGAAGGGAAGCCGCTCTACCCGAACGTCGACTTCTTCAGCGCCTCCGTCTACCGGATGCTCGGCATCCCGGCGGACCTGTACACGCCGATCTTCGCCTGCCAGCGAATCGCCGGGTGGACGGCGCACCTGCTGGAGCAGTACGCCGACAACCGGCTGATGCGGCCGAACGCGCTCTACGAAGGGGCGGACAATCGGACCTACGCTCCTATCGCCGGCCGCTGACCGGAGCAAACCGCTGGCGCCGTGGGCGAAAGCCTCAGGCAGCCGAGTCGGGTTCTAGCCGGAGGTCGCCGCTTTGTGGCGTTGCGCGTTCCGTCCACGCTTCGCCGCGTGACGGACGAGGGTGGAGTGCGGGCAGAAGGACCATGCGTTCGAGGAACCCGGCCTTCCGATTGCCGCTGTAGACCTCCTCCAGGAGTTCGGGTTCGTAGACGTAGAGCCAGGCCCGTGTGGCGGCCAGCCAATCGATGTATTCGTCCATGGCGGGAATGGTGGCGCCTGGCCGTTATCGCTTTGTGAACGGCTCAGGCCGGTTCGATGGTGGCGGTCAGGCCCCGGCTCTCCAGGCGGTCCCGGTAGTGTTCGGCCGCTTCCTTCACGCAGGAGACGACGACCGCCTGTCCGTGTTCATGGGCGGTGAACATGATCTCCACCGCCCGTTCCGGCGTCAGCGATTGCACGGAGGCGAGCAGCGACGCGATGACGTGGTCCATGCTGTTGTGGTCATCGTTGTGGAGGATCACATTCCACGGCGGCAGCAGCCTCGTCAGAACATCGGTGTCGAGTTCCGGGAGTACCTCCGTAGCCGCGCGGTTTGGTGCCGAGTTCACGGGAGCCGCTCCAGCATCTCGTTCACCAGCTCGTGGATGCCGACGACGAGCCGGAGCGAGCCCGGGTCCACGACGGCTTCGCCAACGCAGACCGCGCCGTTCATCCAGGCGTAGCGCTCATCCCCAGTGGTGAAGTTCACGAAGAGGAGCTGGCCGCCCTTCTCGCCGCTCTGTTTCTGCAGGGTCACGGTCTTACCTTCCAGCGTGAAGAGCACGGTCGCGCCGTCGTTGGTCGTGACTACGCCTTCGGCGTCCGGGAGCATCACGCCATCGGCCCGTCGGCGGGGGTGGCTGACCCAGCGCACGGATCCTTCGAGCCGAGGGCCGCGGATGCCGCCATCGCCCTGTCCGAATCCGGCGCCGCCTGGCCCTTCGCCCGCGCGGACGAAGAGGAAGCGCCCCTCGTAGCCGAGGTCCATGAGGCCGATGTGCTGCAGTTTCATCGCGAAAACAGTACCACGTGTCCGGCCTCGGTTGGACGCAGAGAAGCAGAGGCGGGGAGAAGAGTCAAAGAACGCGCCTCTGACCCTCCACTCCTCTGCGTCTAACCCGCCAGCCCGGCACGCCGCCCGCTTGCGTACGCCGTCACGCTCCGTAGGCTTGCCTCCACACTCCCCCTGAAGGTGTCCGAATGGCCGAAGGCGCGCTCCACGATGTCGTCGTTCTTGAAATCGCCGGGGGCGTGGCGGGTCCATACGTCGGCCGACTGGCCGCGGACCTCGGCGCCCAGGTCATCAAGGTTGAGCCGTCGGGCGGCGAGTGGCTGCGCGATGAGCCGCCGCTTGTGGGTACGGAGAGCGCATTCTTCCACTATCTCAACGCGGGTAAGCTCGGCCTCGAACTCGACGCCGCCGACCCGCGTATCGACCAGCTCGCCGCCCACGCCGACATCATCGTCCACGACCTGCGGGGCCCCGCCGCTGACGCTCTCGACGCCCGACTGACGGCCGCGAACCCGGCGGCCGTCGTCGTTTCGATTACGCCCTACGGCCGCAGCGGCGAACGCGCCGGTTGGGAGGCCAGCGAGCTGACCGAGTGGGCGACGAGCGGCTACGGCTACATCGCCGGCCACCCGGAGAAGGAGCCGCTCGGGCTTGGCGGGCACCAGGCGGGCTATCACGCGGGGTTGCACGGGATGGTCGCCGCGCTCGCCGCGCTCCGGCAGAGCCGGGAGTCGGGCCTCGGACAACGCATCGAGATCTCGCGCCAGGAAGCGACGCTGAACGACCACTCCTGGCTGACCACCCTCTGGACGCACCAGGGCACAGTCCAGAAGCGGACGGGCAGCATCTTCGCACCTTGCGCAGATGGTTTCGTCTTCCTCTTCCACCTCGTGCCGTACGCGAATCTTTTCGTGATGATCGAGCGGTTCGATCTGCTCGAGGACGAATCCTTGCTTGTCCAGCAGAACTGGTGGGCTCGCTTCCCGGAGATCCTTGCCGCGTTTAGCGAGTGGGCGAAGACGCGGACGAAGCAGGAGATCTACCACGCCGCCCAGGAGCTCCGGATCGCCGTGAGCCCGGTGAACGACATGGCCGATGTCGCCGCGAATCCGCAATTGCTGGCGCGTGATTGGTTCGGCTCCGTCATGGTAAACGGCACGGCGGTGCAGGCGCCGGGATTCCCGTATCGGCTCACGGGGACGCCCTGCCAGCGGCCCGGGCCGGCGCCGAAGCTGGGAGAGCACCACGAGACCGTCTTCGCGGCCGGCTTTGCCTGGGCGAACGCGAACGTGCCCGCACCGGCCGAGGGACACGCCGATTCCGCCGGTCCGCTTGCCGGGCTCCGCGTCATCGAGGTCACGGCCAACTGGGCCGGGCCGATCGGTGGCCGCCACCTCGCCGACCGTGGCGCCGACGTCATCAAGATCGAGCGGGCAACGAAGCCGGCGGCCCGCGGCCTGGCCACG